>NZ_CP039292.1:300029-600059 GCF_004798665.1 Actinomyces procaprae
GCCAGGGCGTCGTCGTCGAGGCGGTGCAGCACCAGTACCTGGCAGCGGGACAGGAGCGCCCCGTTGAGCTCGAAGCTGGGGTTCTCGGTGGTGGCGCCCACGAGCACCACGGTGCCGTCTTCGACGTACGGCAGGAAGGAGTCCTGCTGGGCGCGGTTGAAGCGGTGAATCTCGTCGACGAACAGCAGGGTGCCCTGGCCGACCTCGCGGCGGCGCGCGGCGGCGGCGAAAACCTTGCGCAGGTCGGCCACGCCGGAGAAGGTGGCCGACACCTGCTCGAACACCAGGCCGGTGCGATCCGCCAGCAGCCGGGCGATGGTCGTCTTCCCGCAGCCGGGTGGGCCCCACAGGATGATAGAGGCCAGGCGGCCGGCCGCGACCATCCGCCCCAGCGGGGCGTCCGCGGCCAGCAGGTGGTCCTGACCGACGACGTCGTCGAGTGTGCGCGGCCGCAGCCGGTCCGCCAGCGGGCGAGTGGGGTCGTCGACGATCGGGCCGCTGGCGTCGGCCGCGGCGTCGAAGAGCGAGGGCGCGTCCTGCGGGGTCATGGCACCAGGCTACGGGGCCGGCCCGACGGCGGGCACAGCTACTGGGCTCGCCTCGCCTCCCAGGCGGTGGCTCTACCCGTGCCGAGTTCACCTGTGTAGGAGGCCGGAACCGGGGCACGGGCTCGGTCAAGGTGGCACGGAATGCACCACTTTAGGAGCCTGCCCGGTTCTGAGCGCTCGGTGGTTCGGCGGAATCGGGCCGTTTCTGGCGGCGTGGTGCGCGCGATGTGATTGAAAGTGGTGCATCTGGTGACAGGCGTGGGCCTGCGGGTGGGTGGTGGCAGGGGAAGGAGCTTGCCTCCCGTCTAAAAATAGCTATCATATTGCTATAGCTGCTGCGGGAGTCGGGAGGGTTCACCTCCGCCGCTGCGGCTGGAACCGGAGGTCGCCATGTCCACGACGCCGCGCGTCACTGCTCCCCAGCAGGACCCCGTCCCTGCTGCAGGACGTGTCGATATAGCGGAGAGGCCCGTCACCTGCGTGGGTTCCGGGCTTGCCTTCTTAGGCCTGTTCACGTTGCTGTTGGTGTTCGCCGGATCGGTGCTCGCCTTCGGTGTCGGCATTACGGTGATAGAGAAAGGGGATGAGAGTGGCGGTCTCCCGCTCGCGGGTGGGGGTCTGCTCGGGGCCGTCTTTGCGGTCGTATTGCTATTAACGTCCTTCGCGGTGGTCGCACCGGGACAGACCAGTGTGCGCCAGTTCTTCGGCCGCTACATCGGCACCGTGCGCCGCACCGGCCTGGTCCTGCTGCCGCCGCTGACATCCGGCAAGAAGGTGTCCATCAAGGTCCACAACTTCGAGACCAGCGAGATCAAGGTCAATGACCTGGACGGCAACCCCGTGGAGATCGCCGCCATCGTCGTCTGGCAGGTGGCCGACACGGCGCGCGCGGTATTCGCCGTCGAGGCCTACGAGGACTTCATCAAGGCGCAGGCCGAATCGGCGCTGCGGCACGTGGCCACCACTCACCCCTACGATGAGCCCGGCCCGGGCGAGACCTCGCTGCGTGGCGGCACCGATCTGGTCTCCGCCGAACTCGCGGAGGAGGTCGCTGCGCGCGTGGCGATTGCCGGCCTGGAGATCATCGAAGTGCGCATCTCCTCGCTCGCCTACGCCCCGGAGATCGCCCAGGCGATGCTGCAGCGGCAGCAGGCCGGCGCCGTCATCGCCGCCCGCGAGCAGATCGTCGAGGGTGCGGTGACCATGGTCGACCAGGCCCTCAAGCGGCTGGAGGCCGACGACATCGTGTCCATGGACGACGAGCGTCGCGCCCAGATGGTCTCCAACCTGCTGGTGGTGCTCTGCTCCGACCAGCGCACGCAGCCAGTCGTCAACGCCGGCTCCCTGTACGCCTGAGGTCGGTCGGCTCGGTGACGGAGGGCGCCGATGACGGGCGGTAAGCGCAAGCAGGTCCTGCTGCGGCTCGATCCGGCGGTCCACGCGGCCATCGCCAAGTGGGCCGCCGACGACCTGCGCTCGGTCAACGCCCAGATCGAGATCATCCTGCGGCGCGCGCTCGACGACGCCGGTCGGGGCGTCAAGGCCGCGCCCATGCGGGGCAGGGGCCGGCCCCGGAAGGACGTCGAGGGCGCCGACGGCGCCCGGGATGGCGATGGTGCGAGTTCTGTCGGGGCAGGTGGCGGGTAACGCTGCGGTGATGGGCTCGATGTGGGCCCTCGCGAAGGAGGACCGCCGCTTCGTGGAGGTCATACCAGTCGACTGACGTGACGCAGTCCGGATGTGGGGTCGGGGTGTCCGGATCTATGACAAACGGGCTCGACGGTGTTAGCGGCTGCGGACGAATCGTTGGAATTATGCGGGTGCCGAATCGGGCCTGGCGGGCGTCGACGGTCGTTTGTCATCGATTTGGACACCGCGTCTCCGGACAGCCGGCTCGCAGGCCGTCGGGCGGGCAGTGGCGGTCTGTGCAGCTCCGATGGCGCCGACCTCAACCGGCCTCGACATCCTCAAACCCGAAGAGCCACCCGACCGTCCTGCAAATTGACCAGCAGGACATCGCCGGGTTCCTTCCGCGGACTACACACAAGCCACCCATTGCGCGGTGTTGTGGCAACATCTATTCCGTCGAGCGCGAGTCGACCGGTGGACCAGGCAATGCCGGCCGCTGACACCGCCACGATGTTCAAGTCAGTGATGAGCAGTAGCAGCCGCGGATCTTGAATGTACCGCGTATCGACAACCGAGCGGCGGGCCTGTCTGATCTCCACGAATGAATGCGGGTCACGAGTGTCGCCTAGAAACGGTGTGCCGCGACTAATGATGCATGCGACCCACTCCTTCGGTGTCGCGTACACCCCGGTAAGAGCACGAATACCCGGTCGGGCGGAGTGAATCCCGAGGGTGTACGCGGCAGCGTCGTCAGGCTCCACAAGGTAGGTCACCATATAGGCCCCGAGGTTGCTCCCTATCTCGTGGTCCGGTCCTTCGGGCGGCAGATCAATGGCGCTGATGCGGTATCTGGCCGCGCCGAATGGGTCCATCGACTCTCAGCCTACTGCGCGGGCTGGCGACAGCTGGGGCTTGAGGGAGTGGTGCCCGTCTCCGCTGCAACTTCGACCGACTTCGGTGGTGATATCGACCGACTTCGGTGGTGATATCTACCGATCTCGATGGTTACTTTGACCGACCTCGGTGAAGGTGGGTGGCGAGGTAGCGGCCGGTGAGGCTGCCGGTGTGCTCGGCGTCGGCGGCCAGCTGCTCCGGGGTGCCGGCGGCGACCACGCGGCCGCCCGCCTCGCCGCCGCCCGGGCCCATGTCGATGACCCAGTCGGCGTTGGCGATCATGTCCAGGTCGTGCTCGATGACCACCACGCTTGCGCCCCGCTCCACCAGCCGGTCCAGCACGCCCAGCAGCACGCGCACGTCCAGCGGGTGCAGGCCGATGCTCGGCTCGTCGAGCACGAACACCGTGCCGTGCTGGTCGCGGCCCAGGTCGGCCGAGAGCTTCAACCGCTGCGCCTCGCCACCGGACAGGGCCATCGTCGTCTCCCCGAGCGTCAGGTAACCCAGTCCCAGCTCGGACAGCAGGCGCAGGTGGCGGCGCACCTTGGGCAGGTCGGCGCAGGCCCGTTCGGCCTGGTCCACCGTCAGCGCCAGTAGCTCCGGCAGGGACAGTCCCGCGGCATCCCGGCCGCCGTCGCCCCCGTCGGTCTGGCCGTCGCCCCCGTCGGCCTGCCGGTCGCCCGCCGCCCGGGCGCCTGCGGCCCCGCCGCCCGGCACTCGGCGGATTTCACGCGCCGCGTCGCCGTAGCGGGAGCCGTCGCAGTGGGGGCAGACGATGTCGACGTCGGGCAGGAACTGCACATCCAGGACGATCTGGCCGGTACCGTCGCAGTGATCGCAGCGCAGCGAGCCGGTGTTGTAGGAGAAGTCGCCGGCCTTCAACCCCGCCTGGCGCGCGGCCGGGGTGCGCGCGTACACGCGCCGCAGCTCGTCCATGACCCCGGAGTAGGTGGCCACGGTTGAGCGGACATTCGTGCCGATGGGGGAGGCGTCGACGACGACCACTCGCTGTGTCTGCTCGGTCTGGATGGAGGTGGCCGGGGCGGGCAGGGGGGCGTCGTCGGCGAGTGCGCGCAGCGCCGGCACCAGCGACTCCAGCACCAGGGTGGTCTTGCCGGAGCCGGACACGCCGGTCACGGCGGTGAGTCGCTGCTCGGGGATGGCGACGTCGAGCGCGTGGACCGTATGGATCGGTGCGGTCTCCAGGTGGATGGCGCCGTGGGTGAAGGCCGCTTCGGCCTCGGCCCGCTCGCGGCAGACGACCTCCGCCCGGCCGGTGATGAACGGGGCGATGCGGCTGGCCGGGTGGGCAACCGCCTGCTCCACCGGCTCGTTGACCACGATCTCGCCGCCCGCCTGCCCCGAGCCCGGACCGATCTCCAGCAGCCAGTCGGCCTCGCGCAGCAGGGCGACGTCGTGATCCACCACCAGCACCGAGTTCCCGTCCGCCAGCAGGTCCCGCACCACGCCGGTCAGACCGTCCAGGTTGGCCGGGTGCAGGCCGATGCTCGGCTCGTCGAGCACGTAGAGCACCCCGGTGGTGCGGTTGCGTACGGCGCGGGCCAGCTGGACGCGCTGCCGCTCCCCGGTGGACAGGGTGGAGGAGGCCCGGTCCAGGCTCAGGTAGTCCAGGCCCAGATCCAGCAGGCGGCGGGCGGTGACGGTCAGCTCGTCGACGATCTGTCGGGCCATCGCCACCAGCTCTTGCGGCATGGTGTCCGGGATGCCGGCCGCCCATTGCACCAGGTCGCCGAGCGGGAGGCGGCACGCCTCGTCCAGGCCGATGCCGCGCACCTTCGTGGAGCGCACCGCCGCGGACAGGCGGGAGCCGCCGCAGTCCGGGCAGACGGCCTCGTGCAGGAACTTCTCCACCCGCTTCATGCCGCGCTCGTCCTTCACCTTGGACAGCGCGTTCTCCACGGTGTGCACCGCGCTGTAGTAGGTGAAGTCCATTTCGGCGGCCGTGTTGGTCTTCTCGTTGACGTAGAAGAAGTGTCGCTTCTCCGCGGGGCCGTGGAACACGATCTCCCGCTCCTGCTCCGTCAGCTCGTGGAACGGAACATCTGTGCGCACGCCCATCTCCCGCACGATGTCCTTCATGATCGACCACATCAGGTTCTGCCAGGGGGCGACGGCGCCCTCATCGATGGACAGCGACTCGTCGGGCACCAGGCTCGCCTCGTCCACGGTGCGCACGACGCCGGTGCCCTCGCAGCGGGGGCAGGCACCCTCGGAGTTGAAGGCCATCATCTCGGCGCCCGGGCCGTAGAACTCCACCCCGCAGGTGGCGCAGGTGGTGGGGACCTCGAGGGCGACGTCGGTGCTGGGCGCATTGGGGTGGCCGTTGGGGCAGCAGTGCGAGCCCAGGCGCGAGTAGGCCAGGCGCAGCGAGTTGAGCACCTCGGTGGAGGTGCCGAAGGTGGAGCGCACCCCGGGTACGGGTGGACGCTGGTGCAGGGCCAGGGCGGCGGGGACGTGGAGGACCTCGTCGACGTCGGGGCGGGCCGCCTGCGTCAGGCGCCGGCGCGTGTAGGTGGACAGCGACTCCAGGTAACGGCGGGCGCCCTCCGCGTAGAGCACCCCCAGGGCCAGGGAGGACTTGCCCGACCCGGACACGCCCGCCACCGTCACCAGTTTCCCCAGCGGCACCTCGACGTCGATGTTCTTGAGGTTGTGCACGCGGGCGCCGCGCACACTGATGGTGGTCGGGCTGGACGGGGCAGTGCTGGCGGGTACGGCGCTGGCGGGCGCGGTGGCTGGCATGGGGCTCAGGCTACGTCGAGGCGCCGACACAAACACGCCGCAGCGTAATAGCGTCCCTGCTATACATATTGAGCATGAGGCGCTTCAACATTGATGCGGCGCCCGAGCTCATCCGTGCCGCGCGACGTGATGCCGGGCTGACACAGACCCAGTTGGCTGAACGTGCTGGCCTGCACCAGCCGAGTCTGGCCCAGATGGAGTCGGGCAGGCGTTCCGTCTCCGACGAAATGCTGGAACGCGTCCTGCGTGCGGCCGACTACCGCCCGTCCATCCCGCTGGCCATGCACGCCGATGAGATCAGCGCCAGTGCCAGGGCTCACGGCCTGTCGAACCCGCGGGTGTTCGGCTCAGCGCTGCGGGGTGAGGACACCTTCGACTCCGATATTGATCTGCTGGTCACGCCCGCCCCCGGCACCGACCTGTTCGATCTGGCCCTTTTCGCCGCCGAGGTTGAGGAGCTCACGGGATTCCCAGTTGAGGCGGTGGCTGATACCTCGGTGCCCGATGCCCTCAAGAGCGCCGTCCGAGAGGCGGTGCCGCTGTGAACGACGCCGTCAGTCGATGAATGATGACCTGTTCTGGGCGGTGACACAGAGGGTGCCGGAGATCCTGGACCGACTGATCGAGGAGTCGGCAGGGGTAGAACGTCTTTGACGGGCCGAGTGGTCTTGATGAACTCCAATGGCTGCCCGGCACCGGTTACACCCGCTGTTACACCAGTTGCCAGCCGGCGGCTCGGGTGCGTCGGCGCCAGAAGTCCTGGTAGGGGCCGGGGGCGTCGACGAGTTCGTCGTGCCGCCCGTGCTGGACCATCCGCCCGTCGGCGCCCAGAACAACCAACTGATCGGCGGCCGTAACGGTCTCCAACTTGTGGGCGATGACCACCAGTGTCGAGGCGCGCCGCAGCCGCTCCATTGCGGCGACGACATTCGCCTCATTCTCGGCGTCCAGCGCGCTGGTCGCCTCGTCGAACAGAACGATCGGGGCACGTTTGAGCAAGGCCCGGGCGATCGACACCCGCTGCCGCTCCCCACCGGACAGGGCGCGTCCGCCCTCTCCCACGCGGGCCTGCCATCCTCCGGGCAGACGGTTCGCGATCTCGGTGACGCCGGCAAGCTCGGCGGCCCACTGCACCTGCGCGCCGGTGGCGTCTACACGCCTGACCCGGATATTCGCCTCCAGGGTGTCATCGAACAGGTAGACGTCCTGGAACACCATGGACACCTGCCCCATGAGTTGTGCGGTCGGCATCTGCCGCACATCGGCGCCGCCGACCCGCACGCTCCCGCCGTCCACGTCCCAGAAGCGGGCGATCAGCCGGGCGATCGTCGTCTTCCCGCTGCCGGAGGGTACGACGACGGCGCACATGGAGCGTGCGGGCACGTGCATGTTCACTCCGCGCAGCACGGGTTGCTCGCGCCGGTCCTCCATGCCGATCATGCCGGTGCCGATGTCATTGAGCATGGTGGTGAAGCGCAGGCACATGCCGATCGTGGCCATTGCGGGCAGTGCCGCCAGTGCGCCCGAGGTCGCCAGTACGGCGGTGAGTGCGATCATGGCGACGACGATCACCTGGGTGAAGGCGCCGCTGAGCAGGCCCCCGGCACCCTCCCACCACATGGCGCGACGCAGGGCGCCCTGACAACGGGTCAATTCCACGATCCGCACCGCCAGCTCGCGCTCGGCGGGCTCCGCGACCGCCTTGCCGCGGCCAATCAGCGCCTGAGAGGCGCGCAGAATGACGACGAGCCCCGGCGCGGCGGCGTGAGCAGCAGTCCCAGTCGCCAGTCGATCCAGAAGGCGTATATCAGGAGTGCCAGCGGGGTTATCGCCGCATTGAGGCGGTCTACCGGCCGGCGGTGTGCACGGTTGCGGTGTCATCCGCCCTCAGGCGTCGCCTGGCGTTATCCCGGCTCCATCCGGTCACCGCGCACACCTCACCCCGGCATCCTCCCCTTGTCCTTCTTGGACGCCTTGGCATACGCCCCCGCGTACTTCCTAGTGATCTCAGCCCTGGCCTGCACCAAACAACTCACCACCGCATGCCCACCACGATCCGCGACTCTCGCGGGCAGTTCTAGATGAGGCACCGAACCACTTTCGCGGGCACCTGAGATGAGCCTCGTCGAACACTTGGCCCTGAGCGCAGCGAGGCGTAACATTATCGCCAGCACCCTGAAGCGTCACTCTCAGGAGGTGGGCCTTGACGGATCTCGCCTCAAGCGTGGTGCTCGCGTGCTTAATGGTCTTCATTGCAATTCTGAGCACTGTTGTCGGACTGAAGATGAGAAAAGGCACCCTTAAGCCTAACTCGTTTGTTGGCGTACGCACACCCCAAGCCTATCGCTCGGAAGCGGATTGGCGCCAGATACAATCTGCATCCGCTCGACCTGTACTGATTATGGGCGCGGTGGCTTTCGATTCGGCAATGCTGTTTGTTGTTCAAGCAATTATCCCCGAAGTCATTCCGTTCATCGTTCCGGTAATAATATCGATAGTGCAGATGATTCTTTGTATCGCCATGATGTGGCACGCCTCAACAACTGCCAGCAGAAGACAACCCCGGAGCCAGTATTGAAGAAACCAACGAGGCTGATCGGGCGATCGGAGCGACAGTCCTAGAGAGCCCCCCGGGTGTGCGACTTCTTGCACTTGACCGTTGTGTCACCCGCATGCAAACCGGAACGGATTAGGACGACCCCCAGGGGCTCAGCAAAGTCGGTGTCTGGGTTGGGGGTTGTTAGGGATTTTCGGTGTGTTGGTGCGGGTACGGCGCGATCTTCCGGAGACGATGGAGGTGTTCAAACAAACTATTGCCTTGGAAGCTCGCGCCGCTGTGTCATCAGCCCCCACTCCTGCCTTGTCGTGCCAGCCCCTGACCGGGATGTTCGCCACTGTCGCAGACCCCCCGCGACCGGCGCGGGCGCCATCACCGGCTGGACACTTTGCTGGCCCTGGCCGCGGTGGGAGTACTGGCCGGCTGCCGCACCCTGCTGGCGATCTGGGAGCACGCCCACGACCTTGAACCCCAAGAACTGGCCGAACTCGGCATCCGCCAGGACCGACCGCTGCCGTCGGCAGTCCACTATCGGCCACACCCTGGCCGGGCATGGACGTAGACGATCTGGACGCGCATATCGCCTCGTAGATGCTCACCCGCACCGGCACCATAAGCGGGCACCGCGTGAGCGCGGTCCAGCGGGCAAGACCATGCGCGGCGCCAAGAACGGCAGCGGGGACGCTGGCGGTGGTGGGGTGCCGCACCTGCTGGCTGCCCTCGACCAGGAGGCCGGTGCGGTGCTCGCCCAGCAGCGCTTAGAAGACAAGACCAGCCAGATCCCAGCCCTGAAACAGCTACTGGCACGCCATGACCTTACCGGCGCCGTCATCACTGCCGACGCCCAGCGCTCACCCAGACCAGCACAGCCGAATGGATACGCAACCGGGGCGCCGACTACCTGCTGACCGTCAAAAACAACCAGCCCAGTCTCAGCGCTAAGCTCAAGGCCCTGCCCTGGGCCGACGTCCCCGCCGTCACCGGGGTGGACACCTCCCATAGGCGCAGGGTGCGCCGCCCCATCAAAGCCGCCCAAGCACCCACGTGGGTCGACTTCCCCGGCAACGCCCCCAGGTCATGGCCACCCTAAGAAACCTGGCCATCAGCCTCATCCGCACCACCTACGACGACCCCACCACCAGCATCGCCTCAGCCAACCGCACCATGACACGCAAACCGGAAGAGCCAGATCACCGGGCGGTGGGGTCGTAAGGACGACCCCTTGTACAAGGCCCGCAGGCTGCTGCGCACCGGGGCGGGGCTGGTGGGCGACAGGCGCTGGGAGCGTCTCGGACAACTGTTTGCTGAGCCCCGGAACATGCCGGTAGAGGCTGCCTGGGCTGTGCATCAGAAGATCATGGCCGCCTACCGGACCAGCAACCCCGCCCAGGGCAAGACCCGAATGGAGAAGGTGATGCAGACACTCAAGACCGGTGTGCCTGACGCCCTCGAAGAAATCGCCTCGCTGGGCAAGACCCTGGCCCAGCGGCGCGATGACATCCTGGCCTACTACCGGCCACCCCGGAACCTCCGACGGCCCCACCGAGAACACCAACGCCCCGCCTGGAACACCTACGCGGCATCATCCGCGGATTCAGAAACCCGACCAACAACCGCCATCCGCAGCCTCATCCACAACGGCGGCTTTAAACAACAGCTACCACATCCCCAAACCGGAAGAGCCCGTTTCCTGTCGGCGGCCGCGCCTATCCTGGCCCCGATGCCGCCGACACTGCCCGCTGCCTTCGCTGCCGCCACGCGCGCCTGGTTCGACGCCGCCTTCCCCACCGGGCCGACGCCGGTGCAGCGGCGCGCCTGGGAGGCGATCGGCCGCGGCGAGAACGCCCTGGTCATCGCCCCCACCGGCTCGGGCAAGACCCTGGCGGCCTTCCTGTCCGCCATCGACCACCTCTCCCGCCCCGTGGCGCAGATGGCCCGGGGTGATGAGCCCGCCCCCGGCGACGCCGCCCCGGCCGGTGCCATCCCGGCCGACCGCCGCCCCGTCCAGCAGCCGCGCGGGCGCGGGGTGCGGGTCCTGTACATCTCCCCGCTCAAGGCCCTCGGCGCCGATGTGGAGCGCAACCTGCGCCGTCCCCTGGCCGGCATCACCGCGGCCGCCGCGGAACTGGGCGTGCCCGCGGCACCGATCGCCGTCGGCATGCGCACGGGAGACACCACCCCCGCCGAGCGGCGCCGCCTGCGCACCAGCCCGCCGGACATCCTCATCACCACCCCGGAGTCGCTGTACCTGATGCTCACCAGCGCGGTGCGCGAGACGCTGCGCACCGTGGACACCGTGATCGTCGACGAGATCCACTCCTTCGCCGGCCAGAAGCGCGGCACCCACCTGGCTCTGTCACTGGAGCGGCTGGACGAGCTGTTGCCCCGCCCCGCGCAGCGCATCGGCCTGTCTGCGACGGTCCGCCCACCCGAGGAGATCGCCCGCTTCCTGGGCGGCCCCCACCCGGTCGGCATCATCGCCGACGACGCCGCCCACGCCACTCCCGATGTGACCGTCGCCGTGCCCGTGACGGACATGGCCCGCGTCCCGGCCACGCTCGACCGCCACGAGCGCGCCCTGCGGGGTGCACCCGGCCGTGGGGGCCCAGGCGGAGGGGCGGGAATCGGCCGTGGCCCAGGCGGAGGGGTGCGGGCAGGCGGCACTCGCCCGGACGGCCCGACCGGCGCCGCTGGCGGCAGAGGCAGTCGGCAGACCTGGCGCAGCGACCGCAGCCTGCGTGCCGCCATGGCCGGCGAGATCGCCGGCACCGGAGGATCCGCCGGCGCGGGCGCCCCGGCCCGCATGACGGCCTCCATCTGGCCGCATATCGAGCACGCCCTGCTGCAGCAGGTCCTCACCCACCGCACCACGCTGATCTTCGTCAACTCCCGGGGCGTGTGCGAGCGCCTGACCGCGCACCTGAACGAGGCCTACGCCGCCCACCTGGCCGAACGAGGCGCCGCGTCCGCCCCGGTGGCCGCTCGGGCCGGAGACCGGGCCACCGCCGCAGACCGGTCCGCCGCCGCAGCCCCGGTCGACCTGCCACCCAGCATCCCCGAACCCGTCCGCCACCACGAGTCCTGGGAGATGGGCGCCTCCCAGCACACCCAGCCCCTGCCCGCCGACGCCCCGGTGATCGCCAAGGCCCACCACGGCTCGGTGTCCAAGGAGCAGCGCCGCCTGGTCGAGGAGGAGCTGAAGTCGGGCGAGCTGCGCTGCGTGGTGGCCACCGCCTCCCTGGAACTCGGCATCGACATGGGCTCCATCGACCTGGTCCTCCAGGTGGCGCCCCCGCCGTCGGTCGCAGCCGGATTGCAGCGCGTGGGCCGGGCCGAGCACCGTGTCGGCGGGCGGCCCCGCGGGGTCATCTACCCGATCGAACGCACCCAGCTCGTGGACGCCGTCGTCGCGGCCGAGGGCATGCGCAACGGCAGCATTGAACGCACCGCCCTGGTGTCCAACGCGCTGGACGTGCTCGCCCAGCAGACGGTGGCCGCCGTCGCCGTCGAGGACCGCACCGCCGACGACTGGTACGCCACCGTCACCCGCGCCGCCCCGTACCGGGACCTGCCCCGCACCGCCTTCGACTCCGTGCTGGACCTGCTCGCCGGCGGCTACGCCTCCGCCGACTTGAGCGACTTCTCCCCACGGATCGTCTGGGACCGGTCCACCGGCGCGCTCGCCGCCCGCCCCAATGCCCAGCGCCTGGCCGTCGCCGCCTCCGGCACCATCCCCGACCGCGGCATGTTCCCGGTGATGCTGCCCGAGGGCGACGCCGCCGCCGGCCGCCGCCGCGTGGGGGAGCTGGATGAGGAGATGGTCAACGAGTCCAGCGTTGGGGACGTGAGCACCCTGGGTACCGCCTCCTGGCGCATCCGCGAGATCGGGGCGGACCGCGTCGTCGTCGACCCCGCCCCCGGCCGCAGCGCCCGGCTGCCCTTCTGGCGCGGGGAGGGGACTGGCCGCCCGGCCGCCACCGGTGCCGCCAAGGGCGCCTTCCTGCGGCAGGCGGCCGCGGCCCTGGGCGACGGCGGCTTCGGGGACCCGCCCCACGGAGCTGACCGACCGCCTGCGCCGCGCCGGCATGGACGCCGGCGCGCAGGCCAACCTGGTGGCGCTGCTGCGCGAGCAGCGGGCGGCGACCGGCGTCGTCCCCTCCGATACCGACCTGGTGCTGGAGCGGTGCCGGGACGAGGCCGACAACTGGCGACTGATCCTGCACAGCCCACTCGGCCGCCGCGTGCACGAGCCCTGGGCCATGGCGATCAAGGAGCGGGCCCGCCGCATGCTGGGGATCGACCCGCAGATCGTCACCGCCGACGACGGCATATTGCTGCAGACCCCGCCCACCGAGCAGCCGCCGGGCGCGGAGCTGTTCGTTTTCGACGCCGCCGAGCTCGAGCAGCTGGTGCGCACCCGGGTGGACCAGACCGCCGTGTTCGCCGCCCGCTTCCGCGAGTGCGCCGCCCGCGCGCTGCTCATGCCCTCCGCGCGCCCCGGCCGCCGTACCCCGCTGTGGCTCCAGCGGCTGAAGGCCGGTCAGCTCCAGGAGGCCTCCCGGCAGTTCGCACGCTTCCCGGTGCTGGTGGAGGCGGCTCGCGAATGCCTGCAGGACGTGTGGGACCTGCCCGCCCTGCGCGCCCTCATGGAGCGGCTGGCCGCCGGGGACGCGCGCGTGGTCGAGGCGGTCACGCAGGTGCCCTCGCCCTTCGCCGGGCCGCTGCTGTTCGGCTACACCGGCACCTTCCTGTACCAGTACGACCTCCCGCACGCCGAGCGCCGCGCCCAGCTGCTGTCCCTGGATCCCGACGCTGTGGCCGAGCTCGTGGGCGATGGCGGCATCGCCGACCTGCTGGATGAGGAGGTCATGGCGCGGGTCGAGTCCGAGCTGCAGCACCTGGCGCCCGGGCGGCAAGCGCGGGCCGACGCCGAGGGGCTGGCCGACCTGCTGCGTGAACTCGGTCCGCTGTCGGCGGGGGAGTTGGCCGCCCGCTGCCGGGGCGACGACGGCGCCGGCATAAGCGCCGGGCTCACGGCGCTGGAACGGGCACGGCGCGCCTTCCCTGTGCGCGTGGGCGGGCGGGAGTGCTGGGCGCGCACGGAGGACGCCACGGTGCTGCATGGTGCCCTAGGCGTCGCGGTGCCCGACTGGGCGGATGGGGCCTCGTCTGTCGCCGGGTCCCGCACGCCACTGGCCGAGCTGCTGCTGCGCCATGCCCGCACGCACGCCGCGGTGACGGCCGAGGCGGTGGCCCGTGCCTTCGGGCTGGGCGTGTCCGTGGCCGCCGACGAGCTGAAAGCACTGGCCGACGAGGGCACGCTCATGCGTCTGAGCGGCGGCGCGCAGGTCCGCTGGATGGCACCCGAGGTGTTCACCCGGGTACGCAACCGCTCCCTGGCCAGGGCGCGGGCCGCCGTCGAGCCGGTGCCGCCCGCGGCCCTGCAGCAGCTCGTGCTGGAGCGCGCCGGCATCACTGCGCGTGCGGAGGAGGCGGGTGCCGCGTCAGCGCCGGCGGGTTCGCCGGGAGCGCAGGGTTCGCCGGGAGCGCCTGGCGCCGGCAGCGGCAGTGGCGCGTTCGGCGTCGGCGTCGCGCCCGGGCGCGGCGTGGAGGCGCTCGCGGAGGCGATTGCCGCCTTGGAGGGCGTATGGCTGCCCGCCGGGCTCTGGGAATCCGTGGTTTTCCCGGCGCGCGTGGCCGACTACCGCCCCGCCATACTCGACGACCTCATCGGCTCCGGAGACGTGATCTGGGTGTGCCGGACGCAGGACGGGGTCACGCCGGGCGAAATCGCCTTCTTCCCCTCCGACTCCCCGCTGGCGCCCGTCGCCGGGGCAGTGGTCGGGCGGGACGAGCTCGACCCCGAGGAGCAGTGGGCGCTGGTGGGTGCCGGAAGGTTGACGGCTGACTCCTTTGCCCCGGTGCGGGCGCTCCTCCAGCCGCGGCCGACCGCTGCCCCGCCCAGGCGGGTGCGCAGTCGCCGCACCCGCCGCTACGGCGGCTACCGCACGGGTTATCTCACCGGACGCACCCGCCCGGCCGGATCTGCCGGGGCGGCGCAATCGACGCCGTCCGCGTCGGGGCCGCTGCCGCCCCCGGACGCTCTACGGCCCTCATCTGCCTTGACGGCCGGTGGGCTCTCCGGCGTAGGCGGCAGCCAGACCGCGGCCGACAACCCGGCGCTCGCCGCCGCGCTTGCGACCGCCTCCTGGCGCCGGCTCACTCCGCCGCAGGTTACGGCCGAGGAGCAGGCCGTGGCCGACGTCGAGTCCCTGCTCGACCGCTACGGCGTCGTCAGCCGGGACGTGGCGCTTGCCGCCGGTATCCCGGGTGGCATCACCCCGCTGCTGCCGGTGTTGCGACGCATGGAGGACACCGGCGTTGTGCTGCGCGGCGCCTTCGTCGCCGGGCTCGGGCCGAGTCAGTTCGCCGACCGGGAGACCGTCGACCGGCTGCGTGCCCTGGCCGGGGCGGGCGAGGCCATGGGCGGCGTCGTGCCCGTGGCCGCCGAGCAGCCCGCCGCGGTGGGGCCGGCGCCGTCGGCAGGGCGCAGCCTCGAGCCCCTGCCGGGGCCGGCGTCCGCCGCGCCTTCCGAGCCGTCGGTGGTGCTGGATCTGAAGGACCCCGCCTGCCTCATGGGCGGCGTCGTCCCCTGGCCCGAGCCGGTACTGCCGCCCGACTTGGCCGCGCGGGCCGCGGATGCCGTAGGCGCCTCAGAGGCGGGCGAGTTGCCGCGCCCGGCGGCGCGGCAGGGCACGCGCGTCGTCCTGATCGGCGGGCGGCCGGTGCTGCACGCGGCCGAGCGGCTGCGCGCCCTCACCTGCTACACCACGATCCGGGCGGAACTGGAACCGGCGCTGGCCGCCGTCGTCGCCGCCGAGACCCGCGCCGCGCTGCGGGAGGCCCCGCGCACCGGCAAGCGCGTAGTGGAGGCCCTCAACGGCGTCTCCACGCTCGACCCGGTGGTCGGCGACCTGCTGGCGACGGCCGGGCTGGTGCGCGACCCGCGCGGCATGCGTCTGCACATCGACCCCTACCGGAGCTGAGCCGTGCCCGACCCGCACCCGCTGACCGGAGCCATGTTCGACTCGCCCGTTCCGCCGGGGAGCGGCTGGCCCGACGACCCCGCCGACGCCGACACGCCCGTGGCCCGCGATGCCGACGAGGTGCGGCGCCTGGCCGCCGACGTTGATCCGGCCGGACTCGATGCGCGCATTAGCGTGTGCCGGGCCTGCCCGCGGCTGGTGGCCTGGCGGGAGGAGGTCGCCACCACCGGGAGGCGTGCCGCCTTCGCCCACGAGCCCTACTGGGGTCGGCCCGCGCCGAGCTTCGGACCCGTGGACGCACGCATATTCGTGGTCGGCCTGGCGCCCGCCGCCAACGGCGCCAACCGCACCGGCCGCATGTTCACCGGCGATGGCTCCGACTGGCTCTTCTCCGCCTTCCATCGCGCCGGCCTGGCGGCGTTGCCGACCTCGCGTGCTGCCGGCGACGGACAGGGGCTGACCGGCTTGCGTCTGGGGTCGGCCGTGCGCTGTGCTCCGCCGGCCAACAGGCCGACCACGGCGGAGAAGACCACCTGCCTGCCGTGGATCACCCGCGAGCTGGAGCTGCTCGGCCAGGTGCGCGTGGTGCTCGCCCTGGGCGGTATTGCCTGGGACACGGCGCTGCGGGTGGCGCGGGAGTCCGGCTGGACGGTGCCGCGTCCCAAGCCGCGCTTCGGCCACGGCGTCCGCGCCGAACTGGCCCGGCCCGACGGGCGGGGAGTGATGCTGCTCGGCAGCTACCACCCCAGTCAGCGCAACACCTTCACCGGGCGGCTCACCGCCGACATGCTCGACGCCGTCCTGGAGGCTGCCAAGGAGATGGCCGGCCTGTAGCGGCCACGGGCGCTGTCGGCCCGACCGCAGCGGCGGAGGGAGACCGCGGGCGCCGTTGGCGCGCCTACGCAGGCGGAGTGTCTTTTGGGACGCGCGGGTGTAGCCAGCCGGCGTAGGCGTGCGGGGCGGCGACACTCCAGCAAGCGGTCGGCCACGCCGACCCCGGGGCGCTCTCTACTACGCCACTTCGGTGTTGGGTACGCCGGTTAGGAGTTTGTTACACGCCTCGGAGGCCTTCAACAGACTCCTAACCCGCGTAGTAGACGGCGAACCGGCTCGCTCGAAGAACTGGCTATCACTGCTCCGCGTGCGTGTGAGCGTTCAAGGGTGCTCTGATCAAGGTCTGCAATTGGCGCACGTAGTCTTCAAATGCCGTGACGCCCCGGCTGGTGACTCTGATTCGTGTCTGGGCGACGCCGCGACGAGTGAAAGTCTTGGTTGTTGCCAGGTAGCCTGCTCGCTCAAGGCGCTTAATATGAGCGGACATGTTTCCGGGCGTCATTTCAAGAAGGTCCTGCAGGCGGGAGAACGTGATCTCGCTGTTCTCGCCCAGCTCGACCAGCGCCGACATAATCTTCAGCCGCGTCGGGGCGTGGATCAACTCATCCATCTCAATGGGAGACATCAGATGATACCTTGAGGGCTATGCATAAGGGTGGTCCCCTGTCCTGTACCTGCTGTGCGCGCCGCGTGTTCCTACGGGAAGGGCCCTAGGGTCGCCCACGCCGGACCGGTGAAGCGATGAGTGAGACTCTTCGAGCGGGAGGCTTGGCCGCCAGTGCGCAGGTGAGGAAACCGGCTGCCGAGAGTACACCTATGGTGGGGAGCATCAGCGGCATTCCGAGTAGCATACCGACGCCGCCGACTGTGATCAGCCATAGGCCGAGGATACTCTCCTGGCGACCGCCGAAGTAGGTGCCTGATAAGAAGTAGATAGCCCCCATGAAGATGCATGAAGTAGCATAAGCGATGTGCTCCACGTCATCGACCGGCAACTGTGCGCCGACAGTTGCGGTTATTGACAGAGTCAGCACCAGTCCAAACAGCCAGGCGATGCCGAAGAAAGTCGGTCTTCTGGCGGCCTCCCCGTGGATGCCGTCATACTGCTTGAAGCTGTGGGTTAAGATGACGAGGAGTGAAACCGGGCCGATGACGGCAACCATCCAGCCCGTGCCGCCGATGCCGGGAAAGGCCTGCTGCAGGGCGTACTGGCCGCCGAATGCCAAGAGGTATGTTGCTGCAAGGAGCAGATAAATGAAACGGTCGTTGATTTGTGTGCGACGGCGAAATGCCGTGCGGAGTTCGTCGATGCGCTCAACGATGGCCGCCGCCTCGTCTCTTTCATTAGGCATGATGCTCGGGCCTCCTTCGCTGGCATGCCAGTCTACATGATGTGGGCGCACCGGGATCGTTGCGTGGCTGAGGCGTATCAAGGCATCCCATAAAAGGACTCCCGTGGTGGTGGAACGCCGGTGACTAGGAGATTGTGGAAACCGTGTGTCTCTCCTCTACCTGAAGTTCCGCCCCTCGTCGCGACGGTATAGCGCTACCGAGACGGCGGTCGCAATGGTAGTCCACGCGAGAACGACCGCTAGGTTGCTCGGGTTGAATGGCCGGTTCGCCAGATAGTCGGAGGTGATCCCTCCGGCTGCGCCTGTTGGCAGGAGCTTGGCAACGGCGTCGACCCACGGAGGCATCGGCATGCCGCTGATTCCGCCGAAGAGGATCATCGCGAACGCGACGGTTAGGCTCACGGCGAGGGCTGTCTTCTTCGATAGGAGGAATCCGAGGGCGAGGCCTAGTGTTGTGATTGGGAGGGTCAATATTAGTGCGACACCTAGGATTACTGCCGACTGGCTGGGCGTGGGCTGGGCGGCGGTAACCAGAACGCCGATGATGAATGTTCCTACTGCACTGATCAGCGCGCATGCTATCGGTGCGGCGATCCAGCCGACCAGTCGCGGCCCGGGCCCTGTGGGCAGTGTGCGGGAGAATAGATAGAAATCGCTTTCGCGAGCCTCCGGCACTCCTGTGGCAGGGAAGTTCGTGCACACCATTAGTACGCCGACCAGGCTCAGGTATCCGATCAGTGAGAGAGCGAGCTCTGGGTCTGACTGAATGTTCATCGGGGAGACGAAGAAGAACATGAGCATGATCAATGGGTATGCTATGTTCAGGATTACGGCGGTGGGCTCTTTCAGCCAGGTCGATAGCTCAAATCGTGTCCATTCCCATGCGAGTCTCGTCGGCGATTGAAGATTGATTCGCGCATCGTGGTCCGCGCCAGTAGTCATGAGACCTCCCCGCCAGTGGTTAGTTGGGCGAATGCTTCTTCCAGGCTTGGCCTGCGGATATCAATGTCCGAGTAACGGACGTCCGCGTCGGCGAGCGACTGGAGTGCGCTGCTGGCGTCGTCAACGTGAAGTATGACGTCCTGGCCGTCCCTACGTGCGCTGCGGATGTTCGCGAGCCTTAGTGCGCGGTCATCGGCGGTCGTTACGCGGATGACGGTGGTGGCGGCGCGTTGCACGAAGGAGGCCGCGTCGTCGTCCGCGATGACGTGGCCCTCGCGAATCATGACGATACGGTCAGAGAGCGCCTGAACCTCCTCGAGGTAATGGCTTGTAAGCAAGATCGTGACACCCTGACTCGCTCTCTCCTGGATGGTGCCCCACAAGTGTCTGCGCGCGGTGACGTCCAATCCGGTTGACGGCTCGTCAAGCAGCACGAGACGAGGTCTGCCGACGAACGCGAGCGCGACCGACAGGAGCCGCTGTTGCCCTCCGGATAGCGAGCCGGCGGCCTTCTTAGAGAGGTGGTCCAGGCCAAAGTCGCTGAGCAATTCCTCGGGCGCTTCGTGGTCAGCGAAGTGCTCAGCCACGAACCGCACGAGTTTGAGGACGCTCATATTCTTCACGATTCCGGGGCCTTGTGGCGTGACTCCGAGGCGGACTCTGGCCTCGGGGTTGCGTGGATCGGCGCCGAACAGCCTGACCTCTCCGGCGCTCGGGCGGCGCAGGCCGGCGATCAGGCTGAGAAGTGTGGTCTTGCCCGATCCATTCGGTCCGAGCAGGCCCACGGTCCCGCCAGCGCTTATCTGGAGGTTGAGTCCCGTGAGTGCGTGCACCTGGCCGAAGCGCTTGCCTACGTTCTCAAGCGCCACGGGTGTGTCGAAGTCGAGCCGCATGACACCTCCTACGCGATTGTGTAGAGGACTCTATTGCGTAGAGTGACCAGTGTCAAGAGGGTCGTTCGGTCCTGGTCGGTGCTTGCGCGCGAAGGTCGGGTTGCTCCGGGGTGGCGGCTACGCAGGCCTGGGGTGAGCGGGGTAAGCGCTGCCCGCAGGCCGGGGTGCTAGCAGGCCGGTCTTGGCGGTAGGCAGCGTTGAACGGCCGCGCGGTTGGTTCTGTGGCGGCGGTTTATCTCACGCGGAGGCAGGCTGCTGGCCGCGGCGGACGGACTCCAGCATCAGGGTGGCCACGTCCGTGACGCGCACGTCGGCGCCCTCGGAGGCGACGCCGTCGGAGAGCATGGTGGTGCAGAACGGGCAGGCCGTCGCGATCGCCTGCGCGCCGGTGCCGATCGCCTCCCGCGAGCGCTCCACCGCGATGCGGGTGCCGATCGACTCCTCCATGAAGGCCCGCGCCCCGCCGCCGCCGCAGCAGAATCCACGCTCGTGGCTGCGCGGCATCTCCACGGTGGTGGCGCCGGTCGCCTCCAGCAACTCGCGCGGCGGGGAGTAGATGCGGTTGTGGCGGCCCAGGTAGCAGGCGTCGTGGTAGGTGACGGTCGGGGCAGTAGGGGACGGGGCGGCGCCCCGCGGGAGGGTGTCTTGGCTACCATCCGCGGCCCTAGTGCCTCGGGCCGCTCCCGCCGGCCCCGCCACGCCCTCGACGTCATCTCCCGGAGCGCCGCCGAGCTCGGTGGTGTCTTCAGCCCCTGCGGCGGGCTGCGCCGTCTGCGGCGGGGCGGGCCGCAAGCGGCCCTCACGCACCAGGCGGCCCAGCAGCTGCGTGTAGTGCAGCACCTCGTAGTGCCCGCCCACCTGCGGGTACTCCCGGGCCAGCGTGTTGAAGCAGTGGGCGCAGGTGACCACGATCTTCTGCGCGCCGGCCTCGTTGAGCGTCTCGACGTTCTGCGCCGCCAGCGTCTGGAACAGGATCTCATTGCCGGCGCGGCGGGCCGGGTCGCCGGTGCAGGCCTCGGCGTCGCCCAGGACGGCGAAGGACACCCCGGCGGTGTGCAGCAGCTCGGCGACCGCCCGCGTCGTCTTCTTCGCCCGGTCCTCGTAGGCGCCCGCGCAGCCCACCCAGAACAGGTAGTCGACCTCGGAGGCGTCCTCCACGTCCACGCCGACGACCGGCACGTCGAAGTCCAGGTCCTTGGCCCAATCCATGCGCTTGCGCGCCGCCAGGCCCCAGGGGTTGCCCTTGGACTCCAGCTTGCGGAACATCTGCCCCAACTCCTTGGGGAAGGCCGAGGCCATGAGCACCTGTTGACGGCGCACGTCGATCACATGATCGACGTGCTCGATGTCCACCGGGCACTGGTCCACGCACGCCCCGCAGGTGGTGCACGACCACAGCACGTCCGCGGGGATCACCTCGCCGGCCAGCGGCGCCGGACGCGTGGCCACGCCCGTATCGCTCGGGGCGGCCTTCGCGGCCAGCAGGGCGCCCAGCACGTCGCCGGTGTGGGCGCTGCCCGGGGCCAGGCCCAGATCGTCGTCGTCCTCCAGGCCGTCCGTCATGCCCGCCAGCCGCCCGAGCGGGCTGCGGGTGCTGCGGCGTTCGGCGAGCATCTCCTCGGTGACCTCGTCGGGCTCGACGCCGAGTGCGCTCGCCGCCCGCAGGTAGGGGGCGACGGCGGCGTGGTGGTCGCGCAGGGCCAGGGTGAACAGCTTCGGGGACAGGGGCTTGCCGGTGTTCCACGCCGGGCACAGGTCCTGGCAGCGGCCGCACTCGGTGCAGGTGGAGAAGTCCAGCAGGCCCTTCCAGGTGAAGTCTTCAATGCGCTCCACTCCGAGCTTGACCTCGGTGCCCGCCTCCTCGGCGGCCTCCATGGCGGCGTCGAGGTCGTCCAGGGTGTCGGCGGTGAGCGGCCGGCCGTCGGGCAGCAGCAGCGGCTGGGCGGGGCCGAGTGCCTTGGTGCCGTCGGTGTTGCGGCGTGCGTAGAGGTTCACGAAGGCCAGGAAGCGGTGCCAGGCCACGCCCATCGACGGCTGCAGGCCGACCACCACGAACCACCACATGGAGATGACGATCTTGACGGTCGCCACCACCATGATCGCGGCCGCCAGGGCGTCTGCGCTCAGTGGTGCCAGCAGTGGGCCGGTCCAGGCGGTCAGTGGGAAGTGCGTCCAGTGGGCGAGGGCGGCGTCGGCCGGGTCGGGGGAGAGCGCCAGCTGGGCGTGCTCCAGCATCCGCAGGGATAGTACGCAGACCACCACGCCGGCCACGATCGCCTCCACGAAGTGCGCCTGCCCCCGGCTGGAGCCGGCGAAGCGGGAGGTGCGGGTGCGGGTGCCGCCGGCGGAGTCGGCGTCGAAGGGGGGCGCGGCGGCCCGGCGGTGAGTCAGGCGGCGGCGCACCGCGATCAGGTGGACGATGCCCGCCAGGCTCAGCCAGGCGATGCCTTCCACCACCCACGCCCACCAGGCCTGGTGGCCCAGCCACGGCAACTCCCAGTGCGGGCCGGCCAGTACCTGGCCGTAGCCGGTGACCAGGGTCAGGAACAGCAGCGGGAAGCTGACCATCACCAGCCAGTGTGCGGCCCGGATCCAGGGTCGGCCCTTGAATGCGGTGTGGCTGACGACCTCACCGAGCATGCGCACCAGGCGGCGGCCGATGGGGCGCAGGCGCTCGCGGGGGACGGGGCGGCCCACCCCCATACGGTTGCCGATGGTCACGCAGGCGCGGCCGAACACGAAGACGCCGACCACCGTCGCAACTGCGACGATGACGATGCACACGACGCGGATGCCCATCAGCCAACTCATGGCGTCAGCCTACGCAAGCGGACGGGTGCGGGTGCGCAGGCGTCACGAAGGGCCGGCTGGGATGCGGGTGGGAAGGCGCGTCGGGGTGCGGGTGAGGTGGCTGGGGTGGTGTTGGTGCTGGGGTGTGGTTGTTGGTGGCTGGTGGGGTTGGGGGTGTCATTGGATGCACCACTTTCAGCTCTGCGACCGCCGGTCGCGTCGGCTGCGTCCGCGGATTTCCGCGGTTTCAGTGTGATCCTGCCAGTGGTGCGGTCCGAAAGTGGTGCATTTTGTGACAGGTGCGGGGTGGTGCCCGGTGGGGGTGGCGGTGCGCGTGTCGCGGCGTGCGTGCGGCTGTGCGCGTGCGGCGGCGTGCATGGGACGGCGTGCATGGGACGGATGACTGTGGCCGGGGAGGCGGGTGTTGGTGCGGAGGGGCGCAGCGGGTGTGCCGCACGCTTAGGAAGTGAGCGTGCTGGTTGAAATGGCTTGATTCTGCGGTTTCAGATTTGTGGTGAGGGGCCTTGGGAGTCTCCCATGTGCGGCGGGGATGTCGGCGCACATGGGAGGCTTGGGGGCGGTTTGGGCTGACTGGTGCGGATTGGCGGAATTTCGCCGAAAAGTCCGGCGTTGGGAGAATCGTGAAGGTGCCCTAAGCGTGCGGCGGCTCGGGGTGGCAGGCCCGTCGCCACGCTGAGGGCCGTGGCTCCGGAAGAGCGTCGTACCTTCGGGGTACGCCCCGATCTCAAGGTTCCCGATGAGTTCTTCTTCGCGCCCCTGGCGGAAGACGAACTTGAGAGCTGGGAGTAGGCGTGGCCTACTTGCTTGACACTCACGGCGTGGCGTGGCTGATCTCGGAACCGGAGCGCCTGCCCGCTGGAGATGCCAGTCGGAGGCCGGGGCGGTGAACATGGGACTCGAAACGGACTCGGTCGCCTGAGATGAGTCCGCGCGCCCCGAGGCGATGGTGACTAGGGCTACAGTGTGCTCGTCTCGCGCCCGGCCACAGGCAACGGGCGCTCCCGCACGAACAGGCACCGATGACTACGCACACTTCACCCCGGCCCACGGGCGCGACCGCAAGCTCCAGCCTGGATTCCAGCACTGACGCCACACCGGCCCTGCCCGAACCCGGGCAGGTGGTGCAGGTGCGGGGCGCCACCTGGGCCGTCACCGACGTGCGCGAGCAGGGCCTGCCCCACAGCCCCGCCGACGATTCACGCACCGACCTGGAGCACCTGGTCTCACTGCAATCGCTGGCCGAGGATCGCATGGGTGAGGAGCTGACCGTCATCTGGGAGCTGGAGGTCGGCAACTCGATCATTCCGGACCGCGGCCTGCCGGAGACGATCTCCGCCGACTCCTTCGACGACCCGGACACCCTGGGCGCCTTCGTCGACGCCGTGCGCTGGGGCGCGGTCACCTCCGCCGACGCCAAGGCCTACCAGGCGCCCTTCCGCTCGGGCGCCACCCTGGAGCCCTACCAGCTCGAGCCCCTGCGCCGCGCCCTGGAGGCCCCACGCACCAACCTCCTGCTGGCCGACGACGTCGGCCTGGGCAAGACCATCGAGGCCGGCCTGGTCGTCGAGGAGCTGCTGCTGCGGCACCGGGCCCGCTCGGTCATCATCGTGTGCCCGCCGAGCCTGGCCCTGAAGTGGCGCGATGAGATGCGTGAGAAGTTCGGCCTGGAGTTCGTGATCGTCGACTCTGCCCGGATTGCCGCCGACCGCCGCACCTACGGCCTGGCCGCGAACCCGCTGCGCCTGTATCCGCGGGTGATCGTGTCCATGGCCTGGCTGCCGGGCGTGCGCGCCCAGCGGCTGCTGCGCGAGGTACTGGACGACGCCGGCCGCCCCGGCAGCGCCCGCAACTACGCCTTCGACGTGCTGGTGGTGGATGAGGCCCACCACGTGGCCCCGGCGGCGCCCTCGGCCGTTGGCGGCGGCGTGGACTCCCAGCGCACTCGGGCGCTGCGCCGCCTGGCCGAGAAGTGCGAGCACCGCCTGTTCCTGTCCGCCACGCCGCACAACGGTTACACCGAGTCCTTCACCGCCCTGCTGGAGATGATCGACCCGCGCCGCTTCGCCCGCGGCGCCGAGATCGACCGCAGGGCCCTGGCTGAGGTGACGGTGCGGCGCCTGAAGGCGGACGTGCCGGACCGCGACTTCAAGCGCCGCAAGGTCAACTCCGTGGAGTATGCGGCCGCCGCCGATGAGGAGGAGGCCTACGCCAAGCTGGACTCGCTGCTGCGCGCCTCGGGCCGCCAGCAGGGGCGGCGCAGCCTGGATATTGCCGCCCTGCTGCTGAAGAAGCGCTTCCTGTCCAGCCCGTGGGCCTTCGCCCGCACGCTCGGCAACTACTTGACCGATCCGGTGGCGGCGGGCGCGGACTACTACGACGTCGACGACTACTACGCGGAGGTCATGGGCTCGGGCCAGTCGGATGAGGAGGAGGGCCGCCTTGAGCAGCCCGAGACGGATACGCTGCTGGCCACCCGCAGCGGTGACGCGCTGAGCGCCGCCACCAAGGCGGAGCTGGAGAACCTGGCCGACTGGGCGGGCGGCTACCAGGCGCGGGCGAACTCCCGGCTGGAGGCACTGGTGTCCATGCTCGACGCCGTCTGCCGCCCCGACGGCAGGCACTGGACCAATGAGCGGGTCGTCGTCTTCACCGAGTATGCGGACACCCTGGATTGGATCGTCGGCGTGCTCGGCTCGCAGGGTTACGGCGCGGACCGGCTGGCGGTGATTCAGGGGTCGACCCCGGCGGAGGAGCGTGAGCGGATCAGGGCCCGCTTCAACGACGACCCCACGCAGGAGCCGGTGCGGGTGCTGGTGGCCACGGATGCCGCCGGCGAGGGCATTGACTTGCAGGCCTACTGCCACCGCCTGGTGAACTTCGACGTGCCCTTCAACCCGTCCCGCCTGGAGCAGCGCATCGGTCGTATTGACCGTTACGGGCAGCACCACACGCCCGAGGTGACCTACCTCATTCCGCGCCGGGGGGGGGGTGCCTCTCAAGGCCTTTGCTCCGGTGAGCTCGACTTCCTGAACCGGCTCGCGGAGAAGATCACCACCGAGACCCAGGACCTGGGCGCGCTCAACCCGCTGATCGACGACGTCGACGGTCAGATCACCGCGCGCCTGCTGGGTCGTGAGCAACGCGGCCGCAGGACGCAGACGGCGGATCAGCGGGCGGTCAATCAGACCCTGGCGGGCAGCCGGGAGCTCAACCGCTCCCTGACGGACCTGGCGCGCGGCTATGAGAACCGCAAGGCGCAGATGCATCTGACGCCGCAGGCCGGGCGACGCGTGGTGGACACGGCCCTGCGGCTCGCCAACCAGCCCGGCCTGGAGCCGGTCGGGCCGCTGGAGGAGGCCGGCGGCCTGGAGGAGCTCGACGCCGTGCCCGAGGGTCTTGCGGCCTTCCGGGTGCCGGCGCTGGACCGCTCATGGGATGAGGCCGTGGCGGGCCTGGCGCCGCTGCTGCACCCGGACCGGCCCCGCCCGGTGAGCTTCGACGAGCGCTCCGCGTCCCTGCCCGGGATCGTGCACGTGCACCTGGGGCACCCGCTGATGCGCAAGGCGACCCGGACCCTGCGTGCGCGCCTGTTCAGCCCCCAGTCGGAGATCAACCGGGTCACGGCGGTGGTGATGCCGGGGCTGGAGGAGACCTATGCGGCGTCGGTGTCGCGGCTGGTGCTGGTGGGGCGCGGCGGGCTGCGGCTGCATGAGCAGGTGTTCGTCACCGGCGTGCGGCTGCGCGGCAGCACCGTCGCGGAGGAGAAGCTGAACGCGGTCCTGGACCGGATGCTCGACCCGGGTGAGCTCCGGGCGGCGTCGGCGGCGGTGCGCGAGCACCTGGCCCGGGCGTGGCGGGCGGACGGCGCGCATCTGCGCACCCGCATTGAGGAGGAGAGGGGCAGGCGCGCGCGGCGGCTGCAGCACGCCGTCGACGACCAGCTGCGGGAGCGGCAGCGGGCGGATGCCGAGCGGGTGCATGGCATTTATGCGGCCTTCCGCACCAACCTGACCGAGTCGTTGGAGCGGATGCATGCGGCGGAGCAGGCCAACCAGGACATGCTCGCGGCCTGGCTGGATGACCAGCGCCGCCAACGCGAGCGCGACATGCATGCGATGGCGGAGCGCCTGGCCGCGCTCGATGACGAGGAGCGGCGTGAGGCCGACGCCGTGGCACGCCGCTACGAGGACGTGCAGCCCTTCATCGCGTCGGTGGGACTGGTGTTCGCCGTGTCAGAGCAGGATGCCGACCAGTGGGAGGAACACCGATGAGCCGCAACACCACCGGGGGAAGCCGCTCCCGCACCTCCCGCCGCAGCCCGGGTGCCCCCGCCGGGGGCGCCCGGGCGGGCCGTGGGGGCGGCTCCCGGAGGAGTGCTCGCTGCGCCCCGCAGCTGCACCGCGACTGGCTGGAGCTGGTGGACACCGACGGCCCGTTCCTGTCCGTGCCGGTGATGACGCGCCTGTTCCCGCAGGGCGTCCCGCCGCTTGAGGACGCCCGCAAGGAGGTGCTGCGCCGCGCCAAGCCGGCCTTCGACGCCGCCTGGGACGCGTGGGATCGGGCGCGGGACCGTCAGGCGGCCCTGCCGGAGTACCGCGCCGCCCGTGACGCCTGGGTGCGCACGGTGCTCACCGAGGTGGTTGGCTGGGGCGGTCACTATACGGCCGCCGCCGACCGCCCCGCCCTGGTCGAGGCCCACCGGGTGCGGGGCGACGGCGACAGCCCCGTCGTGGTTACTCCGACCGGCGCCCTGCTGCGCGGCACCGCAGACGCAGCTGGCACGGGCGGGGGTGCCATGACTGCGGCAGACGCGGCAGGCGCGGTCGGCATGGCCGTGGGTGCGCTGGTGCTGGTGGTGGACCCGGTGGCCTCGCTGCGTGAGGTGTGCGACGACGGCTGGGCCACCAGCCCGGTCGACCGCATGGACGCCATGCTGCGCGCCCCGGAGTCGACCTGCTCGATCGGCGTGGTCACCGACGGCCGCTGGTGGGCCCTGGTGAGCGCCCCGCGTGGCGCCACCACCGCCTCCGGCGTGGTGGACGCCCAGACCTGGATCGAGGAGCCCGCGACCCGCGACGCCTTCCTGACCCTGCTGGGGGTGCGGCGCCTGTTGGGCGGCAGGCCGGAGGAGCGCCTGCCTCGCCTGTTTGCCGACTCGGTGCTGGCTGCCGAGGAGATCACCGAGGCCCTGGGCACGCAGGTGCGTCGCGCCGTGGAGCTGGTGGTCTCCGCCGTCTCCCGGTCGGCCGCCGACGCCGTGCGCCAGGGCCGCCCCGACCCGTTGCCGGCGGACGCCCACCAGGCGTACGAGGGCGTGGTGACCGTGATGATGCGGGTGGTGTTCCTGCTGTTCGCCGAGGAGCGTGGCCTGCTGCCCACACAGGACCTCTACCGCAGCGGCTACGGCCTGTCACGGGTGCTCGACGAGCTCGATGAGCGGGCCCGCGAGGAGGGGGAGGAGTCGCTGGACGGCACCTACTTCGTCTGGCACCGCCTGCTGGCCACCTCCGGCGCCCTGTTCGGCGGGGCCACCTGGGAGGACGTGCGCATGCCCGCCTACGGCGGCTCCCTGTTTGACCCTGATCGCTTCGGCTTCCTGACCGCCACAGGCCCCGACGGCGCCCTGATGGTGCGCGTGTCCGACCGGGTGATGCTGGAGGTGCTGCGCTCGGTGCAGGTCGCCCACGCCGGCGGTGAGGCGCAGCGGGTCTCCTTCCGGGATATCGACGTGGAGCAGATCGGCTACATCTATGAGGGCCTGCTCGGCTACTCCTGCCGCCGCAGCGATCAGGTGGTGCTGGGGCTGGACGGTAGGAACGGTGAGGAGCCGGAGGTACCACTGGCGGTGCTGGAGGACCTGGCCGAGGCCCACGCCGACGACGCCGATCTCGCCGCCGCCATCCTCGCCTGGATCAAGGCCGACCAGCCCTCGGCCCAGCCCCGCACCAAGCCCGCGCTCGCCAAGGCGCTCGCGGCCGGGGATGCCATGGAGGACGCCGAGCGGGTCCTGCTCGCGGTGACCCGCGACGCCGAGCTGCGTGGGCGGCTGCGCCCGTGGATCGGGGCGATCCGCCGGGACCTGCGCGGACGACCGGTGGTGATCCTGCCCGGCGAGCTGCTGGTGGTGGAGACACCCTCGCGGCGCGACGCCGGTGCCCACTACACGCCGCGTTCCCTGGCGGAGGACGTGGTGGCCCACGCGCTCGCCCCGCTCGTATACAAGCCGGGCCCGCACCAGAGCGAGGACCGCTCCCAGTGGCGGCTGATCGCCTCCGACGCGATCCTGCGCCTGCGCGTGGCAGACATCGCCTGCGGCTCGGGCGCCTTCCTGGTGGCGGCGGCCCGCTACCTGGCCCGTCGGCTGGTGGAGGCCTGGGAGCATGAGGGCACGACGCCCCCGGACAAGTCGCCGGAGCAGGTGGAGCGGCACGCGCTGCGCCAGGTGGTGGCGCACTGCCTGTACGGGGTGGACATCAACCCCATGGCGGTGGAGATGTGCAAGCTCTCCCTGTGGCTGGTGTCCCTGGACCGGAACCTGCCCTTCAGCTTCGTGGATGACAAGGTGTTCGTCGGCAACTCCCTGCTGGGCATCACCGACCTGGAGCAGCTGCGTGCGCTGAACATCGACCCGGCCGCGGCGCGGAAGGACCGGCTCTTCGACCTTGATGCCGCCGGCCGGATGCTGCCGGAGCTGGATGTGGACGCGATCTTGGCGGAGGTTACCGGCCGCCGCCACCAGCTCGCCTCCGAGGTGGACAACGACGATCCTGCCCGTTCTGCCACCACCAAGCTGCGCCAGCAGAGCGACAATGAGAAGCAGCTGGCCACGCTCACCCGCCTGGCCGACGCTGTCATCGCCGCCGGCCTGGACCCGGATGTGGCCGGCAAACCCGGCCGACGGCGTGAAGACGCCTATCAGCGCCTGGCCGCCGCGGCGAGCGCCGCCTTCCCGCCCGGCGGTGACGGCGACCCGGCGGGCCTGGATGTGATCCTGGAGCGGGGCCTGACCCCGACGGTGACCACGGACTACGAGCGCTGGCGGTGCCTGCACTGGCCACTGGCCTTCCCCGAGGTCTTCCCGCAGGCCCCGGCCCGCGGTTTCGACGCCGTGGTGGGCAATCCGCCCTTCCTGGGCGGGCAGCGCCTCACCGGGTCCATGGGGACGAATATGCGCGACTGGTTTGTGCACGTGCTCGCCGATGGGAAACGCGGGAGTGCGGATCTTGTCGCTTACTTCTTCTTGCGGGCCTTCGATTTGGTGAACCCGCGCGGCACGCTGGGGCTCATCGCCACCAATACGGTGGCGCAGGGTGACACCCGGGAGGTCGGGCTCGACCGGATGGTGGCCGCCGGTTTCACCATCACCCGGGCAGTGCAGTCGCGCTCCTGGCCCTCCAGCAGCGCCAACCTGGAGTACGCCGCCGTCTGGGGTACTCGCGCCCAGGTATCGCCGCAGGTGCGGGCGGTGGCATGCGGGGAGCGGGATGTGCCGGTGCCGCGGATCAGCACCTTGTTGGAGTCAGCCGGACGTGTGGAGGGCAAGCCGCAGCGGCTCGCCAAGAATGCGGGCGTCGCCTTCATCGGCTGCTACGTGCTCGGCAAGGGCTTCATTCTGGAACCGGAGGAGGCCCAGGCCTGGATCGCAGAGGACCCGCGCAATGCCGAGGTGCTCTTCCCTTACCTCAATGGCGAGGACCTCAACTCCCGCCCCGACTGCTCACCCTCGCGTTGGGTGATTGACTTCGGTATGCGTGAGCAAGCCGAAGCCGCAAGTTATCACTTGCCTTTCGGTCGTGTTTTGAGTGAGGTGAAACCCCAACGAGACAAAGTCAAAATCGATTATCGCCGAGAGTATTGGTGGAGATACGCGGCTTGGGCTCCCGCCATGCGGGAGGCGATCGCCGGGCTCGACGAGGTGCTGGTGCTTGCTCGTGTGAGCAAGACGGTGGTGCCGGTACGGTTCCCGACTGGTGCAGTCATCAGTGATGCGGTTGTCGCCTTCGCCACGGACTCCTATGCCGAGCAGGCGGTGTTGTCCTCCTCGTTGCACCAGTACTGGGCGATCAAATACGGCTCTGGCATGCGGAATGATCCCCGCTATACCCCAACCGACGTTTTTGAGACCTTCCCTCGGCCCGAGGCCACGCCCGCGCTCGATGCCATTGGCCGCACCCTGGACACCGAACGCCGGGAGATCATGCTGCGTCGCGGGCTCGGCCTGACCAAGCTGTACAACTTGGTGAACGACCCCGAACTCGCACCCGGGCAGGACGCGGACGTGGACCGCATGCGCGCCATCCACGTGGAGCTCGACGCGGCCGTCGCGGCCGCCTACGGCTGGGACGACCTGGACCTCACCCACGGCTTCCACACCTACCGGCAGATGACCCGCTGGACCATTCCACCGGCCACCCGCGTCGAAGAGCTCGACCGGCTCCTGGAGGAGAACCACCGCCGCGCCGCCGCCGAGGCCGCCGCCAAGTCTGGCCGGCCCAACAAGAAGCCCACCCGCTCCGCTAACGCCGGGTCCGCTGCCCCCACCGCCCGCACCCGCCGCGGCCGCAGGCCCGCCGCCGGACAGGAGGAGATGTTCTGATGCCCGAGCCCGCAAACTCACCCCGGCCAGCCTCCCGCGCGCCCGAAGGCGTCGCCACCCAGGCCGCAAGCGCCGACACCACCGACGCAGCTCCCGGCGCAGCCTCGCCCGAAGCTGGCTCGCCCCGCCGCCTCGACGGCTCCGAAGCACCCAGCAACGGCCCCGTCTATGAGCCGGTGGAGCCCTACGGCTTCGGCTCCTGGGCGGCCCGCGAGAACCTCACCGACATCCTGCGCCGCCAACTGCTTGGCCCCATCGGCGGCGATGACGAACTGCTGCCCGTCGCCCCGGACGGCCGCTACCTCATCGGCCGTATCGCCCCCACCCGCCTGGACGACACCGGCGGCCAGGCCACCGAGCCGCCCACCAGCGAGGCCGCCGACCTCGCCTCAGACGCCGGCCTTGACGCCGACCCGGATGCCGGGGCCTCCACCGCCTACCTGGGTGACGACCTCGACGCCCGCGCCTCCACCGGCGTGCCCGTCTCCAGCGTCGACGAGTCCAGCCCGGACGGGGATGAGGACACCGGCGGCGACCGCGACGACGAGCCCGTGCGCCGCGGCCTCATGATCCCCGCCTCCATGGGCCTGCGCTTCCAGGTCCCCGCCGACCTGGAGGCCGTCACCGTGCACGCCTCCTGGGGCGTCTACCACCCCGAGAAGACCGGCCGTACCCTGCCCTCCGGCGGCGAGGAGCGCCACTTCCGCCGCACCGACATCTCCATCCCCGTGCGCGTCCCCCTCCGCCAGGGCGACGGCGCCACCACCGACTACCCGCTGCAGGACCAGGTGACCCTGCGCGTCGACACCCACCTGGACACCACCATGCCTCGGCGCCTGGTGGAGATCGCCCTGTGCAACGACCGCGAGACCCCGCGCCGCATCCCCGTCGACGCCTGGCTCTTCCAGACCCGCCTCGACGTCACCCCCGCCGGCGCCGCCGAGGGGCAGGCCGTCTTCCTGCCCGTCCACGACGCCACCGAGGACCCCCACCTGCCCGACGACCCCGAGGAGGCCCGCCTCGAACTGCAGTACCGGGACCGGCTCGAATTCGCCGTCGGCCGCACCTGCTCCGCCGACTGGACCGTCGCCCCCGGCGCGCGCCGCGCCACCCACGTGTGCACCGAGTGGATACCCACCGCCGAGACCCCACAGACCCGGGCCGCCGACGTGCCCGGGGCGCTGCTGGACATGCAGGCCCTCGCCGTCGCCACCCCCGCCGAACTGGAGGCCGGCCTGCGCCCCATCGTGGCCGCCTACACCGGCTGGCTCAACGACCAGCAGGCGCGCATCCCCGCCCTGCCCGCCCACCTGCGAGAGACCGCCGCCGAAGTGGTGGCCGAAGCTCGGCAGGTGCGCGACCAGCTCGCCGACGGCGTCGACTTCCTCCTGGCCGACCCCGAGGCTCGCCGCTGTTTCGCCTTCATGAACCGGGTCATGGCCGACCAGCGCGTGCACTCCCAGATCGCCGCCGCCCGCCAGAAGAACCCCAGCCTCACCCCCGCCCAGGCCGAGCAGCAGGTGCGCGCGGGCACGTTCCCCCACCACTGGCGCGTCTTCCAGCTGGCCTTCGTGCTCATGCAGATCCGCGCCCTGACTGACCCCACCACCCCGCGCCGCTCGGGGGCGGACCGGGCGAAGGTGGAGCTGCTGTTCTTCCCCACCGGCGGCGGCAAGACCGAGGCCTACCTGGGCCTGGCCGCCTACGCCTTCGCCATCCGCCGCCGCCAGGGGCGCATCACCGGCCCCGACGGCGCGGTCGACGGCTCCGCGGGCGTCACCGTGCTCATGCGCTACACCCTGCGGCTGCTCACCTCCCAGCAGTTCCAGCGCGCCACCACCCTCGTCTGCGCCGCCGAGCTCGCCCGCCGCGAGGACCCCGCCACCTGGGGCGACGAACCCTTCCGCATCGGCCTGTGGGTGGGTACCGCCGTCTCCCCCAAGCGGGTGGACGAGGCCGCCAAGGAACTCACCCGACTGCGCAGCCAGCACGCCGGCGCCGGCTACCGCTTCTCCGCCCTGCAGCTCGGCCACTGCCCCTGGTGCGGGCGGCCCCTCAGCCACAACGACGTCGAAGTCGACGAGGCGCGCGGCCGCGTCTTCGTCTACTGCCCCGACGAGTTCGGCGAGTGCCCCTTCTCCCCGGGCGGCCAGGTGGACGAGGGCATCCCGGTGCTCACCACCGACGAGGAGATCTACCGGCTGGTGCCCGCCTTCGTAATCGCCACCGTCGACAAGTTCGCCCGGCTGGCCCGCGAGGGACAGGCCGCCTCCTTGTTCGGGCACGTCGCCCGCTACTGCGACCGCCACGGCTACGTGCCCGCGCTCGACGACGCCGGCAACAGCGACTACCCCCGCTGCGACGTCAAGGAATCCCACCCCGCCAAGGGACCCCTGCCCGCCGCCCGGATACGTCCGGCCACCCGGCTGCGCCCACCGGACCTGATCATCCAGGACGAGCTGCACCTGATCACCGGAGCGCTCGGCACCACCGTGGGGCTCTTCGAGGTCGCCGTCGACGCCCTGACCACCTGGCGCATGTACGACCCCGACGGCGCACCGCGTGAGGTCAAGCCCCTCATCGTCGCCTCCTCGGCCACCGTGCGCCGCGCCGCCGACCAGGTGCGCGCACTCTACGGGCGCGGCACCACCGTCTTCCCGCCGCAGGTCCTCGATGCTGCCGACACCTTCTTCTCCAAGGAGATCACACCCGACCGCGAGCACCCGGGGCGGCGCTATGTGGGGCTGTCGGCCACCGGCGTGCGCCTGACCAACGCCGAGATCCAGATCGCCCAGGTCCTTATGGCCGGCGGCCAGCTGCTGCTCGATGAGGGTGGGGAGGAGGCCGACCCCTACATGACGCTCGTCGGCTACTTCTCCGCCACCCGTGAGCTGGCCGGCATGGCCCGCTACATGCAGGACGACATCCAGACCGCCCTGGCCAAGGGCATTCGCGGCTCCGGGCTGCCGCGGCGCAGGGGTACGGCATACGGGGCACTCAACCTCGGTGAGCTCACCAGCCGCATCGCCTCCACCGAGATCACCAGCACCCTGGATGAGATGGCCGTCGGCTTCGACCCCGCCGTCGACTCCACCCGGGCGCGCGCCGCGTACCGGGAGGCCAGGGCCGCCGCCACTGCCGGCAGAAACGTGCCGACACCGCGCCCGCACAACCCCTTCGACGCCGTGCTGGCCACCTCCATGCTGCAGGTGGGCGTGGACGTCACCCGGCTGGGCCTGATGCTGATCGTCGGCCAGCCCAAGAACACCGCCGAGTACATTCAGGCCTCCTCCCGCGTCGGCCGCGACGCCGGGCGGCCGGGCCTGGTGGTCACCGTCGGTAACTGGGCGCGCCCACGGGACCTGGCCCACTACGAGCAGTTCCGCCACTTCCACGACACCTTCTACCGGCGCGTGGAGCCCCTGTCCGTCACCCCCTTCTCCGTCACCTCCCTGGAACGGGGGCTCGACGGCGTACTCGTCGCCAGCGCCCGCGTGCTGCAGGCCGCCGTGACCGAAGGCAGCCTGAACCCCGAGCGGGGCGCCGGGAACGCACCCCGGCAGCAGGCGGTGCTGGAGCAGGTGGCCCACGCCGTCGTCGCCCGCATTGAGAACTCAGCGGCCGGGGACGCCGCCACCCGCTACGCCCGCGACCGGCTGCAGGGGCGCATCGAAGCTTGGGTGAGGCGGGCCGAACAGACGCTGGGCGACGGCAGGCACCTGAGCTATGAGCGGGTGAAGGACCCCGCCAAGCAGGCGGCACTCATCATGGGGCCCGAGGCGGGCGCGGCCCGCACCGTGGGCGGGGACGGGCCGGTGCTCGTCGTCGCCAACTCCATGCGGGAGGTGCAGCCCGAGATCAACCTGCTCGTCTCGCCCGACCCGCAGCGCCTGGCCTGGAGGCCGCCGGAGGACGCCCCCGCCTGGCAGGCGCAGGAGCCCGGCGCTGACGCAGAACGCAGGGACAGTGACGAGTCGGCCCCGAGCGCGGGGGAGGAAGCATGAGCACCAGTGAGTTGATCGCCGTCGGCGGCGGCACCAGCCCCCTCGACGACGCCGAAGCGCTCGCCGAGAAGCAGGGGCGGAAGAACTTCGCCAAGGTCGGTTCCGCCCGGCCCTCCAGCCTGCTGTACACCTACGGGCCGGGCGCCATCATCGACCTGCCCCACTTCACCATCATGCCCAGTGGCATGGACGACTGGGAGCGCATCTGGGCACGCCGCCAGGGGCCGGTGCCGGAGATTCACGCGCCCCGGCTGCTGGAGAGCGTGCAGCTGCAACTCGGCCCGCAGGTCAGCGGGCTGCGGCCCTTCCCCCACCAGCCGACCGAGAACGCCTTCTCCCGGGAGGGAAGCGACCTGGGCGTGCCCGCGCGCATCTTCCCCCAGTGGCTGCGCTGCACCGGCTGCGACCTGCTGGCCCCGCTGGAGTTCTTCACGCGTAGCACCGACGGTTACGTCAATACTCACCCCTACCGGCCCGACGAGGCGGTTGTGCAGCATGTCGGCTGCCCGGGGAGGGTGGCGAAGACCGGCGGCGGGGCTCGGGGCAAGGCGGGTGGGACCCGCAGGAACCGCACCAGTCCGTGCGTGCCCGCGCGCTACCTGCTGGCCTGCCCCGACGGGCACCTGGACGAGTTCCCCTACGACTGGTGGGTGCACCAGGGCGGCAAGTGCTCCAAGGCTCCGGCCCCGGTGCTGGAGATGACCGACACCGGTGCCTCCCGCGGCGCCAGCGCCACCGTCACGTGCCGCTCATGCGGGGTGCGACGGCCCATGAACCAGGCTCAGGGCGAGGTCGGCCGCACCCACCTGCCCAAGTGCCGTGGCCGCCTGCCGCATGTGGACGCCTTCGTCAAGGGCGGCTGTGAGCAGGAGACGCGGCTGATGCTGGTGGGCGCCTCGAACCTCTGGTTCCCCGTCACCCAGTCGATCATCGACATGCCCCGCCTCGATCCGGCCGCCCAGCTGAAGGATGACGCGAACCAGCTCCGGGCGGCGCTGGGGGAGGACCTTTCCGCTGTCAGCGGCAACCTGAAGATGCTGCGTATTGCACTGAAGCAGAATCCCTCAACCGGGCGGCTGGTGGAGCTTGACGACGCGGCGCTCGGCGACGTGGTCGCCGCCGCGCTGGGGCCGCAGGAGTCCGAGGCGGAGCGGGAGGAGCGCCGTCGCCGGTGGAGCCCCACCGACCTGCTGGTGCCGGAATGGCGCTACCTGGAGCAGGACCCGCCCGAGGAGCGGCACGCCGACAAGCGCAGCGGGCTGACCGTCTCCCCGCGGGCCCTGCCCGTGGGTGAGAGCGGCCCGGTTCCCGGTGTGGGGCGGGTGCTCGCCGTCGACCGGCTCCGCAAGGTCAACGCACTGCTGGGCTTCACCCGCATCGACGACTTCGACCGCATCGACGACTCCGGCTCCCGGCTGGTGCCCCTGTGCCGTGGCGGGCGCCCGGCCTGGGTGCCGGCCACCGAGGACCGCGGCGAGGGCGTATTCCTGCAACTGGATGAGGCGCGGGTGTCAGCCTGGGAGCAGCGGGTGGAGGCCAGCGGGCTGTGGGAGCGGTACGTGGCCGCGCACAAGCGCAACTTCGAGCGCCGCTACTCCGAGACCGCCAAGGAGATGGACCACCTGGAGCGCATGCAGCCGGCCCGCTACTGGTTGGTGCATACGCTCGCGCACGCGCTCATGCGGCAGATGTCCATGCACTCCGGCTACGGGGCCGCCAGCCTCAGTGAACGCCTGTACGCCTGGAAGCCGGAGGGGGAGCGGCCCGCCGCCGCGGGCATGCTCATCACCACCACGGCCTCCGACTCCGACGGCACGCTCGGCGGGCTGGTGGCGTTGAGCGCCCCGGCGCGGCTGGGGGAGATTCTCGACGCCGCCCTGCGCGGGCTCATGCGCTGCTCCTCCGATCCGGTGTGTGCGCGGCGCGTCCCGGAGGACCCCGAGGACTTCCTGCACGGCGCCGCCTGCCACTGCTGCACCATGGCCTCGGAGACCTCCTGCGAGCGGGCCAACCGCTTCCTCGACCGGCGCCTGGTGGTGCCGCTGCCCGGGGCTTGGCGTGAGCTGGCCTTCTTCGAGGACCCGCGGTGAGCGGTGCCGACGAGGCCGGCGGGAGCGGCCGGGACGCCGAGAAGGAGGGCGAGGCGGGGCGGCGGGACGCCGTCGTCGAGCTCGGGGCCGTGCTGAGCGGGACCCAGGCGCGGGCCGTCGCTGCGAGCCTGGAGGCGGGCGAGACCCTGACGCAGGCGCTTGGGGCCGTGGAGGCGTCGCGCCGACGTCGAGTGCGGGAGCTGATGGGGAGGGCCGGGCTCGGCATGTTGGAGCGGGAACGGACCGCGGCGGTGCTGCGCGCCATCGAGGGCGCGCTGGCGCACCCGACCTCCGTCACCCCGGTGTGGACGGTTCCCGGCGGGCCTGGAGCTTTTGGGGTGACGGGGCACCTGACCGGGCTTGTCCACGAGCTGGTGACGCGGGCCTACGGGTCGGTCACCTGCTCCACCTACAACATTGCGCGCTCCTCGGCGCTGTGGGAGGCGCTGAAGGAGGTGGCGGCGCGGCCGGAGGTGAGTGTGCGCCTGTACCTGGACACCGACGTGGCCGACGCCGAGCCCAAGCCTTGGGTGCCCACCACCGCGCAGGTCGCGCGCGAGCTGAAAGGCGCCGTGGTGATGCGGACGCGGGCCGGTGAGGACGGGAAGCGGCCGCGAAATCACGCCAAGTTCGTGGTGGTGGATCACCAGATCGTGGTGGTCACGAGCGCGAATATGTCGCGCTCTGCGGAGGAGTGGAACGTCGAGCTCGGCCTGCGCCTGGACGAGCCGCTGCTGGCCCGCGCTATCGAGGACCAGATGCGCGCCCTGGAACCGCACATCTATGAACGGGTGGCCGGTTAACGCAGGCTTCGTGATCGCGGCTCAGACACGGTTAGTGTCTGAGGGCATGGCTACTATTCGCCCATGGTGAAGGTGGCGTACGGCGATGAGAGCATCCGCAGAAGAGGCGTGCGGGAGCCAACATATCTCTTGGGTGCTTATATTCGTGATGATGCCGCCCCTGATCTTGCCTCCGAGCTGATGGCTCTCGTGCGGGGAAGGAAACTGCACTGGCGAGATTCCATTCCTCGAGTTCAGGAGGAGGCGTGCCGCATAATCAGTTCCCACGGCGGAGGCCACTTGATTGTCGCGGCGCGTCCCCTTGCTGAGGGTGTGCGTGAAGAGTCGGCGCGTCAGCAGGCGCTTATGACGCTGATGACCATTTTGTCGGGAGGCTACGGCGTAGACGAACTAGTCCTGGAGCGTCGGCAGCAGAAGCAAGATGACAAAGACCGAGCGGTTTTCGCTGTTGCCCGTAAGAGCGGGATGGTTAGCGCTGACTTCAAACTTCGGCACGAGTATGGGACCCAACAACCCATGCTGTGGGTGCCGGATCAGGTTCTGGGAGCTTACGGCGATGCCTGCATGGGTAAAACTACGGCATGGGCGCTGCTCGAACCGCACGTGCGAATCGAGACGATTCATCCCAGGAGGTAGCGCGAACGCCGGGCCCTATGACGTCACAGGCGCACCGGCGTTAACTTCCTGTCCGCACCTTGATGCGGCGGCGACATTAGTGTGCCACCCCCCTCCTCTGAAGGTCAACCCCGCGACGGGACTCATCTCAGGTGCCGACGAAAGTGGTTCGGTGCCTCAATCTGGGACTGCCCGCGAGAGTCGCGGATCGTGGTCGTCGCGAGTGCGAATGTGTCGCGTAGCGCGGAAGAGGCTAACGTCGAGCTCGGCCTGCGCCTGGACGAGCCGCTGCTCGCCTGCGCCATCGGGGACCAGACACGCACCCTGGATCCGCACGTCAACGAGCAGGTGGCTAGCGGCTGAGCGGGCCGGCAGACGGGCGCCGCGGTCGTACCGCGGCACCATGTCCCAGCGCGAGAACCAAGGGAGTGGGGAGGCGGAGCGCCTTGCTCTGCTTGGTCCCGTGAGTAACTGGTTGGCGGTCGGTCACGAGGATGGTGGAAGGGCGAGGTGGCGGAGCATGAGTGTCGAATGCGCGCGCCGGGCAGTCTCAGGCGGTCTAGCCCAGCCTCGTCCCTGCCTCAACCCGTAGGCCGGTAGTTCGTGTCGGACCCCCGTGGCACTGTGACTGTGGGCGGGAACCGCCGGCCCCGCCCAAGACCCTGACCGGCCGGCGAGAACCGAGGCGATCATGAGTGAGTGCGAAGACGTGCGTGGTGATGGTTCGCAGCCGCGGGGCACTGCGTCCCTGGATGACGGGAACGATACGAAGGAGCCCGAGCAGGAACCTGCCCCGCAGAAGAGCGAGCCAACGAATCGTGCCAAGAATGTCGTGGGTAGCGAACAGGCCGACGGCCTGCACCGCTTCCCGAGCCGATTCAAGGCTGCATTCGCGGCGGAGAAAGATGACTTCGTGGTCGCCCCTCCCGACCTTGGGCCGGACCGAAGTCTGAAGAAGGGCGAGAACGGTCGGGGCGGCTCGAGGGAGAAAAGAGACAAGCGTTACGAGCGAGGCCTACTCTGGGAGCATGGCGGCAACCTCCCTATGCTCGTTGCGCCTGGCCTGCTGGCTACTTGTATATGGATGCTGTGTGTGCTGATCGAGAATCGTATCGAGTATTCCCCGGAGGTGTTTCTCGCGATTATAATGGACATACGGGAAGCCGGCAGGCAGTGTCTTGCTGCCACTGCAAGTCCCGGAGTGGAAGGGCTCAATCAGTGCCCGTACGGCCTGGACATGTCGGTGTCGACAGGGGTGACTCTGGTATCAGGAATATTTACCGTCGAGTGCGGCGGCGTTGCGGTGCTCGGTTTTCGAGCTCGTGCGCGAATTGGACAGGGTGGTGACTCTGACGAGACGGTTGCTCGTCGCGTCTTTGGGTCACCCGGAGGGGCATTGCTGTTCTGGTCGGCGATGTACTGTCTGTGGGTTCCAATTCTTGGTGTTCTCCTGCTGTGGACGCCAAGCCGTACGGCGGTTCTGAGTCGACCTGTACTTGTGCTGTCAGAGTCGGCTGTGCCCCTATGGTTTGTTGTGGCGGCATCGGTTGTTATTCCGATTTGGCTGTATAGCCGTGTTGTTGAGTATGTGCTAGAAGATGTTGAACGTCGGCGTCGCGCAATACGGTGGGAGTATGAGCGGGCTTACCGCTTGATTCGACTCAAGGTTGCGTCAGACGTGGAAGCGCGTAACGTGGTGCGGGCGCGCGGCAAGGCGGCGCACGTTGGTCGCTGGATTGTTTTCGGGTTGATGCTGCTTATTGGTCCGCTGCTGGCGGGAACATTCCTGCCGTACGCGCCAGCGCGGTTTCTTGGGCTGTTTTCTGTGTTGGCTTTGCTTGACGCCTTTTGTGTATATTTTGTCGCCTACGCCTGGAGCTGGGGTCGAGCTCAGGGTGTTTTTCTTGTGATAGTTTCTGGATTCGCGGGATGTTTCTGTGCAGTGGTGACGGTCATGTGTTTTATGGTGTATTGGATAGTGATGTCTAGTCCGGTGACTATTCCTGCTGCACTGGCTGTATTCGTGCTGCTTGTGCTCGTCTGGTCAGTGGTGATCATGCGTGGCGTTGATGCGGCCAAGCATCCAGTCACCGTGATTCGCGCGCGTCGGGCGATGCGCCGCAGCGACGAGCTGGTGTGGCTGCGCGCGCAGGAGAGAAGACTTGTACCCATGGGGATGGGTGAGAGTGCTGTGAAGGCGCGGCTCAGAGGGCTCCGCCGTGCCGCGTCGCGCAAGCGCCCGTCAAAACGCTTGCGTGCTGAAGGCGCTGAGAGGTCGCGGCGAACTGACAAGCGGCGCTGACGACGCGTCGGAAGCACTGCCACGGGTGTATCAGCTCATTGGCCTGCTGACGGGTCACGTCGCGGAGGAAGGAATGCGGACATGACCTCGACGCGGGGGTGCACGCCGCGGCCACGCTGTTTCTCGACCAGCCCAATCTCGACTAGGCCGTTGATGTCGCGCGTAACGGTCTTCGAACTCTTGCTCCGATACGCCTCGGCGAGGCCTCGGTTTAGTGGCTCTTCCGGTTTGTGGGTGTGGTGGTTGGGGTCGGGGCTGCGGTGGGGGTGGTCGTTGCCGGGTTGGTGAGGTTGTTGTCGGTGGGTGGTGCTGGCTTGCGCTGATTCGTCGGGGCCGTTGGGGTCATCTGGGCGCTGGACTGGGACTGCCGCCATTGACGACGCACGGCGGCGGTCTTGGTGCCCTGCTCGACGGGCCCCCGGGCGCAGGCATGAGCGCTCGGAGTGCGGGCCTGGCGTGTTCGCCCGCGCGCCCCGGATGACGGTTCGGCACTTCGCCTGACGATTCGGCACTTGGCGCCAACGATTCGGCACTTGGCGTGACGGTTCGGCACTTGGCACCAACGATTCGGCACTTCTGACGACGCTACGTACCCCTACCGTACGAACCGTCGCAAGACGGTACGAATCGTTGACCAGAACATACGAACCCTCACGCAAAGGTACGAACCGCCGCGTCAACACACAAACCCCCAGCCCAACACACCCTCAAACCGGAAGAGCCGGTTAAGGGTTGTCACATTGCCGATTGGGGTCCAACGGTCGGCGGGCAGGGCCAGCACGCGGTCTCTCATCCTGGTTCGCGCTTGGGTGTGCTGATCATGGAACCGCTCGTGGACGTAGGACTGCCACATGATGGATAGCTGCATCTCCTGCACTTGTGCGATCTGCTCGCGTAGACCATCCACAAGGCCCGGGGCTTTGTAGTGGACAAAGTCCTCTGCCGGGTAACCGGGGCGAACGCCAGTCTGCTCCAAGATGGAGTAATACATGTCGCGGGTCTTGTTGTAGTGATCGGACAGGAGGTGGGTGGCTGGTACTGGAACTCCGGCACGTATGAGCAGTTCAAACTCCAGCAGACGGGAAATGCGTCCGTTCCCGTCGCCGAAGGGGTGAATCCAAGTAAGGTGCAGGTGTGTCAGCGTGGCCAGTATGAAGGCCATGGGCGTCGGCAGGGCGGGGCGTTGCCCAACTGGGAGATCTCGTTGGTCAGCGCTTCGGATAGACGATCGCCTAGATTGTCGCAGTCTTCCGTTGGCGCGCGCGGTACTGTCCGACCCCCACGTCGTGCGTACGGAACGCGCCGGGAATAACGTCCTCCTTCTCCTGCTGACCAACTATCAGGCGAGCATGTTGAGCCTTAGTCGCGTGGCCGACAGCGGTGGTGCGTTGTCGGGCAGGCACTCTTGAATGATGCCGTTGAACAAAGACACCAGGTTCTGGATCTCCTGGCGCTGCTACACACGCGACGGTGGAGTGCTGGCTCGCCGCTCGACGATGTCGCGTACTTCGGCTTTGGTCAGTGTGATGCCTTCCCATGAACATGGTGGCTGGGATGCGGGTGGGAGGGAGTGTCGGGGTGCGGGTGAGGTGGCTGGGGTGGTGTTGGTGCTCGGGTGTGGTGGCTGGTGGGGTTGGGGGTGTCATTGGATGCACCACTTTCAGCGCTGTGACCGCCGGTCGCGTCGGCTGCGTCAGCGGTTTTCCGCGGTTTCAGTGTGATCCTGGCAGTAGTGCGGTCCGAAAGTGGTGCATTTTGTGACAGGTGCGGGGTGCGTATCCGGTGGAGGCGGCGGTGTGCGTGCGGCGGCGTGCGTGCGGCGGCTCGGGGTGGCAGGCCCGTCGCCACGCTGAGGGCCGTGGCAGGCCCGTCGCCACGCTGAGGGCCGTGGCTCCGGAAGAGCGTCGTACCTTCGGGGTACGCCCCGATCTCAAGGTTCCCGATGAGTTCTTCTTCGCGCCCCTGGCGGAAGGCAGGGGCGCGAAGGTCAATCTGGCTCGTTGTCCACGTTGCCCACGCCGACGATGACGTCCTCGGGACCAGGCTGACGGTCGGCCCGGTCCGGTATCCCGCGTGACCTCGGATCACGCCGTTGTACCTGTCTGCAACGAGTTTGCGCTGACGGGGATTGGCGTGAGGAGTGCTCGCGCCGATCCACTTCGGCTCACGGGGCCGAAATGAGTCTCCCGCCCGGTGCTCTCCGGGCAGCCGGGTGTCGGTACGTGCTTGGTGCCCGCCGCGGCCGACGGGCCCGTCGCTGGCCTCGCTCGCCCGTTGCCGATACGCTGCGTGAGACTGGCGGTGCGCGGTCGTCTGGGCGCACCGTGACCGTGCCGCTCGGCAGCTTGTCGGCGCGACACCGGACCGCTGGTGTCAAGAGACTCAGCAACGCAGCCAACACCGGACCCCAGGGAGCGCATCGATGAGCCCACGCCGCAAGCACGACGACCATCACGAGCCCGACGACCCAGACATCGCCCAGGCGATGCGGGAGCGCCGCCAGGAACTGGGGCTGAGCGTGTCGGCAATGGCCGCACGCGCCGGCGTCTCCGAGCAGACCTGGCGCAACTACGAGGCCGGCCGCACCCAGGTGCGCGGCGACAAGCAGGCGGGCGTGTGGGAGGCCCTCGAATGGGAGCCGCCGACTCACTGGGAGGATCTGTCGGGCCTCCGCGCCATCCTGCAAGGCGGCGCCACGTCGGCGGGCCCGGGCAGCGCGATGCCAATGGGCATGGGTGGCCCGGGCAGCTTCGGCGGCCCCGGTTTCGGTGGTCCCGGCTTCGACATCCCGGATGAATCCTACGACGCCTTCGAAGGTCTCGACGCCGAGGAGCTTGCCGCCCAGGCCGCCGCAGAACTCCACATCCCCGACTGGGACGACATCCCCACCGTCCTGTCCGAGGTGTACTCCCAGCAGTTGGCCCGCACACTCGGTGAGGACGCTGCCCGCTGCTTCGCCCTAGGGGTATTCCTGTATGACATGTCCATTACCGAGAACCTCGAGAGCCTGGCGGAACTGCCGGGCGGCACCCACCTGGGTGAACTCGATGAGACCCACATCGGCTCCACCCTGCCGCAGCTGTGGCTGACCCGCTACGACTACGAGTTCGTCTTCCAGTTGCGCGGCACCGCCCGGGACATGACCCTGCGTTTGACCGACGCCGGCCCTGCGGACGGTGAGCCGCTGGTGCGCACCATGGCCGAGGCCCTCGTGCTCCACGACATCTTCAACCTCGGCGGCGTCATCGCCGACTCGCGCGGCGCCAACGTCCCCGAAGATCGTTGGGAGGGCTGGGTGGACGCCCTGTCCGGCCCCGACCAGCCCGCTCACGCGCTGATCGCCATGGGCCTGGTCCCGCCCGCGGAGGCGCCCGGGCACTTCGATAACTGGTTCAAGCCGCTGCCGGATCCGTTTGTGCCTGACTGGGACGGCGCTTCCGACGGGTCCGGTTCGACGACGGCGTCCGGTCCGGCCGACAGCACCGTGACCCCACTGCGCCGCAGTCACTGACAACGCCGACGCCGAGGGCGTTTACAGGTCCGGCGCGCCCGCGTCAGGCTTCAGGCCTCCAGCGCCGTCGCCCCGTCAGCGCCGGGCACCACCCCGCCGCGGCGGGCGTGGATCTTGGCTGCCTGCCGCAGCGTCAGCTGCCGGGTCAGCGTCATGACGGCGCCGGAGATCACCGCAAACGCGACCACTTCTCCGAGCCGGTAGCTGAGCACCTGATCCTCGTCCTGTGGCGCCGGCTTGCCGGTGACGGCCTTCCACCCCGCGGCGACGGCCTTCTCGGCAACGGCGCCGGAGACCAGGAGCGACAGCGCGGAGGCAACCGTCCAACCGAGACTGTTCTTCATGGTGACAACTCCCTGAGATCTGCTTGATGACTGAACACCTGGCGGCGACGACGGCGCTGCTGCCGGGCGCCGACACCGCCCCGATCCTGTCACATGCACCGGGCGGGCCGTGCGTGGACGCACCCGGACCAGTGCATCACGCGGGCAGTCGGCAGCGTTTTCACAGCCGCCCGCCGGCGGCGCAACGGGACGCGGGCACCGCCGCGCCGCCCGCATGAGCGCCACGCGGGCAGGCACACCCGGTGCCGCCCGGGCCGGTGCGGGGCGGTGGGCGAGCACCGCCGCCGCGCTAGGCTGGACCCACAACGACAGGGGAGCGCCCCGTCGTCGGCGGGCTCCGTCCCGCCCACGACCACGGCGCTGAGAGTGCGGGCAGCCGCAGACCCTCGAACCTGCCCCGGTTAGCACCGGCGAAGGAAGTCGAGAATCTCCCCGGGCGCACCGGCTGCGCCCGGGCCCTCCGGAGAGCCCATCCAGGAGGACCATCATGACCATCAACGAGCCCACCAGGTACCCCGCCACGGGCGGCGCCGCGCGTGCCGCCTCGGCGCGCAGCACCCGGTCGCTGGCCACCATCCGCCCCAGCCGCCGCGCCCTGCTCGCCGGGGGCGCCGCCACCGCCGTCGGCCTGGCGCTCGCGGCCTGCGGCTCCGGGAACGGCGGCGCGGGCGGCACGGCGGCGGGCGGCGACACTGTCACCGTCGTCACCTACGACTCCTTCGACCTGCCCGACGAGCTCATCACCGCCTTCAAGGACGACACCGGCTACACCCTGGAGATCGCCCGCTCCGGCGACGGCGGCGAGGTCGCCAACAAGCTGATCCTCACCAAGGACGCCCCGCTCGGCGACGCCGTATTCGGCCTCAACAACACCATGGCCTCCCGCATCCTTGCCGAGGGCGTCATCGACACCACCACCGCCCTGAACCTGCCCGACGGCGCCGCGGACTACCTGGCCCCCTACATCGTGGACGACACCCCGGCGCTCGTGCCCATCGACTTCGGGGAGGTGTGCGTCAACGTCGACACCGCCTGGCTGGACGACCACGGCCTGGAGATACCCACCGTCTTCGAGGACCTGACCGACCCGGTCTACAAGGACATGTTCGTCGCCATCAACCCCACCACCTCCTCCACCGGCATGGCCTTCCTACTGGCCACCATCGGCCACTTCGGCCAGGACGGCTTCGCCCAGTACTGGAAGGACCTGGTGGCCAACGGCACCAAGATCGACGAGGGCTGGTCGGACGCCTACTACACCGACTTCACCGCCGGCGGCGGGGACGGCGCCTACCCGATCGTCGTCTCCTACGCCTCCTCGCCCGCCGCCACCCTCACCGACGACGGCACCGCCACCACCACCGCCGCCCTGCCCGCCACCGCCACCCGCCAGGTCGAGTACGCGGGTGTGCTGGCCGGGGCCGCCAACCCCGACGGCGCCGCCGCCTTCGTGGTCTGGATGCTCTCGCGCCAGGTGCAGGAGGCCATTCCGGACGCCATGTACATGTACCCCGTCGACCCCGACGCCGAGCTTTCGGATGAGTTGGCGAAATTCGGCACCACCACCCAGGACCCCGATCGTCGTCGCCCCGGCGGACATCGCCGCCCACCAGCAGGAGTGGCTGACCACCTGGGCCCAGGCCGTCGGCCAGTGACAACGGTGCGCAACTTCGACCGATCTCGGCGGTTATTTCTACCCGATCTCGGCGAGAGGAGACGGGAGCGCGGCTGGGCTGCGCGGAGCCCGGGGACCGCGGGCGACGGCGGGGGAGCAGATCGGCTGGACGCTCGCCGTCGCCGCCCCGCTGGCCTTCCTCGGCGTGTTCTTCGCCTGGCCCGTACTCACCCTGCTGGCCCGCGGCCTGGCCCCCGACGGCGTCCTCGACCTGGGGGGCTTCGGCGAGGTGCTGACCCGGCCGCGCACCTGGCGGATCATCGGCCAGACCCTCATCCAGGCCACCGCCGCCACCGTCATCTGCGTGGTGCTCGGCATCCCGGGGGCGCTGGTGCTCTACCGGCGCCGCTTCCCCGGCCGGGGCCTGCTGCGCGGCGTGGTCACCGTGCCCTTCGTGCTGCCCGGCGTCGTCGTCGGCACCGCCTTCCACGCCCTGGTGACCACCGGCGGGCCGCTCGGCGGGCTGCACCTGGACGGCACCCGCACCGCCGTGATCGCCGCGCTGGTGTTCTTCAACTACGGGTACGTGGTGCGCAACGTCGGCACCATGTGGTGCCGGCTCGACCCGCGCGCTGTGGAGGCGGCCCGCACCCTGGGCGCGTCGGCGTGGCGGGCGTGGCGCACCGTCACCCTGCCGAGCCTGCTGCCTGCCGTCGCCTCCGCCGCCGCGACCGTCTTCCTGCTGTGCGCCACCGCCTACGGGGTGGTGCTGGTGCTGGGCGGCACCGGTGCGGGCACCATCGAGACCGAGATCTATCAGCTCACCGCCCGCTACCTGGACCTGCGGGCCGCGGCCGTGCTGTCGGTGGTGCAGCTGGTGGTGATTGCCGCCGCCCTGTGGGTGGGGGAGCGGGCCCGCCGCGCCCGCCAGGCCCATCTGGCGCTGCGCACCGATGTGCCCGCTACGCCGCTGCGCGCCGCCGACGCCCCGGCCCTGGCCGTGACTGCCCTGACCATCTGCGGTCTCCTGGTGGCGCCCATGGCGGTGCTGGTGATCCGCTCGCTGCGCCGGGCCGGGCAGTGGACGCTCGCCAACTACGCCGACCTGTCCACCCGCGGCGGCGACAACGCCCTGCTGGTGTCGGTCTGGGAGGCGGCCGGCAACTCCCTGCGGGTGGCCGCGGCCGCCACGGTGATCGCCCTGGCGGTGGGGGTGGCCGTATGTCTGGTGCTGTCCCGCAACCCGCGCTCGCGGCTGCTGGCTCGCGGCGTCGCGCTGTTCGACGCCGCCTTCATGCTGCCGCTGGGGGTGTCCGCGGTGACGGTGGGCTTCGGCTTCCTGATCACCCTGACCCCGATGGGGCTGACTCGCAGCTGGTGGATTCTGCCGCTGGCGCAGGCGGTGGTCGCCGTGCCCCTGGTGGTGCGCACCCTGCTGCCGGGCTTGCGGGCGATCGACCCGCGCCAGCGGGAGGTCGCGGCCACGCTCGGCGCCGGCCCGGGCCGGGTGCTGGCCGACGTGGACGGGCCGCACCTGCTGCGCGCCGCCGGACTGGCAGCGGGATTCGCCCTGGCCACCAGCCTGGGGGAGTTCGGGGCGACGTCGTTCCTGGCCCGTCCGCAGGGACCCACCCTGCCGGTGGTCGTCTACCGGCTGGTCGGCGCCCCGGGCGCGCAGAATCAGGGCATGGGGCTGGCCGCCGGAGTAGTGCTGGCGGTCGGCGCCGCCTCCCTCATGCTCGCCTGCGAGCGCCTCCAGACCCGCCCCCCTCGCCGAGATCGGTAGATCTTACGTACTGAGGTCGGTAGATCTTACGTACTGAGGTCGGTAGATCTTACGTACTGAGGTCGGTCGATATGGTCATGGGAACTGACGCAAAACATGCTCACCCGCCGCCCGCCGCCCGCCGCCCGCCGCCCGCCGCCCAGGAGACCAGCATGAATGACACCGAACCCGTGCCCGCCGCCTCGGGCCTGCGTGTGCGCGGCCTGAGCATCGTCTACCCGGTCGCCCGCGGCGCGGCACCCCTGACCGCCGTCGACGGCGTCGACCTCGACGTCCCCCGCGGACAGATCCTCGCCCTGCTCGGGGCGTCCGGCTCCGGCAAGTCCTCCCTGCTGCGTGCCGTCGCCGGCCTGGAGGACATCACCGCCGGCACCATCACCTGGGACGGCGACGACGTCGTCCCCGTGCCAGTGCACCGGCGCGGCTTCGGGCTCATGTTCCAGGACGGGCAGCTGTTCCCCTTCCGCGACGTCGCCGGCAACATCGGCTACGGACTGGCCGGCCGCCCGCGCGCCGAGCGGGCGCGCCGGGTGGAGGAGGTGCTCGACGTCGTCGGCCTGCCTGGCTACGGAGCCCGGGCGGTGAACACGCTGTCGGGCGGGCAGGCGCAACGGGTCGTGCTCGCCCGGGCGCTCGCGCCGCGCCCGCGGCTACTGCTGCTGGACGAGCCGCTGTCCGCCCTGGACCGCGCCCTGCGCGAGCAGCTCGCCGCCGACCTGCGCGGCATTCTGAAGGCGCAGGGCACCACCGCGCTGTATGTCACTCACGACCAGGACGAGGCCATGACGGTCGCCGACCGGGTCGGCGTCATGGAAGCCGGCCGGCTGCTGCGGGTGGACTCCCCGGAGCGGCTGTGGGCCGCCCCCGGCAGCGCGCGGGTCGCCCGGTTCCTCGGCTTCGGGCCGGTGCTCGACGCCGACGCCGCCGCCCGCCTGGGCTGGTCCGCTCTCCTGAAGGGGCGGCCGGGGGAGTATCTGGCACTGGCGCCCGGGGCACTGACGGTTGTAGGAGCTGACGCCGGGAATGGGGACGACGGCGGGGCTCCGGGCGGCGGGGCCGCCTCCACGGGGACGGTCGGCTGCGAACTCAGCGTGCGAGCACGGGTGGCTGCGGTGCGCATGCGCGGCGGGCGGCGCGTCGTCGAGGTCGGACTCGCCGGGCAGACGGCGTCGGCGGCGTCGTCCGACGGTGATGCGGAGCCGGTGCGGGCGGGGCAGGAGGTGACGGTGCAGCTTGACCCGCGCCGTACCGCGGTGGTGCGGGTCTGAGCATGAGCCCCGTCATAACTACCGACCTCGGTACGTAAGATCTACCGACCTCGGTATGTAAGATCTACCGACCTCGGCACGTAAGATCTACCGATCTCGGCGGGGAGTGGAGTTCGGTCAGTCACCCAGCTGGGCGCGTGGGGCCCGCCAGATGCCGAAGCGCTCGATCTCGGCCCGCAGTGCCGGGCGGGCGGCGACCTCATCCCACGGCAGTAACACGCGCCGCATCCGGTCATCCACGAGCATCAGCACCTGGCTGTCGGCGTCGTAGCCGGTCAGTTGCAGGCGGGACAGGTCGGCCCAGCGCACGGAGGTGTTGCCGGTCAGTTGCCAGGTGCCGTCGTCGCCGCGACGGCGCTCGTGCCACAGGGCGGACAGCGTGTGCTCGCCGACGCACACGCTCTCGGGACGGGAGATGTCCCGGGGACCCGCCGGGTCCCGGGGGAGCGACACCTCCAGCCGGGTGGGCTCCTCCGGCAGGGCCCAGACGAGGTATCCGTAGCGGTCCGCCAGGGCCTCGGTCTCGCCGTTCAGGGGAATGTGCACCGAGGCGCACAGCTGGTCATAGGCGCGGCGCACCCCGGCGGAGGTCGGGTGCAGCTCGGCGCTGCGGCCGGTCAGGTGCAGATGCCGGTCGAGATCCCGCACTTCCTCCGCCCCGAACTCCGCTAGTGCGGCATCTACGACGCCGTCGGGCAGTGGCAGCTGGTTGTGGATCAACTGCTCAATGATGCGGCGCAGCAGCATTGAGGTCGGTACCTGCTGGTCCAGGTGAATACAGCAATAGAAGACGTCCCGCAGCTCCACGACGTTCACGCCGAGGTCGTCATAGACGTTGAACTCCCGCAGGGTTCGAATCGTCTGGCGGGCCAATGCCCGCATCGCCACCAGCGTGTTCGCACCCGGGGCCCCGACGGCGCTGAGCAGGATGCGCCCGTCGTCGTTGCAGGGCAGCAGCGCGGGACGGCGGTCGACATACAGGGGCGGGCGCGCCGGGGCGGTGCCGTAGGCGGGCTGGGCGGTCCACCCCACCCCCACCAGGTAGGGGTCGTTGGTCTCGAACACGTGCCGGACCTCGCCGCGGCGCGGGTCCAGATGCGCCAGCAGGGCGCGCACGGACTCCCAGGCGGCCTCGCCGTCGGGCGCGTGCACGCGCAGGTTGCCGAGGGTCTGGGTGTTCGTGCCGACGTAGGTGGCCAGGTCGCGGTCCCAGGCGACGCCGGGGCGGGGCACGGGCTTGGCATCCGTGCTCAGCTGCAGCGGGTCGGCGAGCAGCTCGCCGAGGTGCGCCCAGGCGCGCAGCACGGCCTCGCGGCGCCCCCAGACGGCGATGGTGAGCCTGGTGGCGGTGAAGCTCGCCTCCGCCTCAGGCACGGAGACGTCGCCGACGCCGACCTCCACCGGCCGCTGCAGCTCGGCCTGGAGTGCACCACACAGGCGCGCCAGGGTGTCGAGCGCGGCGGGAGCCTCGTCGACGGCGCCGTAGTCCAGGTCCAGACCCAGTGCCGCCTGCCCCGGCTCAATACTTCCGGTGTGCACCATCCAGTCGTGTCCCGCGAAGGACTCCCACTCGTGCTTGGGCTCTACGACGTCGCTCATGGTGTGTTCACCAGCCTGACTGTGTGCTTGGGTGTTGGTTGTGGCCAGGGGCGGTGGGGCGGGCGGCCCCGACGGCGCCCGGCGGGCGCGGTCATTGGATGCGTCCGAAGGTACCGCGTGGCAGGCCCCAGATGCCGCGGCGTTCCAGTTCGGCGCGCAGGGCCGGGTGGGCGGCGACCTCGTCCCAGTACAGGTTGACGGTACGCAGCCGGTCGTCGATCAGCTCCAGGTACTGGTCGGCGGGGTCGTAGCAGGCCATCACCAGCCGGGTGGAGTCCACCCACCGGAAGCCGGCGGGATGGTCGGGATGCCAGCGTCGGGGCAGGCCCCGCAGCTCCCACTTGAACTGGTGCGTCTGAATCTGGTGGGCGGTGAGCTTGACGGCGTCTGGGTGGCCGGCGTCGCGCCGATGCTGCGGCCCGTCGTGGAGGAGGGTGACCTCGCCCCCGGGCTCATCAATGTGCTTCCAGAGCAGGTAGCCGGCCTGCTCCGCCAGCGGCTCGGTCTGATCGCGCAGCGGCAGGTGCACCGAGGCGCGCATCTCCGCGAGAGCCCGGCGCACGCCGTCGGCGGTGGGCTGCACGCTGCCAGGCCGACCGCTGGTGCGTAGCCGCAGGGCGTCGTCGACCGCCTCGGAGGGGCCGTAGGCCGCCAGCGCCCGCTCGATGAGCGGGTCGGGCACGGGCTGGGGGCGGGCGACGACGGCGTCGTGCACCGCCATCACCTCCTGCCCGCTCAGGCGGCCGTCGTTGGTGTTGAGCGCGAAGCAGCAGTAGAAGGCGTCGCGCAGGGGGATGTACCCGTAGCCGAGGCGGGCCTGCATCCCCATCCGGTCCAGCAGGCCGGCGATCAGGGACTGCATGACGAACCCGGCCACGTAGGCGTCGGCGCCCGGGGTGGCGGTGGCGGAGAGCACTACGCCGTCGTCGGGCGGGCACAGCACCAGGGCCGGGCGCCGGTCGAGGTAGATGGGCGGACGGGAGGGAGGCGGCGCGGCGGGCGGGTCGGCCGTCCAGCCGGTGCCGACCAGGGTGGGATCGTTGGTGATGAATACGTGCCGGACCTCGCCGCGGCGCGGATCCAGGTGGGCGAGCAGTTCGCGCGACAGCTGCCGGCCGGCCTCGCCGTCGGGGCCGTGGATGGGCATGTCGGCCAGGTTCATGGCGGTCACGCCGACGTGGGTGGCCAGGTCCCGGTCCCAGGCGTTGAGCTGGCGGGGTAGCAGTGGCGCGTCGGCGGGCAGGTCGGGGTGGTCGAAGAGCTCGCCCAGGCGCGTCCAGGCGCCGAGCACGGCGGCGCGGCGGCCGCGGATGCGCAGTCCCAGCATGGTCGGCTCCAGCTCGACGGCGACCTCGGGCACTGAGACCTGTCCGACGCCGACCTCGATCGGGCGCTGCAACTCGGCGCGCAGCGCGCCGCACAGGCGGGCGGCGGCGTCCAGGCGGGCGGGCGGCTCGTCGACCAGGCCGTAGTCGAAGTAGGCGGCCAGCAGCAGCTGCTCGGGGTCCGGGTCGGCGAGTACCAGCCAGTCGTGGCCGGCGGCGGTGGTCCAGGTGCCGATCTCGCCGAGGTCCGGGGGCGGGGCGGAGGGTGCGGTGGAAGCGTTCGCAGTGGGGGCGCTCGCGGGGCTGATGCCGTAGCCGCCGTCGCTCATGGGGGTCCTTCCTGTGCTGAGGTCGGTAGTTGTTACGTGCTGAGGTCGGTAGTTGTTACGTGCTGAGGTCGGTAGTTGTTACGTGCCGAGGTCGGTCGACATGGCGGTGCCGTGGAGCGTGACAGCTGCCGACCGGCGCGGAGGAGCGCCGTCGGGTGGGGATCATCCCGCGTAGCGGGTCAGGCCCTCGAATTCGCCGATATTGACCTCGACTTCGCTTCCGACACTGACTTCCACGCCGGTCCGGCCGACTCGGAAGAGACGCATGAGATGTCCCCAGGTAGACAGTTCCTGCCCGAACGGCCTGCCGTATCGCCCTTCGAGGGCCTGGGCCAGCCACCAGCCCAGTCCAAGCACCTCCCGCGTCTCGTGGGTGACGCCCCGTGGTGGATAGGGCAGGACATTCACGGTCCACGTGCCGAGGTGCTCCTCCGCGTACCACCCCTCACCGATCAGGGCGGGTCGGCCATAGTGCTCCCCGGCAGTGGCCCCCATCTTCGTAAGGACCTCAATCGCAGGTTCCCCACGCAGCAACTCGGCTACCAGGTCCAGGACTTGGGGAATCGTCAGGCCCGGTTGCATGGGACGAACCTCCCGAACGCGCGGCCCAGGACGATTGGGACGGGCGGGCCCCTCCTCCACAAGGGCACGCAGCTTTTCCAGACTGATGCCCGTGCGCGGCGTGTCCTCTACGTCATCCCACCCCGGCTCGGGGATCGGGATCTCCGCTCCGAGGGTGCTGTAGCGACCTGGTGTCATGATGAATTGGTCCCCGGTGCGCAGATCGAATCCCTCGACGTCGAGAAGTCGGATGTCCGCGGCCAGCCCGCCTCCCGCCAGCCCCGCCAGGATGTCGGCGACTGTCAGACGATGATGGCGGAGCACAGTCGGCGGGACCAACAACCGGGCAGGCTCGGCCTGACCGTCACGACTCGTGGCGACGATCTCGATTCCCTCGGGGTTCGCCGCCATGCGGACTTTGCTCCAGGGGGAGGCCTCGGGCATCTCCCACAGGTAGGCGAAGTACCTGCGCCATTCCGGCGGAGTGAGCGCCACGTCCAGGGGCCAGTCATCCATTACGGGGTCTAGGGTGTCCTCCACTCCCGCCCAGGTCGCGACCGCAGTAGCCGAACCGGGATCCCACATCTCCACCAGACGATCGCTGGGTTCCTGAGCGACCCCGACCGACCACAGGTAGGGAAGGGAGTAGTCCAGGACGCCGTACTTGAACCACCGGTACTCGATGTCGTCGACCACCTCCGTGCTGAAGGACTGCACCTTAATGCTGTAGTCGGTACCGATCCCCTTACCAGCACCGACCTGCACGACGCGATCATCAAGGAACCAGCGGAACCTTAGGCCCGGCCCCACCATCTCCCGTGGCGGTGAGCCCAGGAGGTCGGCAGTGTCCAGGAGGAACCGGTGCACGTCTTCCTGGCTGACATCAACATCGAGCAGGGCAGCGGCTCGTTCCTCCAGTACAGCGGCAGGGTCGTCCATCTTTCTCCTCCGGTGTTGCATGCGCTCATGGGCGCGGTGGCGGGGTTGACCGGGCTGTTACTAGACATGATGGACCGCGTGCCCGGCCACGTCGTGGATGAAAACGCTGGAATCATATGAGTACCGCCTCAGGTCTGGCGGGTGTGGACGGCGTCATCCGGCTCTTCGTGTTTGCGGGCGCGGTGGGGTGGTTTTCGGCCCGCGGGCGTAGGGGTGCTCCGCTTCGGCGGCCGCGGCAGGAGAAGGGGCGCTGGAGGGGAGTGGTCGCCCGAGACGCCGTCGGGCGCGCCATTTCGGTGTCTGCCACGACCCTTCGACCTGTGCTGAAGGGGCCGTAGCCCTTCACCAGACGCCTAACCGGAGTGAACCGAGTTGATGCGGCCAGCCGCCGCCGCGCCGCCGCGCTGCCCGCAACAACCACCGCAGCCGCCTGCGCGGGGGCGGCCAGGCCGCTGCGATCAGCGCCCACTTCCCGACGTCCTCTGGAGCACCAGACCCCCACAGCAAAGCGGAAGAGCCGCGGTATTTCCGTCGCCCGCGGCGAGCAGGGTTGCGGCGACAGGGTGGAGGATGCTGAGAGCCTGAGGGCCACTTCTAAGAAACGAGCTGGCGCATCGAGTGGGGCGGCGGTCGACGACGGTAATGCAGGCCGACCTCGGTACGTAAGATCTACCGACCTCGGTACGTAAGATCTACCGACCTCGGTACGTAAGATCTACCGACCGCGGTACGTAAGATCTACCGACCTCGGTACGTAAGATCTACCGACCTCGGTACGTAAGATCTACCGACCTCGGTACGTAAGATCTACCGATCTCGGCGGGGGTGGCGGGACGGATCGGCGCGCGGCGGCTAGGCTGGGGGCGTGAAGATCCTGCTGCTGGGGTCCGGCGCGCGCGAGCACGCCCTGGCCCGCGCCCTCGCTTCCGACCCCGCCACCACCGAACTCGTCGTCGCCCCCGGCAACCCCGGTACGGCCGACATCGCCACCAACATCAAGATCGACCCCACCTCCCCGGAGGAAGTCGTCGACCTGGCCACCCAGATGGCCGCCGACCTGGTCGTCGTCGGCCCGGAGGCGCCACTGGTCGCCGGGGTCGCCGACGCCGTCCGCGACGCCGGCATCCCCGTCTTCGGGCCCGGCGCCGAGGCCGCCCAGCTGGAGGGATCGAAGTCCTTCGCCAAGCGGGTCATGGCCTCGGCCGGCGTGCCCACCGCCGACTCCGTCACCTGCACCACCGAGGCCGAACTGGACACCGCCCTGCGCAACTACGGCGCGCCCTACGTCGTCAAGGATGACGGCCTGGCCGCCGGCAAGGGCGTAGTGGTCACCTCCGACCTCGAGGCCGCCCTCGCCCACGGGCGTGCCTGCCTGGCCAAGGAGGACGGGGCCGTCGTCGTCGAGGACTACTTGAACGGCCCGGAGGTCTCCCTGTTCTGCATCTGCGACGGCGCCACCGTCCGCCCACTCGCCCCCGCCCAGGACTTCAAGCGGCTCGGCGACGGCGACGTCGGCCCCAACACCGGCGGCATGGGCGCATACACGCCGCTGACGTGGGCACCCGATGACCTGACCGAGCAGGTGCTGCGCGAGGTCGCGCAGCCGGTAGTGGATGAGATGGCCCGCCGCGGCACCGCCTTCGTCGGCCTGCTCTACTGCGGCCTGGCCCTGACCGACAAGGGCCTGCGCGTGGTCGAGTTCAACGTGCGCTTCGGCGACCCCGAGACCCAGGCCGTCCTGGCCCGCCTCGACTCCCCGCTGGCCGAGCTGCTGCTGGCCGCCGCCACCGGACGCCTCGCCGAGGTCCCCGCCCCCCGCTGGTCGGAGCAGGCCGCCGTCGACGTCGTCCTGGCCGCCCCCGGCTACCCCGGCACCGTCACCACCGGCGGCCTGATCACCGGCATCCCCGACGCCGAGGCGCTCGACGGCGTGCACGTCCTGCACGCCGGCACCGCCCGCGACGACGACGGCAACCTGATCGCCTCCGGCGGGCGGGTGCTGTCCGTGGTCGCCCTGGGGGAGACGGTCGCCGACGCTCGCGCCCGCGCCTACGAGGCCGTCGGCAGGATTCACCTCGACGGCGTCCAGTACCGCACCGACATCGCCGCCGGGCGCTGAGCCGATCGGTTCTTCCGCCTGCACGTCCAGTCGCTGCGGCGGTCAGCGGCGCGTCTGCGTGTCGGACCTGCGCGGGGGGAGCGTGTGTGCACTCCCCGGCATCATGTGCGCAGTGGCGGTGTCGCGTGTGCAGCGGGGCCGGATGACGCACCCGAGGGAGGGGCACCCGCGGCGTGCGGGTGTCATGGATTGCACCACTTTACCCGTCTGTCTGATGCCCGTGACTGACTATGGTCGCGGAATTGCGCGGTTCTTGTGAAGCCTGGGCGGCGCTGACCGGCGAAAGTGGTGCATTCTGTGCCAGGTGCGGCGCAGCCAGGACCGTCATCCGCCGACGTTGCGCGGCAGGAGGGGCGGGTCTCGTAGCGTGTCGTCCAGATCCGCCGAACGCATGAGTACCCCTTACGCACACGAGTCTTGGAGCTTTGCCGGTGTTTAGCGCGTGTATAACTCCGAATCTCGTGTGTCTGGCGACAATGCACGCGTATGTACCTAGTGCGCGTGCGTGACACGGTCACAGGTGATGGCTTGCGCTCCGCGCCTCGCCCGTCACCGCCCGCGGTGGCAGGATGAGCCCATGAGCGAGACCAGCACCCCTGAGAGCCCCGCCGCCGAGCCCGGTGCGGGCGCGCCGCCGTCGGCCCCCGCCCTGCCCGGCTGGAAGCACGTCTCCTCCGGCAAGGTGCGCGACGTCTACGCCCCCGCCGAGGTCGGCCCCTTGGCCGGGCAGGACGTGCTGTTGCTGGTCGCCTCCGACCGCATCAGCGCCTACGACCACATCCTGTCCACCCCGGTTCCGGACAAGGGCAAGGTCCTCACCGCCCTGTCCGTGTGGTGGTTCGAACAGCTCGCCGACATCGTCCCCGGCCACGTGGTCAGCCTGGACGTGCCGGCCGCGGTCGCCGGTCGCGCCATGATCTGCCGGCGCCTGCAGATGTACCCGGTCGAATGCGTCGCCCGCGGCTACCTCACCGGCTCCGGCCTGGCCGAGTACCGCTCCGACGGCACCGTATGCGGCCTGCCTCTGCCGGACGGCCTCACCGAGGCCTCCCGCCTGCCGGAGCCGATCTTCACCCCTGCCGCCAAGGCCGAACTCGGCGCGCACGACGAGAACGTCTCCTTCGAGCGAGTGGCGGAGATGGTGGGTCCCGCCGCTGCCGAGGCGCTGCGCGACACCACCCTCGCCCTGTACACCCGCGCCGCCGACGTCGCCCGCGCGCGCGGCATCATCCTGGCCGACACCAAGTTCGAATTCGGCCAGGACCCCGCCACCGGCGCCCTGACCCTGGGCGACGAGGTCCTCACCCCCGACTCCTCCCGCTTCTGGCCCGCCGACGCCTGGACGCCCGGCCGCCCCACCCCCTCCTTCGACAAGCAGTACGTGCGCGACTGGCTCACCTCACCCGCATCCGGCTGGGACCGCGGCTCGGCTGCGGCGCCCCCGGCCCTGCCCGACGACGTCGTGCAGCGCACCCGGCAGCGGTACCTGGAGGCCTACGAGCGGCTGACCGGCGGCCCGCTGGACCTGAGCGCATGAGCACGCCGATGCCCTCCGGCCCCGCCCCCGGCACGACCCGGAGCTTCCAGCCCGGCCCCGGCTTCTTCGCGGCGGCGGTGGTTGTGGTCGCGGTGCTGCTGCTGGCGCTCGCCGCCGCCGTCTCCGGCGCCTTCGGTGCCCGGGGGCTGTCCGCCATCCTCGGCGGCGTTGCCCTGGTGATCGTCGGCGCCGGGCTGTTGCTGCTGCTGCGGGTGCCGGCACGAAGCGTCGTCGTCAACGCCCCCCGGCTGCGCCTGGAGCGCAACCGGGCACGGCTGGCTCGACGCGGGCCGACGGCGCGGCGAGGCGCCGATCCGGGGTACCGGGGCCGCCGTGAGGATGCCGCACCGCTCACGGTTCCTGGCACCGACCTGATCATCCCCGACTCCGGGGGGCGGCGGGAGCTGACCACGCTCGACGTCGTCACCGGACCGCTTACCACCGCACTGGCCACCACTTCCGCGGGGCGCAAGGCCGACGAGCTGCTGGCCGGCACCACCACCGGCGAGACGCTGATTCGTGTGTTCCAGCTGCTGGCGGGCACGCTCGGCTTCCTGCTGCTCGCGCTTGGGCTCGCCTCGATCCTCGGGCAGGTGATCGCGTGACGCCGCCGCTGCGCGACCGCCGCCGGGAGGACGAGCGCGGTCCCGTCGACTGGGGTACCGGGGAGCGTGCCGCCGCTTACGCCGCCGACCGCGGCCGTGCGCGTGCGCAGGCCGAGGATGTTGCCGAGCCCGATGTGGATTGGGGGGCGCCGGTGGATGATCCGCCGCGCGCACGCCGGGGTGATTCCGGAACCGATTGGGGTGTGGGGCGCGGCCCCGAGCCCGCCGCCACCGGAACGCCCGGTCGCACGCCCTGGCCGGAGGCGGTACGCCGCCAACGGCTGGTCGGCATCCTGTTCGCATTGGGCGGCCTGGCGCTGGCCACCTGGTCCGCCATGCACCTGGCCACGAATGCCGAGGCCGGGCATCCGTGGCTGCCGCCGTGGCTCGTCGTCGTGCTCGGCGGCGCCGGGCTGGTCTCCGCCGCCGGCTACTTGGCGTGGGCCGGCGGTTCCGCCGTGCGCCATGAGGCCGAGCGGTGGGAGCCCACCATTCTTGATGCGGCAGCCGGTCTGACGGCGGGCACCGTCGATGCCGCCGACCCGCAACACCTGCTGGCCGGTGCGGGTCTGGGCGGGCGCGCGCTGCCGCCGGGTCAGCGCGGTGCCGGCGTGGGCGGCTCCGGGGTGCGCGTGGACTCCGGCCCCAAGCCGGTTATGGGTACCTCCACCATGGATCAGTCCGTGCACGCGCCGGCTGGTGTGGCGGGAGCGGTCGGCGGTTTCATGCTCGCCGCCGCGGTTGTGTGCGCGATTCTCGCGCTGGTGCTGGGTAGCGAGTGGCTGCTGGGGACGGTGTTCCTGGCGCTCGGCGGTATCACGGCTGTCCGCCTGGCCGGCGACTGGCTCGGCACGATCTGACCGCAAGATGCGCGAGATCGGTAGATCTTACGTGCCGAGGTCGGTAGATCTTACGTGCCGAGGTCGGTAGATCTTACGTGCCGAGGTCGGTAGATCTTACGTGCCGAGGTCGGTCGATATGGCGGGCTGAGCGATTCACACTGACGCGGCCGGGTAGGCTGGACCCGACCCGCTCCCGCCCGACCGCATCCAGGAGGACCGATGGGACGCATCGTCGTCGAGGTCATGCCCAAGCCCGAGATCCTTGACCCGCAGGGCAAGGCCGTCATGGGCAACCTACCCCGCCTAGGATTCGACCAGTTCACCGGCGTGCGGCAGGGCCGCCGCTTCGAGCTCACGGTTGACGGTCCCGTCACCGACGCCCACCTGGCCGCCGCCGCCGAGGCCGCCGAGAAGCTGCTGTCCAACCCGATCATCGAGGACGTCGTCTCCGTCACCGCCGACCCGGCCGACGGCGCGGACGCCGCGCCGAACCCCGAGGAGGCCTGAGTGACCCGCATCGGCGTCATCACCTTCCCCGGCACGCTCGACGACGTCGACGCCGCCCGTGCGGTCCGGCTCGCCGGCGCCGAACCCGTCTCCCTGTGGCACAAGGACGCCGACATCCACGGCGTGGACGCCGTGGTGGTCCCGGGCGGCTTCTCCTACGGGGACTACCTGCGCTGCGGTGCCATCGCCCGCTTCGCCCCCGTCATGGATGAGGTCATCGCGGCCGCGGGGCGGGGCATGCCCGTGCTCGGCATCTGCAACGGCTTCCAGATCCTCACCGAGGCCCACCTGCTGCCCGGCGCGCTCATCCGCAACAACCACCAGAAGTTCATCTGCCGTGAGCAGCGCCTGCGCGTGGAGTCCACCACCACCGCCTGGACCAACCTGTTCGAGGACGATGAGGAGATCGTGGTTCCGCTGAAGAACGGCGAGGGCAATTTCATCGCTTCGCCTGCCGAGCTGGACCGCCTGGAGGGCGAGGGGCTCGTCGTCTTCCGCTACCTGGACAACCCCAACGGCTCGGCCAGGGACATTGCCGGCGTGCGTAACGCGCGCGGCAACGTCGTCGGCCTCATGCCGCACCCCGAGCATGCCGTCGAGCCCGGCTTCGGCCCGGACTCCGCCGCCGGAGCACGGCAGGGAGTGGATGGTCTGCGCCTGTTCCAGTCCGCCATCAGTGCGCTGGTCGGGGCCTGAGCTCAGGTTCAGGGCTTCCTGCGTCGGCGGTCAGGGGCCGACGCCGTCTGGGCCGCTGACGGTGGCCGTTTCCTCAGTCGGGCGTCCGGTCCCTCCCGGGCGCCCGACTCGTTCTGGGTGCTGGGCTCCTTCCGGCGGTGTGTTCTCCGACCGAACGGCGGCTGTACCAGGTTACTGGCCCGGGCCCCGCCGACTGGCGCCGGTGTCTTCCCTTAACGTACGCGCACTACGAATAACGCAGCGGTGGACCGTGCCTCTCATCCACATTGCCTGTGGATAACTTCTTGTGTATCAAGGCTTTCCGGGTGCTGTGAACCGGGTCCGGTGACTTTTCGAGGCGCAAGCACCGGCGCGGTGGCGGCGGTGGCGGAAAGCGGCGTGCTGGCGCGGATAGCTCCCGGTCGCACACCCCGCCGAAGGTGAGGAAACCGCGGAATTGCAACGATTTGACGGTGTGCTGGGAGGTGCGGTAATGGGGTGCCGGCAGGTGGGTGTTGCGGGTGAAGGTGCGGGTCTGGGTGCGCGCCGATGACCCGCCGGGAGACTACCCACAGGCTGAACCGCGTCATTGCCGCCCTCTCCGGAGCTGTGCACAAAGGTGTGGATAAATTCTGTGGATAACCTTGTGGTGGGTGTGGCGGGAGCGACTGGCTGGGGCTGTCCCGGGCGACGTTCGTACCACTCACAGTATGTATGGTGCTGGTCACCCCGGGCGTGCTCGGCTGCGGCGCAAGCACTGGGGCGGTGCTGCGCGGCCCCGGGCGCACTGCGCGGCCCTGGGCGCACAACACCGCTCCTATCCCGAGGTCGGCCGTGCGCCCCGACCTCGGAGTCATTCAGTAACCCCCACGCGGCTTGGCCGACACCCTGACGGTGGTCGCAGCCGACGTCGTCGCCCTCCGGCCGCAGCGCCGGACGCTGGTCACTCGATGGAGCTGGCGATGGCGTCGACCAAGTCCAGCAGGTGCCGGTCGGGAAGGAACTCTCGGCGTACCGACTCGTGTGCGGCCAGTCCCATCTCATGTGCGCGCTCTGGGAGCCGCAGCACATCCGCTACCGCCTGAGCCCAGGCGGCGCCGTCGGCGGGATCCACCAGCACGCCGTCGACGCCGTCGTCGATCTGATCCTGGATGCCGCCCACCGCGGAGGCGACTACGGGAGCCTTCTTCCACATGGCCTCCGCCACCGGCAGCCCGAAGGCCTCCACCAGCGAGCGCTGCGTGACCACATCGGCCACCCGCTGAACCGCATTGACCACCATCGCGTTGACGTCCCGATCGTGCATGGGCACGGCGGCGATGTGCACGCGCGAGGCCACCGAGTCCGGAAGCAGGTCCCAACGGTCCAACACCTCACCCAGCACGGCGGCCGACTCGGCGTCGCGCTCCGGATCCGGGTCCGGGCCGACCAGCAGCAGGTGCGCGTCGGCGGGCAGCGCCGCAATATTGTCGGCGAATGCGTCGACCAGCTCCTTACCGCCCTTGAGGCGGTCCCAGCGGGACACCTGCGCGACCACGCGCACGTTCTGCGGCACCGGCAGGCCCGCGCCCGCCAGCGAGGGCAGCTGCCGAAGCGCGTCGGGGCGCCCGTCCTCGTGCACGAAGGCCACGGCGTCGAAGGGGGGCTCGCCGTCGAACACGCCCGCCAGGCGTGCCACCGACCAGGACTCGTCCAGGTCCAGCACCCGGTTCTTGGGGGAGTCCGGGTTGATGGACGGGGCGATCACCGCGCACCGCTCCGGCTCCACGAAGGGAGGCCGGTAGTCGGGGCGCGAGACGATCACCAGGTCGACCTCCTCCAGGTAGCGGTCAAGGAACGCCCATGCGCGCTGCCCGGCGTCACCCGTGTCCTGGGCGCCCAGGTGGCAGCGCCAGATGACGGCGGCGCCGGCTGCCCTCAGCGCCTTGGCCAGGCCGGCGGTGGGCGGGTCGTGCAGGATGACGACGTCGCCCTCGCGGATGTCGTCGACGACGTTCTCCGCGTTGGAGGCGATCACGTGCTCGTAGATGTCGCGCTGCTTCTCGGCGAGCTTGCCGCCGTCGCCGCGGTCGCCGTGAATGCCGGCGTGCAGGCGGGCGGAGATGGTCGTGAACTCGCTCGGGGCGTCCAGTACCAGCCAGCGGGCGTCGATCCCGATGTCCAGCGCGTAGCCGACCAGCGGGGCGACGATCTCCGCGGGGCCCGACGCCGCGGCGGACGTCGGCGTGATAGTCCAGACGGTGCGTCCCTCCAGGAGGTTCTTGGCCGCTGCGACGCCGTCGCGCAGGCGTCGGATGGCGACCTCGTCCAGGTGGCTTTCGAGGTCCGACAGGGGGAGCGGGGCGACGTCGATGGTTCTCATGAGTAGATCCTGCCCCAAAGCCGTGTGATGCGCAGCACTTTCGACGGCGTGCCGTGTGTTTCGGGCTGTTGCGTCACCCTCAGCTGCTCGCACCGGCTTGCGCGTCGGGAGGTGCGGGGGAGAGGGTTGCCGGGTGATGAGTGTGTGGGAGGAATGGTTGTGTGCGGGTGCCTCCCACGATCCTCTCCCTGATCGGTTCGACACGCCTGGAGGAAAACAGTCATGAGCCAGAGCCCCAACATTCCTGACCCCGGACAGTCACAGCCCATGTGGCAGCCGGCCGGACCCGGGTCGTCTTCTGATGCCTACGGGCAGGGTTCAGCCTCTGGGTATGCGCAGGCGACTCGGCCTCCCGCCTACGGCAACGGGCAGCCGGGCTATTCCTACAGTCAGCAGCCCAACACTCAGCAGGCGGCGTATGCGGCCCCCGGTTATGGGGTGCCCTACGGGCAGGCGGGGTATGTGCAGCCCGGCTACATGCAGCCCAAGTCGAAGGCCGCCGCGGCGGTGCTGGCCTTCTTCCTCGGCGGCCTGGGAATCCACAACTTCTACCGGGGGCAGGTCCGCAGGGGTGTCATTCACCTGTGCTTGGTTGCCGCGGTGGTGGTGCTTTTCGTCATCGGTGGCGTAATCATCGTGGCGAATACGGATGACTTCGGATACACGCCGGACGGGCCCTCCGCCGCGGCTGGATTCAGCTTCATGTTCGCCACGCTCGTCGCCCTTGGAAACTGTATCTGGGCCCTCGTGGAGTTCATCATGATCCTGGTCTCCAGCGACGGCAGCCTCCGGTGAAGGCGATCCGCGCCGTCTCCGGGAGGCGATCGCCGTCGAGGTCGGTAGATATAACCGCCGAGGTCGGTCGTTGTTACCGCCGAGGTCGGTCGATGTGGCTTCCGGGCGGGACTTGGCGGCGCGGTGATCCTGGGCCGTTGGTGTTTCACTGAAGGAGCCGGTTGTGGAGACGCTTGCTGATTTCGACGAGCGCGTCGGCGCATTCCAGACCGACTCGGTCCCCGCCGAGCCGGTGTTCGGACTGCCCGCGTCCCTGGAGGAGAAGGTGGCCCGACGAGTCGGCGTGCTGCGGCCCTTCTATGGGGACACGATCGCCTACTTCCTCGACGATCAGCTTCGGGAGCTCGTAGGGGCGATCGCGCATGACCTCCACGGCCGTTTCGGCGAGTCGCTGTCGCTGCCGCTGCCCGTGGGGATGGCCCATGTGACGCTCCACGATCTCCATTCCGGTTCGGACCGGGCGCGGGTGTGGCCGCTGGTCGAGGCCGGCGCGGCGACGGCCGCGGAGCTGGTCGCGCGGGCGCGTGCGATCGGCCCGATCCGCACCAGGTGCACGGCGGTCTTCAACCTGGTGAATACGAGCGTCGTCGTCGGGATCCGGGCCGTTGACGAGTACGAGCACCGTAGGTTGCTGTCCGCTCGCGCATTGTTTGACGAGATCCTGCCCGCTGGGCCGTTCACGCCCCATATCACGCTTGCCTACTACCGGCCCGAGGCGCCCACTGCGCTGCCTCCCGACGAGCTTCGCGCCACGCTCGGGGAGCTGACCGGCGCGGTTGCGGACAGGCCTGTTGACCTTCTCCCGGAACGCCTGCACGCTCTGCACTTCGACTCCATGAGCAACTACTGGGTGGCCGAGCGGTAGCAGCCGGCGCGGCGGAGTCCGGATCGCGAGCGTGTGCGCCGCAAGCACGACGCCGGAGCTCTGGTCCGCCAGCACGGCGGATGGGTGGCCGTCACAACGACCGACCTCGGTACGTAAGATCTACCGACCTCGGTACGTAAGATCTACCGACCTCGCGAGTGGGGGCGGCGGACACAGGGGCGGAATAGGCGTGGGACGGCCGCGCCGGGTAACCTCGGTCCCGGTTCCACCGCCCACCCAGGAGCAGACATGTCCGCCGTCGAGCCCAACGCCGTGACCGAACCCGCCCGCCCCAGCCAGGCCGCCGAGCATCCCGACACCGTCGAGCGCGCCGCGGCCACGCCCGACCAGGCGATGCCCTACCGCGATCTCGGCCTGAAGGATGAGGAGTACGACACCATCAAGACCATCCTCGGCCGCCGCCCCACCGCCGCGGAGCTGGCCATGTACTCGGTCATGTGGTCCGAGCACTGCTCCTACAAGTCCTCCAAGCTCCACCTGCGCCAGTTCGGGGAGAAGACCACCCCCGAGATGCGGGAGCACCTGCTGGTGGGTATGGGGGAGAACGCCGGCGTCGTCGACATCGGTGACGGCTGGGCCGTCACCTACAAGGTCGAGTCCCACAACCATCCCAGCTTCGTCGAGCCCTACCAGGGCGCCGCCACCGGCGTCGGCGGCATCGTGCGCGACATCATCTCCATGGGCGCCCGGCCCGTGGCCGTCATGGACCAGCTGCGCTTCGGCGCCGTAGACCACCCCGACACGGCCCGGGTGGTGCACGGCGTCGTCGCCGGGGTGGGCGGCTACGGCAACTGCCTGGGCCTGCCCAACATCGGCGGCGAGACCGAGTTCGACCCCTCCTACCAGGAGAACCCGCTGGTCAACGCCCTGTGCGTGGGCGTGCTGCGGCATGAGGACATCCACCTGGCCAACGCCTCCGGTGCGGGCAATAAGGTGGTCCTGTTCGGCGCCCGCACCGGCGGTGACGGCATCGGCGGCGCCTCCATCCTCGCCTCGGAGTCCTTCGAGGACGGCATGCCCGCCAAACGGCCGAGCGTGCAGGTGGGCGACCCCTTCATGGAGAAGGTCCTGATCGAGTGCTGCCTGGACCTGTTCGCGGCCGACCTGGTGCTCGGCATCCAGGACCTCGGCGCCGCCGGCATCTCCTGCGCCACCAGCGAGCTGGCCTCCAACGGCGACGGCGGCATGCACGTGGACCTGGAGAACGTGCTGCTGCGCGACCCCACCCTCACGGCCGGGGAGATCCTCATGAGCGAGTCCCAGGAGCGCATGATGGCGGTCGTCGCCCCGGACAAGCTCGACGACTTCATGGCGGTAATCGACAAGTGGGACGTCGAGGCCAGTGTCGTCGGCGAGGTCAACGGCTCCGGGCGGCTGACGATCGACCACTTCGGGGAGCGGATCGTGGACGTGGACCCGCGCACGGTTGCCCACGAGGGCCCCACCTACGACCGCCCCTACGCCCGCCCCGCCTGGCAGGACGCCCTGAACGCCGACACCTCCGACGCCCTGGCCCGGCCGGGGACGGTCGAGGAGCTGGTGGAGCAGGTGCGCGCCGTCGTCACCAGCCCCAACCAGGCTTCCGCGGCGTGGGTCACCGACCAGTACGACCGCTTCGTGCGCGGCGCCACCGCCCTGGCACAGCCCGACGACGCCGGCGTCATTCGCGTGGATGAGGCCACCGGCCGCGGGGTCGCCATCGCCACGGACGCCAACGGTCGCTTCACCAAGCTCGATCCGGCCACCGGTGCGGCCCAGGCGCTGGCCGAGTCATACCGCAACGTGTGCACCGTGGGCGCCCGCCCGCTGGCCGTCACCGACTGCCTCAACTTCGGCTCCCCGGAGGACCCCGACGCCATGTGGCAGCTGGTGGAGGCGATCACCGGCCTGGCCGACGCCTGCCGCGAGCTGGGCGTGCCCGTAACCGGTGGGAACGTCTCCCTGTACAACTCCCACGGGAAGGTAAAGGGCCTGCCAGACTCCTCCATCAACCCCACCCCCGTGGTGGGCGTGCTGGGTGTGATGGATGACGTGCGCCGTGCCAACCCCTCGGGGTGGCAGGAGGAGGGCCTGGCCATCATTGCCCTGGGTGAGACCCGCGACGAGCTGGACGGCTCGGCCTGGACCCGCGTGGTGCACGACCACCTGGGCGGCCTGCCGCCGCACGTGGACCTGGAGGCGGAGGCCGCCCTCGGGCGGGTGCTGGTGGCATTGAGCGAGGTGGACCTGCCCGACGGCTCCCGGCTGGTGCGCGCCGCCCACGACCTGTCCGCCGGCGGGCTGGCGCAGAGCCTGGTGGACGCCTGCCTGCGCTTCGGCGTCGGCGCGGCCATCGACCTGGCCGCCCTGCCCGGCGACGTTGACGACTTCACCGCGCTGCTGTCCGAGTCCGGCGCCCGCGCCCTGGTTGCGGTGCCGGAGGGCGCCCTGCCCGCGGTGGCGGCGGCCGCCGAGGCCGAGGGTGTGACTTGGGGGCGCCTGGGCACCACCGGCGGGGACATGCTTGCCGTCACCGGCACGGACCTGCTGGCCGACGACGGCTCCGGCCGCCCGCTGGTGCTGGACCTGGATGAGCTGCGGGCGGGGGTGCAGGCGACTTTGCCGGCGCTGTTCGACTGAGGTCGACTCGGCGGCTGAGGGGGTGAGCCTGCCCGGGTACGGATGGGGTGGGCGGAAGCGTCGTCTCCGCGGCTGCGTGACGCCACCGGTGCGGGGCGTGTTTCGCGGCCCGGAGTGCGTTTGGAACGCCACTTCGTGGTTTGCTACGCCGGTTTGCCGTCTGCTACGCCGCTTAACCGTTTGCTGTATACCTCCGCGTCCTTCAATAGAACTAACTGGCGTTGCAAACGGCGAAGTGGCGTTGTAGACGCCCGGTGAGGCGGTGGTTGTGGTGGTCTTTGCCGGGGGTGCCTGTGGCCGACTGTGGGTGTCCGGAGGTGGCGAGAGCGGCGGTTGCGGGTGTGGCGTGTGGTGTTGTTGGGGTGTGTGGGGCTGGCGATGTGCTGGCGGGCCGCCGCAGCCGGGTCACGATTCGGTCTGCGGTACAAAGATTGGTGCGTTTTGCCCCCGACTTTTCCGCATGACTTCGTTGAAAGTTGGTGGCTGGAGGGGCTCTGGGGGTGTCGGTGGCGCTTGGCGTGTTTTCAACGAAAAGTGGTACTTTTGGGGTGGTGCTAGCCGGTCTCGTGGGGTGCTTGCGGGGCCGGTGGCGATCTCGCCTCTGGAAGTGGCGGTATGACGCGGTTTCCAGGGGTAGGGGTCAGGAAGCACCTCGCACCTTCAGGTGCATTAAGACCAAGACGGCCGGAAGCACCACGATAGCCAGCGCCATGAGGTCAGGAAGCACCTCGCACCTTCAGGTGCATTAAGACGAGCACATTGAGATCCAGGGCGCTGTAGGCAGCCAGCTCCCGGGCCACTCCACGCCCACTCGGAACGCCCCTGAGGCGGGGCGACCATCTTCCTGTCAGTCGCAGTCGCGACGGTAGGTCTCTCAATCAGGGCTTACACAGACCATCGAACACACCCCAAGGGCTCCTTCGGATCTGTCAGGCCCCGATGAGGAAGTCCGGTCGCACGTCGCGGGTACCTGCAGGTGGAAGTGCGCCGCCCTACGGGCCGACGACCACGACCTCCTGCGCCCGAGCACGGCCTGTGCTTGGCGAGAACGTCCTTGTGCGCCCCAGTTCCTCATGAATGTGGAGGGCCCTGGGGTCAAAAGGACGTACTCGACCAACCGGCCACAACCCACGACATACCGACCTAGGGCGTGTTATGTAAGTCGTTTGAGCCAGTGGTCGATGCTGGCGATGTGGGTGGTGGCTTGGTAGCGGACGGCGAGCTTGTCGTACCTGGTGGCCATGGCGCGGTTCTGCTTGAGCTGGCCGAAGCACCGCTCCACGGCGTTGCGGTCCTTGTAGGCCACGGGGTCGAAGGCGGGCGGTCTGCCCCCGGCGCTGCCGCGTCGGCGGCGGTTGTCGGCCTGGTCTGCCTTGATAGGGATGGTGGCCTTGATGTGGTGGTTGCGCAGCCAGTCCCGGTTCCCCTTTGAGGAGTAGGCCTTGTCGGCCAGCACCATCTGCGGCCTGGTGCGGGGCCGTCCACCGGCAGGACGCTGGACACATATCTTGTCTAGGACGGGGATCATCATCGGGCAGTCCGCGACCTGTCCGGCGGTCAGCACCCCGGCCAGCATGCCGCAGGCGGCGTCCACGGCGGCGTGAACCTTGGTCGACCAGCCACCCCGAGAGGTCCCCAGGGCGTGATCCTCGGGCTCCCCCTCCACCAGCTGGGGACTGTCCTTGCGCGCCCCAGCGGCATGCACATGCGCCCGACAGGTGGTCGAATCCACCGACACCCGCCAGCCGATCTTGCCGGCGGCGTCGGCCTGGGCGACAAGGGCGGACTCGATGCGCCCCCACCCATCGGTCTGCCAGGCCCGGTACAGGGCGCAGGCCCTCCACCACGGCCCGTAGCGGGCCGGTACGTCACGCCAGGGCGCACCGACCCGGGTTCTCCACCGTACGGCGTTGATCATGTCCCGCAGCGGATACACGCGCGGCCTGCCACGAACAGGCGGGGCGGGCAGCAGGGGCTCGAGCAGCCCCCACTGAGCATCGGTCAGGTCATGACGAGCGGCAGCGTCTATACTCAACGGTCGAGGCCTTTGGCAGTGTCACGGTTTGTTCTCACACCACCCGTGATACCCCAAAGGCCTCACCCCATCCCGCACACCACGCCGACCACCCCACCCGACTAACGCAACACGCCCTAGTTGGACCCCTGTGCCCCCGTTGGACCGCCGTAGCCGCTGGTTACAGCGGTCCATCGGGGCGTGAGCGGTCCAACCGCGCGTGAGCGGTCCAACCAGGGGCGGCGCAAGACCCACTCGCCCCTCGAGGGGCGCACACAGCCCACTCAAACTGGAGCGCCGTAGCCGCCAGATCCGACAAACTCGCCATCCGCTATCAGACCCGCCCGCATCGTCGGCACCCCCACCAGCGCAAACGACTTACACAACACGACCTGAAGCGGCGTTTCCGCTTTGGGGGTGTGGGGTGGTTTTGGTGGGCCGATCCTGGGCGTAGGCCGCAGTGGATGTTCCAGGTTCGGCGGGAGTGGTGCTGGCCGTGCTGGTGCCGGTGGCTCGTTCGCAACCGTGGGTGCACCGCCTGTGCGGCCTCGGGCTGTTCCCGCTGCCGTGTTCCCAAGTGCCGGGAGCCGGACCTGTGCGCGGGTGGGTCCGGCGACGAGCGCGCCGCACGCTCAGTTGTGGCGCAGTTTTAGGGATTTGGCGGAATCATGCGGAAAACACCTCAAGCGGTGAACGGTGCAGTCGGCTCCTACGTGCGCCGACCCCTGCGGCGCACGTAGGAGCCGAACGACCTCCTTCGACCCAAAACCAAGAACGTTGAAATACCGGGCAAAACTCGCTGTCCGGTCAGAGCGGTGAGATGGCTGAGCGTGCGCCGCCCCCGGGAGTACCCACCCGACCGGACCCTAACCACCCGCCAACCATCCACCGCCCAACGCCAACGCCACCCGCGCCTGCCCACCCGCACTCCCCGAGCCCCACTCTCAAACCGGAAGAGCCCCTAAAGCCACGCACTCGCGCCGATAACACGGAAAAGCCTATTGACGCCCAACCAGCGTTGTACTTGTAGACGGGAGCTCCCAGCTTCAGGGCGTGAGAGTCGGGTCGGGACCTACGTGCAGATTGGACGCTGTCTGCGACCACCTATCGGCGCGGCGCCCAGGCGACCTCTTCCGGGCCGACCCCGGGCAGGGCCTGACCGCAGACGATGGCGTCAGCCCGCTCCCAGGGGCGGTCCGCCGCGAAGAAGGGTCTCTCAGCCGCCTGCCAGTCGTGCCAGAACCGCACCGACTCCTCGGCGTCGCCATTGGTGCCGTCGGCGATGTCCCGGCCGATGCCGCGCTCCTCCGCGACGGCGTAGTCGGTCTGGACCCACAGGTGCGCATCGACCAGTCCGGCCGCCGCCCGCATCCCGGCGCCGGTACCCTCCACCAGCACCAGCGGCGTCCCGGCGGGGATGGTGATCGCCCCGGCGCGGCCGTGCCGGGGCCACGCCGGCGGCGTGAACTCCAGGGCGCCGTCGGCACGCACCTGCGTCAGCGTCTCTACCAGCAGGTGGTCCCACTGGTAGAGCGGCTCGTTCCAATCCAGGTCATCGATATGCAGCATCCGCGCTCCGCGCACCAGCGCGGCCAGGCGGTGGGCGAGGGTGCTCTTCCCGCTGCCCGAGCGCCCGTCGATGGCGACGACGGCGGGCTGGCCCGTCGGCCCGCCCGCGCGGCCAAGCGCGTATCGGAGTAGATCGGGCAACGCGGTGACGCTCCAGGAGGGGGCCGGCGGCTCCTCTGGCTGCCGGTGTATGCCAGGCGCGGGGACCGTGCGCGGGCGAGTTGATGAGCGGGCGTGATTACACGGCATACCGGTGACCGAACCTTTCATCGATGTTTGTGGCGAGGTCGCGGATGGCGCGGAAGAGGACGATGCCGAACACGATGTTGACAACCCATCCGCGTGTCCACCAGACGGCGTCGATCGGCCACAGCCCGTACATGACCGTCCAGGAGACCAGCGAAGCGGTGAGTGTGATGGCGGCCAATGATGTCCCCAGTACAGCCGCGCGCAGTGATTCCGTGCCCAGGAGGACGAGGCAGGAGATGAGGCCGAGGATGCACAGGAGGATGGTCGAGTTGGAGTATGCCTCCATCATCTGGCGCACCTGCTTTGTAAGCGCATAGCGCATCGACGGCCCGTAGGAGAAGTCCTCGTCAAGGCGCATGACGATCTGCGCCAGCAGCGCCAAAGACCATGCGGCGACCGTCCACCACTCGGTCCGTCGACGTCGCGGAAGTCGGGTCGGTGCTTGCAGCAGGATCGAATCAACCGGCGGAGTGCCCCACCGTTTGCTGTCGCGGCCGGGGAAGGGCGAGGAGGATTTGGGTTCGGAGGGGCCGGAGGGTGCCGACGCAGGAGAGCCAGAGGAACTCATACCTGGATGATGCCATCAGAGGGCGCGGGCGGAGCTGCGCAGGTGGACCGGACGTCCTCGCCACTTCAACCGACCTCGGCACGTAACAACTACCGACCTCGGTACGTAACAACTACCGACCTCGGTACGTAACAACTACCGACCTCGGTACGTAAGATCTACCGATCTCGGTGGGGGAGGTGGGATGCGGGAGGTGGGATGCGGGATGCGGGATGGGGGATGGGGAGTCCGCTCGGGGCCTGGCTGCGACCGGGCGGCGCGCCCTAGCCTGAGCGGGCGCGACCGCCCGGGCCGCGGGAGAGGAACCACCATGACCGCCACCACCGACGAATCCGTCTTCGCCGCCGAGAACGTATTCGGCAAGGGCGAGCTGAACACCGCCTTCGCCCAGTACTTCATCGGCGACAGCTACCTGAACAACCTCGTCGACGACCCCGAGTGCGCCGTCGGCGTCCACAACGTCACCTTCTCACCCGGCTGCCGCAACAACTGGCACATCCACCACGCCACCTCCGGCGGCGGCCAGGTGCTCATCTGCACCGCCGGTTCCGGCTGGTACCAGGAGGAGGGGCAGGACGCCGTCTCCCTCGAGCCCGGCTCCGTGGTGTTCATCCGCGCCGGCGTCAAGCACTGGCACGGTGCCAAGGCCGACTCCTGGTTCTCCCACATCGCGCTCGCGGTTCCCGGGGAGAACACCTCCAACGAGTGGCTCGAGCCCGTCGACGACGACGCCTACGCTGCTCTGTGAGTGGCGCCCCCGCGTTCGCGGTCGCCGCTCCCTCCCTCTCCCCAACCTACGGTCGAAACATGAGATGTTTCGTCTCAGTTACCCGCGGGGTGCGAACCTTGAGCCCAGCGCGGGACGCCCGCCTGCTCGAAGACGTGCTCCTGCGCCGTAATCGCAGCCACGCGGCACCGACCACCGTCGGCCCCGCCGCTGCCAGGTGACAGGTGAAGGAGTATCCGATGCAGGACGTTGTCGAGAAGGTTTATGAACAAGTCGTGGCCCGCAACCGTGGGGAGGCCGAGTTCCACCAGGCCGTCCGCGAGGTGCTGGAGTCGCTCGGCCCCGTCATCAGCAAGCACCCCCACTACGCTGAGGACGGGCTCCTGGAGCGCATTGTGGAGCCGGAGCGTCAGATCATGTTCCGCGTCCCGTGGGTGGACGACGCCGGCGCGGTCCACGTCAACCGCGGCTTCCGCATCGAGTTCAACTCCGCACTCGGCCCCTACAAGGGCGGCCTGCGGTTCCACCCGAGCGTCAACGCCGGCATCATCAAGTTCCTCGGCTTTGAGCAGATCTTCAAGAACGCGCTGACCGGCCAGGGCATCGGCGGCGGCAAGGGCGGCTCCGACTTCGACCCGCACGGCCGCTCCGACGCCGAGGTCATGCGCTTCTGCCAGTCCTTCATGACCGAGCTCTCCCGCCACATCGGCCCCAACACGGACGTACCCGCCGGTGACATCGGCGTCGGCGGCCGCGAGATCGGTTACCTGTTCGGCCAGTACAAGCGCCTGCGCAACTCCTACGACGCCGGCGTTCTGACCGGTAAGGGCCTGGCCTGGGGCGGCTCGCTGGCCCGCACCGAGGCCACCGGGTACGGGACGGTCCTGTTCGCCCAGTCCATGCTGGCCACCAAGGGCGACTCCCTGGAGGGCAAGAAGATCGCCGTCTCCGGTGCCGGAAACGTCGCGATCTACGCCATCGAGAAGGCCCAGCAGCTGGGCGCCAAGCCCATCACCTTCTCCGACTCCTCCGGCTACGTGGTCGATGAGGCCGGCGTGGACCTCGAGCTGCTCAAGCAGGTCAAGGAGGTCGAGCGCGGCCGCGTGGCCGACTACGTCTCCCGCCGCCCCGGCGCCCGCCTGGTCACCGAGGGCCGTCCCTGGGACGTCCCGGTGGACGTCGCCCTGCCCTGCGCCACCCAGAACGAGCTCGACGCCGACTCCGCCGCCTCCCTGCTGCGCAACGGCTGCGCCGTCGTCGCCGAGGGTGCCAACATGCCCTGCACCCCGGAGGCCATTGAGGCCTTCCAGGCCGCCGGTATCCTCTACGCCCCCGGCAAGGCCTCCAACGCGGGCGGTGTGGCCACCTCCGCACTGGAGATGGAGCAGAACGCCGGCCGCACCCGCTGGGACTTCGCCACCGCCGAGGCCAAGCTCACCGGCATCATGGCCGATATCCACGACTCCTGCGTCGAGGCCGCTGAGACCTACGGCCGCCCCGGTGACTACGTCCTGGGTGCCAACGCCGCCGGCTTCACTCGCGTCGCCGACGTCATGATCGCGCACGGCATCGTCTGATCCGCCATTCGGTAATCCGCTACCCGGGCGTTGGCCAAAGGGCCGATCCGGCAGGCGGATCCGCGGCGGGACGCGATAAAGCCGGAATCACGGTCCCGGCGACTGCGTACTTGACGACGGCGCCCGGCCGCTTCACCGCAAGCGGCCGGGCGCCGTCGTACTTCCCCGGAACGGTGCGGATCTTCGCCGATCAGTGCGTGCCGGCCAGCGGCTGATAAGCGGAGGGGTGTCTAGCATCGCCAAATTGTCATCATTACTAATTGGTATGTGGCATGTTCCCCAGGTGTCCTGACACCTATGGTGGTGTCAATCGTTCGACCTATCGATGATCACCACGAGGACAACCAACCATGAGGCCGCGTCACCTGGTCCGGGCGTCCGTCTCCATGACGGCCCTTGCCCTTGCAGTCATCGCCTCCGCAGCGGGAACTCCGCACGCCAACCTGATTGCCGTAACGCCGATCAGCGGCCCGGTAGTCGTAGCCGCCCCCGCCGTCGGCGCCCCCGCAGCCACCGCCGCCGACGAGAGCGCGGCCGCGACGATCAACCTGCTGGGAATCTCCGACCTCGGCGGGCACATCGAGCGGGTGTCCACGCGCAGTGAGGGAGTCGAGCTGGTGTCCGAGCCGGGCGCCGTCGCCCTGGCCTGCGAGGTCGCGGCGGCACGCGCATCCGATCCGGACACCCTGCTGGTCTCCACCGGCGACAACGTGGGCGGCTCGGCATACATCTCCTCGGTCCTGGACGATCAGCCGACCATCGACGTGCTGGACGCCATCGGTCTGGACGTCACCGCCGCCGGGAATCACGAGTTCGACCGCGGCGTCGGCGACCTCGCCTCCCGCCTGCTGGGCGCCGTCGACGCCCCGGTTCTGGCGGCCAACGTCACCGGGAATGACGCCCTGAGCGCCGAGGGCGACGGCGACGGCGTCTGGATCACGGAGGTCGACGGGGTCAGGGTCGGCTTCGTGGGCGCTGTCACCGACTCCCTGCCCCGCCTAGTGGCGGGCCCGGCGCTGGAGGCAGTGGAGGTCGCCGACCTCGTGGACACCGTCAACGCCCGGGCCGCCGCTCTCAAGGACGGCGTTGCCGCCAACGGAGAGGCCGACGTCGTGGTCGTCCTGGCGCACGATGACGCCGCCGTGCGCGCCCCTGAGCTCAACGGCTCCGTTGATGCGGTCTTCGGCGGCCACAGCCATGACGTACACGCCGCCACCGTCAAGGGGAAGGACGGGAACCGCATCGCCGTCGTCCAGCCGGGCCAGCACGGCGAGCTGCTGGGCAATATCACCCTGTCGGTCGACCGTGACAGCCGGGCGGTGAGCATCGTGGAGGCCAAGAACATAGACCTGGACGCATCCCCATGCGCCACCGACGCATACGGCGTACAGGACATCGTCGACCAGGCGGCCCGCGACTCCCAAGCCGCAGGCGCTCGCGTCCTGACCACCCTGAGCACCGGCTTCTACCGCGGCACCAACGACGGCTCGGATCCCGGCGCCAACCGCTCCACCGAGTCCACCGCCTCCAACCTGATCGCGGACTCCTATCGCGCCTGGCTCACCGGCGCGATCCGGCCCGACGGCGACCACTACGTCGGGCTGATGAACCCCGGCGGCGTGCGCTCGGACTTCCTGCGCGGCGAGCTCACCGAGGGGGAGGCCTACGCCGTGCAGCCCTTCGGCAACGAGATGGGCTACGCCACCTACACCGGTGCGCAGCTCAAGGCCGTGCTCTCCCAGCAGTGGCAGCCCGAGGCCTCCCGGTCGCTGCTCATGCTCGGTGTCTCCGCCAATGTGCGGGTGTTCGTAGACCAGGAAGCCGCCGATGAGCTGGAGGAGCACTGGCGCCGAATCTCCGCAGGCACGCAGTCCGCCGAGGAGCTGGACGCCGCCATCGACGCCGCGCGTGCCCGTGTGATCCGCTCCGTGTACGTCGATGACACCGAGCTGGCCGATGACGCCGAAGTCGTGGTGGCCTCGAACTCCTTCCTGCTGTCCGGCGGCGACGGGTTCACCGTGCTGCGCCAGGCCACTCCGGCCGGCACCGGCGTCCTCGACCGCGACGTCACCGCCGAGTACTTGCAGGATGGGGGTTCCGCAGCGGTGGACCTGGTCAAGCGCCAGGTCGGCGTCGATCTGGATGTCGCGGGCGGCACCGCAAGGGTTCGGTTCACCGGTCTGAGCTTCACCGCGGCCTCCGAACAGGCGGCTCCCGGGGCGGCGGAGGAGATCACCGCCACGGTGGGGCTCGCGGACGGTGGCACCCAGCAGCTCGCCAGCGGCGCCGTGGACGCCGCCATAACCCCCGCGCTGCCGCAGACCGGAACCGCAACCCTGAACATCGCGCTGCCGGCCGATGTCGCCACCTCAACCTGCCCGGCGAGTGGCGACGGCGGCGGCGTCTCGGCGGCGGCGACCTGCGCCGTCGTCTCATTCACGCTGATTGCCCATGACGGAACCACCAGTGGCCTGAACCTGCAGGCCTTCGTGCCGGTGAGCGCGGCCACTGCGCAGTCCAGTGCGGTGGGGCCGACGGTGAGCGAAGGGGCGATCGTCAACCCGGATGAGGACTCCGTGCTGGCCGAGACGGGGATGCTGTCCGTCCTCGGCTCCTGCGAGGTGATGGCTGCGGCGGTGTTCGCCGCAGCCGGGCTGGCCTGCTATCGACTCGTGCGCCGCGGGCGGTCAGAGCAGGCGCGTGCCGTACCGTCGGGCAGGTGAGACGACGTATTGATCCTGCCGCCGGCGCCCAGGCTGTGCGCCGCTGGGCGGCCGACGCCGATGCGGGCCAGCGCCCGGACCGTACCGATACCGCGACCGCGGTGCGTTTTCTGCTGGAGGAGCTGGCGGCTTGCGCCCCCGGGCGTGCCGTGGAGGTGCGGGTGCCGCCCTTCGGTGTGACTCAGGCGGTTTCCGGCACGGTTCACCGCCGCGGTACTCCGCCGAGCGTGGTGGAGACCGACGCCGCCACGTGGCTGAGCCTGGCCACCGGGCGTCTCGACTGGCGGCAGGCTCTAGACTCCGGGGCGCTGCATGCCTCCGGCGAGAGGTGTGACCTGTCCGCCTACCTGCCGCTGCTGCGCGCCTGAGCCGTGCCGGCCCCGGGGGCCGGGTCGGCGCACTCCCCGCACCCCACGCGCCGTCGCAGCGGGTAGCCGCCCGCCGACCGGGGCACGCCTTGAGCCGCACCTCTAAACGCGAGTACCCGCAGAACCGCGGCTTCTTGCCTGTTCGGGCATGAAACGTGGCCGAACTTGCTGACACCCCTTCCCAACCAAGTCCGTTCGGGCATACACTGGTGTCCGAACGGACTTCATGGAGGAGGTACGGATGAACGCCGAGCAGCGTCAGCAGGACATCGTCGATGCCGTTGCGCGTGAGGGGCGCGTATCCGTAGCCGACCTCGCCGGGCGCTACGGCGTGACCGTGGAAACCATACGTCGCGACCTGACCGCCCTCGACCGCACCGGAGCCCTGCGTAAGGTCCACGGCGGCGCGGTTCCCGCCACTGTCCTCGCCCTGCCGGAGACGGCCGTTGCCGAACGCGAACTACTCGGTGCCAGTGCCAAGCAGGCGATAGCCGCCGCCGCTGTTGACGCCCTTGATCTGCGCTCCGGCACCGCCTTGCTGCTGGACGCCGGCACCACCGTCGGCTGCCTCGCCCGCGTCCTGCCCGAAGGCCTGGGTCTGCGCGTCATCACGGATTCCGTACTTACGGCTGCCGTACTCGCCGGCCGCGGGGACCTGACCGTGCGCATGCTCGGCGGCCAGGTGCGCGGCATCACCCAGGCCGCAGTCGGCCCCGAGGCCCTGGAGGCGCTGGCGGCCCTGCGGGTGAGTGTGGCCGTCATGGGCACCAACGGCCTGACCGCCGAGCACGGCCTGTCCACCCCTGATCCGGACGAGGCCGCCGTCAAGCGCGCCATGGTTCGTGCCGCCAGGCGCGTCGTGGTTCTGGCCGACTCCACCAAGATCGGCCAGGAGCACCTGGTCTCCTTCGCCGATCTCGACGACGTCGATGTCCTGGTCACCGACGCCGCACTCCCCAGTCCTTTGGCCGCCCAACTCGCCGACACAGGAACCGAGGTACTGCTCGCATGATCATCACCCTCACGCCGAATCCGTCGCTCGATCGCACGGTGACGCTCGCCGGACTGCTCGTACGCGGCGGCGTCAACCGGCTGCAGTCGGTCACCACCGAACCGGGCGGCAAGGGCCTCAACGTCGCCCGCGTTCTGGCCGGCACCGGTCAGGAGGTCACTGCCGTGCTGCCGGCCCCAGAGCGCGACCCGCTGGTCGCGGCGCTCGACGGCCTGACCGAGCCCGGCCTGACCGCCCAGACCGTGGATGTGGTAGGCGCCGTCCGCGTCAACACCGCCGTCACCGAGCCGGACGGCACCACCACCAAGCTCAACGAGCCCGGCGCGGTGCTGAGCTCCGCCGAGGTCGGTGCCGTTGAGGCGGCCCTGGTCGCGGCGGTCACCGTGCCCGCCGCGGACGCCCCGGACGACGTCCCCCACTCCTGGGCGATCCTGTCCGGCTCGCTGCCGCCCGGCGCCCCCACCGACTGGTATGCGCGCCTCGTGCGTCTGCTGCGGCGGCACGCCCCGGGGCTGCGCATCGCCGTAGACACCTCCGACGCGCCCCTGGCCGCCCTGGCCGCCGCGTTGCCGGAGGCCGCCCCCGACCTGATCAAGCCCAACGGCGAGGAGCTCGGGCAGCTCGCCGGGCTGCCCGCCGAGCGGGCCACGGCGCTCGAGCAGGGCGCCCTGGCCGGCGACTACGCGCCCGTGGCCCAGGCCGCGCGCGTCCTGGTGGATCGCGGAGTGGGGGCGGTGATGGCCACCCTCGGAGGAGCCGGCGCAGTGCTGGTCACCGCGGACGGCGCCTGGCGGGCCACCGCACCTGAGATCCCGGTCATCTCCACCGTCGGCGCCGGAGACTCCTCCGTAGCCGGCTACATCCTCGCCGACGTGCGCGGAGCCGAGGCCCCGGAGCGCCTGGCCACCGCCATGGCGTACGGCTCCGCGGCCGCCGGCCTGCCCGGAACCACCCTGCCCCGCCCCGCCGACCTGCCCGCGCAGGCCGCCGAAGTCACCCCGCTGTAAGCGGTCACCACCGAAGGAACCCGACCCAACACCCCGGCGCGGGCCCACCGGCCCGCGCATCCGATCCGAACCCGCCCCGCACCGGCGGAGCGGCGCCAACAGGAGACACCAAGGAAAACACCATGTCCCAAACCACCCCAGCGACCACCCCGCTGATCGTGCCCGAGCTCGTCCGCCTGGACGCCGCCGCGGGCTCGGACAAGCAGGCGGTCATCAACTACCTGGCAGACGTCGTCGCCGCCGCCGGCCGCGCCGACACCACCGAGGGACTCGCCGCCGACGCCCTGGCCCGCGAGGCCACCGCCCCCACCGGCATCCCCGGCGGCATCGCCATCCCGCACTGCCGCAGCCCGCACGTGCTCGCCCCCTCGCTCGGCTTCGCCCGCCTGACCGAGCCGGTCGACTTCGGCGCCGCTGACGGCCAGGGAGCCGACCTCGTGTTCATGATCGCCGCGCCCGCCGGCGCCGACGACTTCCACCTGCAGCTGCTGGCCAAGCTCGCCCGCGGGCTGATGAAGTCGGAGTTCACCGACGCCCTGCGCGCCGCGGCCACCCCGGAGGACGTCGCCCGCCTGGTCACCGCGCAGGTCCAGCCCGAGCTGCTCGACGACGGCGCCGGCGCGGGCGAGCCGGCCGCGGCGGCGGAGGGGGGCGCGGCCGACTCGGGCGCGCCCGCAGGCCCGGGCCGCGTCATCGTCGGCGTCTCCTCCTGCCCCACCGGCATCGCCCACACCTTCATGGCCGCCGAGGCGCTCGAGCAGGCCGGCAAGGAGCGTGGCGTGACGGTGCGCATCGAGGGGCAGGGTTCTGGGAAGATCGACTGGCTCGACGCCGACCTGATCCAGTCCGCCGACGCCGTCATCTTCGCCCACGACCTGCCCGTCAAGGGATTGGAGCGCTTCGCCGGGAAGCCCGTGATCGATGTCGGCGTGAAGGCCGCCGTCAACGACGCCGGCTCCCTGGTGGACCAGGCCCTGGCGGCCATCGACGACCCGGGTGCCAAGCGCGTGGCGGCCGCGGCGGGCGGCGAGGCCGAGGGCGAGGAGGAGCACGTGCACTGGGCGCGGCGGCTGCAGCGCTCGGTGATGACCGGCGTCTCCTACATGATCCCCTTCGTTGCCGCCGGTGGTCTGCTCACGGCTCTGGGCTTCCTATTCGGCGGCTACGACATCGGCGCCACCGCCCAGACCATTGTCATCGGTAACGCCGATGAGGGACTCGCGGCCTCCAGCCTGTGGAACCTGCCGGATCTGAGCAACCCGGCCTACGCGGCCCCGCACGCCCTGGGCGGCTCCCCGCTGATGGCCTACATCGGTGCGGTCTTCGCCCTCCTGGGCACCGCGGCCATGAACTTCCTGGTGCCGGCCCTGGCGGGATACACCGCCTTCGGACTGGCCGGACGGCCCGGCATCGCCCCCGGATTCGCCATGGGTGCGCTGTCGGTGACCATGGGCGCCGGTTTCATCGGCGGTCTGATCGGCGGTCTGCTGGCCGGTTACATGGCGGCCTGGCTGGCGGGGCTGAATGCGCCGCGCTGGCTGCGCAGCCTGATGCCGGTGGTAATCATTCCGCTGTCCACCACGCTGGTGGTCGGCTCACTGATGTACATGGTGCTCGGCGACCCGCTCGCCTCCCTGATGACCTGGCTGAGCGATTCACTGACCTCCATGGCCGGGTCCGGCTCCGCCGTTTTCCTGGGCGTCATCCTCGGGCTGATGATGTGCTTCGACCTGGGCGGTCCCGTCAACAAGGCCGCCTACCTGTTCGCCTCCGCCGGTCTGTCCGCGGCCACGGCCGCCTCCTACGAGATCATGGCCGCCGTCATGGCGGCCGGCATGGTTCCGCCGCTGGCACTCGCCCTGGCCACCACCGTGCGGCCGGGACTGTTCACCGACGTCGAGCGGGACAACGGGCGGGCGGCCTGGCTGCTGGGCGCCTCCTTCATCTCCGAGGGCGCCATCCCCTTCGCCGCTGCCGATCCGCTGCGCATCATCCCGCCGTCGATGGTGGGAGGCGCCGTGACCGGGGCCCTGTCCATGGCGCTGCACGTGGGCTCGCGCGCCCCGCACGGCGGCATCTTCGTGTTCTTCGCGATCGACAACCTGCTCGGGTTCTTCATCTCGATCATCGCGGGCATGCTCGTGACGGCCGCGGGCGTGCTGATCCTCAAGCAGGCCCGGGCCCGCAAGCTCGCCTCCGAGGTCGGTTGATCTTACGTGCCGAGGTCGGTTGATCTTACGTGCCGAGGTCGGTTGATCTTACGTGCCGAGGTCGGTTGATATGGCCGGCCTCGGCACGTTGTTTGCGGCATCAGGCCAAGCCGAACCGATGATGCGGTCGTCATTAGTGCCGACCTCGGCATGTAACTTCTACCGATCTCGGCATGTAACTTCTACCGACCTCGGCGGAGGGGGGAGGGAGCTCTTGGAGCACACGGTGATGTGAAGGGCGCTACACTTGCCGGGTCCTCCGCCCCACTGACCTCCCGAGACTACTCATGCCACACCTCTACCGCCGCCTGGCCGCCTTCACCGCGGCCCTCGCCCTGGGTGCCCTCACGCCGGCACTCGCCACCCCGGTCACCGCCGCCGCGGAACCCGCCGGCACAACCACCACACTGAACATCCTCGGCATCACCGACCTGCACGGACACATCGAGACCACCAGCGATGAGCCCGGCGCCGTCACCCTGGCCTGCGAGGTCGCCGCCGCCCGCACACGCAACCCCAGCACGCTGCTCGTCTCCAACGGAGACAACGTCGGCGGCAGCGCCTACATCTCCTCCGTACTCGACGACCAGCCCACCATCGACGTCCTCAACGCCATCGGCCTGGACGTCACCAGCGCCGGCAACCACGAGTTCGACAAGGGAATCACGGACCTCGCCGACCGCCTACTGCCCGCCTTCAGCGCCCCGGTCCTGTCCGCCAACGTCACCGGCAATGCGGCCCTGACCGCCGAGGGCTCCGGCAACGGCGCCTGGGTCACCGAGGTCGACGGCGTCAGGGTCGGCTTCATCGGCGTCGTCACTGAGGAGCTGCCCAGCCTGGTGTCCAAGTCCGCGCTCGAGGGCCTCACGGTCTTAGACGCGACCGCCACCGCCAACGCGCGCGCCCGGGAGCTCAAGGACGGTGACGCCGCCAACGGCGAGGCCGACGTCGTCGTGGTCCTGGCCCACGAGGACGCCGCCATCTACGGCAACCAGTTCAACGGTGCCGTCGACGCCGTCGTCGCCGGCCACACCCACGTGCCCTTCGCCGACGTCGTCAAGTCGACCGACGGTACGGACATCGCCGTCGTCCAGCCCGACCACTACGGCCTCAAGCTCGGCGAGATCACCCTGACGGTGACCACCGCCGCGGACGGCACCAAGGGCGTCACCGCCGCCACCGCCCGCAACCTCGACCTGGCGGAGTCCGACTGCACCACCGACGCCTACGGCGTGGCCGGGATCGTCGCCAAGGCGAAGGCGGACTCGGAGGCGGCGGGCAATGAGGTCATCGCCACCCTCGACTCGAACTTCTACCGCGGTACCAACGACGGCACGGACTACGGCGCCAACCGCTCCACCGAGTCCACCGCCTCCAACCTCATCGCCACGTCCTTCGCCGCCTGGCTGGCCGAGGACATCCAGCCGGCCACCGACTACGCGATCGGGCTGATGAACCCCGGCGGCGTGCGCGCCGACTACCTCGCCGGCGAGCTCACCGCGGGGGAGGCCTACATGGTGCAGCCCTTCGGCAACGAGATGGCCTACGCGACCTACACGGGCGCCGAGGTCAAGCAGGTCCTCGCCGAGCAGTTCCAGCCGACGACGACGCGCGCCGCCCTCATGCTCGGGGTGTCGGACAACGTCGAGGTCTACCTCGACCAGGACGCCGCCGACCAGCTCGAGGACTACTTCACGCAGATCTCCACCGCCCCCTCCGAGGAGGAGAGGAACGCGCTCCTGACGAGCCTCGCCGACGACATCGCCGACGCCCGCTCCCGGGTCATCGACGCCGTCTACATCGACGGGAAGCTGCTCGACGACGCCGCGAGCGTCACCGTCGCCTCCAACACCTTCCTCCTGGCCGGCGGCGACAACTTCGACACCCTCGGTGGCAAGACGATGATCAACACCGGCATCCTCGACCGCACGGTCACCTCCGAGTACCTGGTGCGCATCTCCCCGGCCACCGCCTCCTACGACAAGCACCAGGTCGGCACCTCCCTCGCCGTCGACGGCGACACCGTGACGGCCCGCTTCACCGGCCTGAGCTATTCGGCCACCGCCGAGCAGGGCGTGGGTGACGCCGCCACCTCGATCGCCGCCACCGTCGCCATGGCCGACGGCACCACCCGCACACTGGCGACGAGCGACATCGACCAGTCGGTCACCCCGGGCCTGCCCGAGACCGGCCAGGCGACCCTCGCCTTCACGCTCCCCGACGGCGTCGCCACCCAGGACTGCACGGTCGACGGCGTGAGCACCACGTGCGCAACCGTCTCCTTCGCCGTCACCGGCGCCGACGGCACCACCCGGACGCTCGCCATCACCGCCCAGGTCACGCGCCCGGTCCCAGGGGAGACGACGGCGCCGACACCCACCGCGACGGCGGGCGCGTCGGCAGGGGCGGGACCCGGTGCGGCGGGGACGCCCACCGCATCCCCGGTCGCGCCTGGGACGTCCGCGCCGCACCGCGGCTCGAACGGCGGCCTGGCCCGCACCGGCGCCCCGATCGTCCTCGGGGTGCTCGCCCTCGGGCTGATGGGTGGAGGCGCCCTGCTGACCGCCCGTCGACGCGACTAGGCCGTACGGGGCGGGGTTGTGGGATGATGCGACGGTGAGCTTCGGTGACCCCGCCCCGACCACTTCGCCCGCCCGCCCGATCGCCACTGGCGACGTCGAGCGGCCCGTAGGTGAGGAGTGCGGCGTCTTCGGCGTCTGGGCGCCGGGGGAGGAGGCCTCCCGCCTGACCTACTTCGGCCTGTACGCCCTCCAGCACCGGGGCCAGGAGGCCGCCGGCATCGCCTCCACCGACGGCACCAACATCCTGGTCTACAAGGACCTGGGGCTGGTTTCCCAGATATTCGACGACGGCACCCTGTCCAGCCTCACCGGGCACCTCGCCGTCGGCCACGTCCGCTATGCCACCCAGGGTGCGGGCACGTGGGAGAACGCGCAGCCGATGCTGGGGCCGGTGGCCGGCTCCACCCTGGCGCTGACCCACAACGGCAACCTCACCAACACCCGCGAGCTGATGGAGGCGGTGCAGCGCACCAGCGGGGAGGACCTCACCGGCGAGCTCGGCCGCGGCTCCTCCACCGACACCGCCGTGATCGCCGCCCTCATGGAGCTGGTCTCCCAGCGTGGCCGGGTGGACGCCTGGGACTACGACGCCGTCGACGCCGACACCCCCCTGTACCTGCCGGCGGCCGCCGCCGAACCGCCGCTGAGCATCTCCGCGACCGCCCTGCGCGTGCTGCCGATGCTGCGCGGCGCCTTCTCCCTGGTGTTCATGGATGAGCACACCCTTTACGCCGCCCGTGACCCGCACGGGGTACGGCCCCTCGTGCTCGGCCGCCTGCAGCGCGGCTGGGTGGTCGCCTCGGAGAGCGCCGCCCTGGACATCATCGGCGCCGCCTTCGTCCGCGAGATCGAACCCGGGGAACTCATCGAGATCGACGCCGACGGCGTGCGCTCCACCCACTTCGCCACGCCACGCCGGGCCGGCTGTGTCTTCGAGTACGTCTACCTGGCCCGCCCGGACACGCGCATCGCCGGCCGCTCCGTCATCGCCGCCCGCAACGCCATGGGGGCGGCCCTGGCGCGTGAGCACCCGGTGGAGGCCGACCTGGTGATCGCCACCCCCGAGTCCGGTACACCGGCCGCCATCGGCTACGCCCAGGCCTCCGGTATCCCCTACGGGCAGGGGCTGGTGAAGAACACCTATGTGGGCCGGACCTTCATTCAGCCCACCCAGACCCTGCGCCAGCTCGGCATCCGCCTCAAGCTGAACCCGGTGCGGGAGGTCATCGCCGGCAAGCGATTGATCGTCGTCGACGACTCGATTGTGCGCGGCAATACCCAGCGCGCCCTGGTGCGTATGCTGCGGGAGGCCGGGGCCGCGCAGGTGCATGTGCGCATCTCCTCCCCGCCGGTGCTGTGGCCCTGCTACTACGGCATCGACTTCGCCACCCGCGCCGAGCTCATCGCCACCGGGATGAGCGTGGAGGAGATCCGGGACTCCATCGGCGCCGACTCCCTCGGGTACCTGTCCGTGGACGGCATGGTCGCCGCCTCCGGGCAGAGCGGAGACTCGCTGTGCTCCGCCTGCTTCACCGGCGACTACCCCATCGCCCCGCCGACTAAGGGCCCGCTGCCGGGAACCCCCGCAGTGGCCCGGGTGCCCGGCGTCTACCGGCGCCGCAACGGCGCGGGCGCCGACGCCGAACCGGCCACGCGCCGGGTGACCCGCCCGGACTTGAGCGCCGGCAGTCCCCACCAGGCCCCCGACGCCGCCACCACCGGCGCCGAGTCCAGCCCCGCCACCGAACCGGAAGGAACCTCCCGATGAGCCAGAGCGCGGACGCACCCGCCCCCATCACTTACGCCTCCGCCGGCGTCGACACGGCCGCCGGGGACCGGGCGGTGGAGCTGATGAAGGCGTCCGTCGCCGCCACGATGACGCCCGCCGTCGTCGGGGAGGTGGGCGGATTCGCCGGAATGGTCGACGTCTCCGAGCTGCGCGCCTACCGCCGTCCCCTGCTGGCCACGTCCACCGATGGCGTGGGCACCAAGGTAGCCATCGCCCAGGCCCTGGACGTCCACGACACCATCGGCCAGGACCTGGTCGGCATGGTCATCGACGACATCGTGGTGGTTGGCGCCCGCCCCCTGCTGATGACCGACTACATCGCCTGCGGGAAGGTGGTGCCGCAGCGCATCGCCGATATCGTGCGCGGCGTCGCCCAGGCCTGCGCCGCCGTCGGCACTCCCCTGCTCGGTGGGGAGACCGCCGAGCACCCCGGGCTGATGGGCCCGGAGGAGTACGACGTCGCCGGCGCGGCCACCGGCGTGGTTGAGGCCGACCGGACGCTGGGCGCGCAACGGGTGCGGCCCGGGGACGTGCTCGTGGCCCTGGCCGCTTCCGGCCTGCACTCCAACGGATACTCACTGGTGCGGCGGGTTGTGGAGCAGGCCGACTGGCGGCTGGACCGGGAGGTGCCCGAGTTCGGCCGCACCCTCGGACAGGAGCTGTTGGAGCCCACGCGCCTGTACACGCGGGTGCTGCTGGACCTCATCGCCCAGATCGACCCCGCCGACGCCGACCCGGACCGGTTGCGCATTCGCGCCCTGGCCCATGTCACCGGCGGCGGGCTGGGCGCCAACCTCGCCCGCGTGCTGCCCGCCGGGACGGTGGCCGATGTGGACCGCGGCAGCTGGACGGTGCCGGCAGTCTTCGACGTCGTGCGCCGACTCGGCGCGGTGCCGTGGGATGACCTGGAGAGCACCCTCAACCTGGGGGTGGGCATGGTGGCCGTGGTTGCGGCCGACGCGGTGGACGAGGTCCTGCACGGCGCCGAGGCGGCGGGGATGCCCGCCTGGGTGCTGGGCGGCGTCAACGACTCCGCCGACTACACGCCGCAGGGGCGGGTAGTCGCCGGCACTAAGGGTGTTGACGGGGGCGGCGTGGACCTGCGCGGGACCTACCGGACCGCATAAGGCTGCGCGTCCCGAAGGGCGCGTGGAGCCCGGCGGGCGCGCTGCACGAGGGTACGCCCGCCGCCGCCGTGCCGCCGCGGCCCCGAATACGCGCACTGAGGGCGCAGCACCCTACGTGCGGCTTGCACTCGGGCATGGATGTGCACGCCCGTCGGCGAAGTCGCCATACGCGGGTACCGGCAGCCCACCGCGGTTGCGGCGGCGCGCCCGGGCGTCAGGCGTCGTCGGCCTCGTCGTCCCAGTCGTCGTCGACGGCGTACTTGGCGGCAAGCTCCTCGTACATGTCCTCGTCGGATTGAGAGTCGGGGGATGCCGCGGAGGAGGCCGTAGCGAGTTCGCGTTCGAGCGCCGCGTAGTCGGTCTCCGGGCTGAAGTACTTGAGCTTGCGGGCGACCTTGGTCGCCTTGGCCTTCTGACGGCCGCGCCCCATAGGCTCGACCCCCTCCAACGTGTCTCTGGGCGCGCCGTGGGCGCGCATCAATTGGGCAAATGTGTCGTGGCCCAACCGTACATCGTTGCCGCGCCGGAACACCATTCGAGCGACAGCACGTCGCCCGTGGTAAGCCCCACGGATGACGCTCGGCGGCGGCTGGATGAGGGCCGGGAGGACCCGGCGCCGGGTTGTGCGGTGGCGCCGGTGGTACTAGCGGCGCAGGGCCTTGACCAGGGCGAATGCGCTCAGGCCGACAAGCGCGGCGGCCACGCCGGTCACGATCGCCAGCGCCTGCGGATCGCCGTCGCGGGCGTCGTCGAAGAGGCGCTGAGCCCGAGCGATGACCGAGGCGCCGCCTCCCGCCGTCGGCGTGGCGGCGGCCGGAGACGGCGCGTCCTGTCCCTGTACTCGCGCCTTCAGACCCGCGGCGGTCGACTGGGCGCGTTCACGCAGATCCGCCACGGTGGCCTCGGCCGTGGTGCGGGCGGCCGTCTTGAGTGCCTCAGGCGCCAGGCGGAGGGCGAGCTCTTCGACGTCGTCCGCTACCGAGGCGCGCAGGGCGGCGAGCCGGGTCTCGATCTCCTCCGGCGTGGGCGCGGGTGTCGGATTCTTCTCACTCACTTCTGGTTGCCCTTCTCGAAGCCGACGGCGGCGGCGGACTTGACGGTGTTCAGGTCGTTCTGGAGGGCGCCCTTCGGGTCGGGCACGTCCGCCTTGGCCGCCTGGAGGCGCTTGACCCCCAGCAGCGCGGCGATTGCGGCCGTGAGCAGCAGTACCACGGTGACGATGAGCTTGGCCGCCCACACCGGTAGGGCCAGAGCGATGAGCTCAACGATGGCGCTCAGTAGGAAGCCCACGCCGTACAGGGCTACGACCCCGGCGACCGCCAGCAGCGCACCGCCGACCCCCATAGTGGCGGCCATGCGCTTGCCCTTGGCCTTGGCCAGGTCGATTTCTCCGTGTACGAGGGCGGAGATGTTGTCCGAGATCCGCCCGACGAGCTCGCTGAGCGTCGGCGATGTGGTCGCGGAGGCCGGCCGCGGGGGCATTGACGGGGGTTGGTTGGGGTGTTGGGCCTGCTGGCTCATGGAACCGACCTTCTTGTGCCTACTGGTGGACTGCTGGGGACTGCGGACGGGCCGCTCCCACTCCTCGGACCAGAATCTCACATGCCGGGGCTGGGCGGCAGCTGACCAGTCCTGCGTAACCGTCTGATTTCCCCCGCAGCAGTGGCAGTGCAACCGAATGGTGACGTTGAGGCGCGTCGGTGTGGTCGTTGCCCGGCCCCTGTCCCTGGGGGAGTGCGCTGATCATCGGTGTGGGCACCCGCTACTCCGAGCCCGGCCCCTGTCCCTGGGGGAGTGCGCCTCCGGGGACCTACTTGGACCGCTCACGCGCGGTTGGACCGCTCACGCGCGGTTGGACCGCTCACGCGCGGTTGGACCGCTCACGCGCGGTTGGACCGCTCACGCGCGGTTGGACCGCTGTAACCGGCGGCTACGGCGGTCCAACGGGGGCGCAGCGGTCCAACGGGGGCGCAGGGGTCCAACGGCACGGTACTCGCTTTCCTGTGCGGAGGGTTGCCACGTCACCGAAGTCCACCAAGGTCCACAGGCCGCGTTCGCGCAGGGTGCCGCTCGCCGCATTCACAGGCCTTCGGACGCGCGCCACTGCCTGGGGGCACAGTGGAGACATGTGGACTTCACCGATTCCGATCATTCTGTCTTCGGATCTCACCGTACAGGGGCGGCGTAGCGACGCTCTCGCTCGAGAAGCCGTGCGTTCGGGAGGGGAACTCATTCGTATCCGTCGCGGTGTCTATGTGCGGCGAAGTGAGTTCAGCAGTTTGAGTAGACAGCAGGCGCATCGGGTCAGGGTGATCGCTGCCCGACTCACTGGGGCACTGGATGGTGCCGTACTGGCCAGGGAGTCTGCGGCCGTGATGCACGGCATCCCTCTTGTAGGAGCGATTCCTCAGCAGGTGCAGGTGGTGCGGCCTGGGCGCGACGGTGGAAGAATGTCGTCTGGGATTCGTACGCTGCGTGCCGGACGCGGCTTCCAGACCGTGCTGGACGACGGCGTCCCGGTGGCGTCAGTTGCGCAGACCCTTGCGGATCTCGGGCGGTGCCGCCCACTGCGTGACGTATTGGCCGGCTTTGACGCCATGATGAGAGCCGGCCGAGTGACGAAGGAGGATATCGCCGCTGCGGCTCCGGAGCGCTCGCGGGGACGCCCAAGGCTGTACCGGACGATCGAGGTGACCGATCCGAATGCCGAGTCACCGGGAGAGAGCCTGAGCCGGGCGGTGATGATCGAACATCACCTCCCCATGCCTACTTTGCAGGAGCCGGTGCGGGATCAGCACGGCGGGCTGCTTGGACGGGTCGACTTCATCTGGCCTGAGCACGGCGTGATCGGGGAGTTCGACGGTCGGGTCAAATATGGGCGAGAGTTGACGGGCAGACCGGTGGACGAGGTCCTACTCACTGAGCGGCGGCGAGAGCTAGATATTGAGAGCGCTACCGGCATGCGAGTCGTACGTTGGCTCTGGGACGACGCCTGGAGGGAACAAGGTCTGCTGGAGATCCTTGCTGGAGCTGGTATCCGCCCTTTGCGCTGATGCGGTCAGTTCCAGTTGGACCGCTCACGCGCGCTTGGACCGCTGTAACCGGCGGCTACGGCGGTCCAACGGGGGGACAGCGGTCCAACGGGGGCGCAGGGGTCCAACGGGGGGACAGCGGTCCAACGGGGGGACAGCGGTCCAACGGGGCGCGGCGGTCCAACGGGAGGACAGCGGTCCAACGGGGGCACAGGGGTCCAAGTGCACTGGAGGGAGAGCGGCCCTACTCCTGGGACCACGCCTCCCACAGGCTCGCATACTCCCCGCCGAGGGCGACCAGCTCATCGTGCGTGCCCAGTTCCACGATCCTTCCGTCCAGCATGACGGCGACCCGATCCGCATCCTGTGCCGTGTAAAGGCGGTGCGCCACCTCGATCACCGTGCGCCCCGCCAGCGCCGTCGACAGGGTCCGCTCCAAGGTGCGCGCCGCGTGCGGGTCCAGCAGCGACGTCGCCTCATCCAGGATCAGCGTGTGCGGGTCCAGCAGGACCAGTCGCGCCAGCGCCACTTCCTGGGCCTGCGCAGGGGTGAGTCGAAGGTTCCCCGAACCGACCGCCGTATGCATGCCGTGGGGCAGCTCATCCACCCACTTGTCGGCCCCGATGGCCTTGATCGCCCCGGCAATCGTGGCGTCGTCGGCATCGGGGCGACCCAGGCGCACGTTGTCGGCGATCGTGCCAGCGAACACGTGCTGTTCCTGCGTCACCAGGGCAACATGCCGACGCAACTCCGCCTCGGTCAGATCGGTCAGCGGCACCCCGCCCACCGTCACCGAGCCGTCCGTGGGCGGGTTGATGCCGGCCAGCATGCGGCCCAGCGTCGACTTGCCCGAGCCCGACGGGCCGACGACGGCGAGCCGCTCCCCGGGCACCAGGTCCAGGTCGATGCCGTGCAGCACCTCCACGCCCCGGCGGTAGGCGAAGCGGACATCGCGCAGACGCATACGCGTGTCCGCAGGCACGGCCCCGGTGGGAGTACGGTCCTCGGGCACCTCCTCCACGCCCAGGATGCGCGTGAGCGAGGCCTGCGAAACCTGCACCTGGTCGATCCAGTACATGAGCTGGCCGATCGGCTTGCGCAGCTCCATGGCGTACAGGGTCACGGTGGTGATCGCCCCCAGGCTCGCCCAGCCGCGGGAGGCCAGGAACCCGCCCCACAGCAGGATCACCACCACCGGCGCGCGCCAGGCCACGTCCAGCACCAGGTACAGGCGCAGTCGCAGCCAGGCGGTGAACTTCTCCAGGCTCCAGGCCTCCGCGATCGACGCGGCGATGACCTCCTCCCGGCGGCGGCCGATACCGAGGGCGTCAACCGTAAAGGCGTGGTCCACAGTCTCCGAGACGACGCCGTTGACTCGCGCATCGGCGGCAGAGCCGGCACGGTAGGCGGGCACCGAGATCGGCAAGTACCAGCTCATCATCGCCCAAACCGGAGGGCCCACCAGCAGCAGCCCCGCCGCCAGCAGCGGATCCGATACCGCCGCCGCGGCGATCGTGAACACGATCGTCACCGTACACACCATGATCTGGGGCACGCCCACCCGCACCAGGAACTCGATGCGGGACACGTCATTGGTGGTCCTGCCCACCAGATCGCCGGTCCCCGCGGACTCCACCGCCGACAGGGGCAGGTGCACCACGCGGGTCATCATCCGCTCACGCAGGTCGGCGAACACCGACTCCCCGAGCGTGCGTGCACGCAGCTGGGCGAAGCGGTTGATCATTGCCCCGACGAGCGTGACCAACACGATCACCAGGACGATCTTGTCCACATAGTCGACGGTGGCGGTGCCGGCGGAAACGCGAGTCACCAGCCGACCCAGCAGCTGCGGGGCCACCAGGGTGGCCAGCACCGCAGTGATCTGCAATACCAGCACCCACACGAAGCGCATGCGGTAGGAGGCCATGATGCCGAAGGTCTTGCGCATGGCCACCTTGCCGGGGGCTACAGGCAGTGCCATCAGTGGGTCACCTCCCCGGACGGGACGACGGCGTCCTGCGGGGAACGCTCCGGGACCGTGTCCTCCCCGGTGGCGCGGGCGACGACGGCGCGGTAGGCGGCGGCCTCCGGGTCACCGGCCCGGGCGCGGGCCAGCAGCTCCCGGTGCGGGGCGCGCAGGCGCTCGCGGCCGGCGTCGTCGAGGAAGACGACCTCATCGCAGACCTCCAGCACCAGCGGGGACGCGGTGGTGACGATCGTGGTGTGCCCCGCGCGGGAGGCGCGCACCCGGCGCGCCACCCGGGCCTCCGTATGCGAGTCCAGCGCGCTGGTCGGCTCGATCAGTACCAGCGTCGGCGCCTGCGTCAGCAGCGCCCGTGCCAGCGCCACCCGCTGGCGCTGCCCGCCGGACAGCGACCGGCCCCGTTCGGTGATCATGCCCGCCAGGCCAAGATCCAGTGACGACAGCACGTCGTGGGCGTCGGCCACCTCCAGCACGTCGAGCAGGCGCTCATCACCGGGCGCCTCGGTGAGCACCGCATGCACGTTCTGGTCCACATCGGCCACGCCCACCCGTTCGCGCTCGGCGGCGACCAGCGTGTCCACGTCCACCGGTGCGGGCGCCGTCCCGCCGCGCACGTCCAGTGCCTCGCGCAGCGTGCCCGTGAACAGCTGCGCCGTCGCCCCCGAGACCACGACCGAGGCGCGGACCTGGTCCAAGGGCATGCCGGCCAGGGGGCGTCCGGCGAGTGTGACGGCGGGGGCGGCGTCGTCGAAGCGACCCAGCCGGGTGGCCAGCGCGGCCGAGACATCCGGATCGGCGGCGACGAGAGCGGTCATGCGCCCCGGCGCCAGCACCACCCCGGAGGCGGAGTCCACCAGCTCGCCTTCCACGGGTGCAGCACGCGTCGGGTCCAGCGCGAGCCGCTCCGAGACCGTGCCGGCCGCGGGTGCAACCGCGAGCAGGCGCGCCAGGCGCCGACTGCCGACCAGCGCCCGCGTGAAGTCCTGCACCGAGTAGGAGAAGACCATCAGTGGCCAGGAAAGGTAGGCGGTGTAGCCGTAGAAGGTGACCAGCTCACCGGCGGTGAGCGCCCCGGTGATGGCCATGCGGGCCGCCGCCCACACGACGACGGCGACGAACAGTCCCGGCAGCAGCACCTGCAGGCTCATCAACAGTGACTGGGCCCCGGCGACGGCGACGCCGCGGCGCCGCAGCTCCTGGGAGGCCTCCCGGTAGCGGCGGGCGAACACGTCCTCTCCGCCGATCCCGCGCAGAATCCGCAGACCCGCCACCGTGTCCGTGGTGATGGTGGTAAGCGCCGACTGCGCCTCCCGCTGCACCGACTGGCGCCGCTGCAGCGGCCGGATGACCGGGGTGATCGCCCACGCCACCACCGGCATACCCACCAGCACGATCACGCCCAGCCGTACCGACGTGCTCAGCATGACCACCGCCACCACCAGGAAGGCGCAGGCGGACCCGATCAGCTCCGGCAGCCGCTCGGCGAAGTTTCCGATGTACTGGGCGTCCGAGGCGACGATCGAGGCGACCTCCCCGGAGGAGACCTGCCGGGACAAGTCGGCGCCGGTGGTGGACACCTGCCGCCCCACCAGACGCGTGATGTCGAAGTTGATTCGCATCCACCCGTGTACACGGAAGTAGGACAGCAGGGTGTCACCCACCGCGTAGACCACGAACAGCCCCAGCAGGGTCAGCGCAATCGCCCACACGCGGCCGTTCAGCCCGTGCTCGATGCCCGCGTCCAGGGCGGCGCCCAGGAAGGACGGCACGATCGCCTGGATGATGCTGGAGACGATCGCCGCCGCGGTGGCGACTGCCAGCGGAGCGGCGGCACGGCGCAGCAGCCACCGCAACAGTCTCCCCGGTGACGCGCCGGCGGGCGGGTGGGGGAGCGGGGCGTCGGGCTGCGGCAGCAGCCGTCGGACGGCGGTGCGGGGCATTCGGGAGTCGGACATGGTGCCATGAGGCTAGCCGCCCCCGAGCAAACGGGCGCCGCCCAACCGGTGTGGGAAGGGACGCTTCGAAGGCGGGAATAGGCGCCGGCGCGGGTCCGAGTCCATGCCGGGGTGCCCGCGCCGTGATGGGGTGCCCGCGCCGTGATGGGGTGCCCGCGCCGTGATGGGGTGCCCGCGCCGGTGGCCGGCCGGTGTCGGGCCCCGACACCGGCCGAGCGGCGGGCGCTACTGGTAGGTGTCGAGCACGCGCAGCTTGCGGGAGGTCACGTACCGGGCGTAGGCCTTGGCACGCGCCTCCAGGTCGGCCGTGTGCATGGTGGTCGCCCCCGGAGTGACGAAGGGCTCCAGGTAGTCGGTCCCGATGATCACGCTGGTGGCCTGGAAGGGGCGCAGCACGTCGTTCATGGTGTAGCCGGAGGATGCGGCATCCCGGTCGCGCCGCCGCCGCCTGAACAGCACGTCCGCCACCGAGCGGCGGGTGTCGAAGCGCCGGTAGTGCGCGGCCACTGCCCCGGCGGACACGGCCAGCAGCAGCTCCTTGCCCTGCAAGGCGTCCCCGTTGGTGCCGTAGGCCCAGCCCCAGGTGAGGACGTCGTCCTCCCACTTCTTCAACAACGGCGGACTGGAGTACCACTGGATCGGGAACTGCAGCACGATCCGGTCGGTGCGCTCCAGCAGGTCCTGCTCGGCCTCGATGTCGAAGTTGAAATCGGGGTACAGCGCGTACATGTCGCGGATCTCGACGCCGTCGAGGCCCTCCGCAGCCTGCGCCAGGCGCAGGTTGATGGTGGACTGACTGAGGTCGGGGTGGAAGATGAAGATGGTGGTTTTCGCCATGGCATTCCTCAACAGGTGCGGGCGGGCTGGTCCTACCCGGGGCCGTGCGCGACGGGTGACGACGACGGTCGCCTACCGCATCATGCAGGCTTAACGGGTAGGTAATGGCATGGTAACGGACTGTGCGGGGTCATGCATGCATCCCGTCACCGGGCGGGGGAGACATGAATCGCAGCAGGGACGTCGGCGCCGCCAGCAGGCCGGCACCGCACCCGACGGCCAGGGGGAGCAGCAGCTGCCGCCACGGAACCGTCAGCGCGCCGAGCCCCTGGTCTGCCAGCACGGCTCCGGTGGCACCCATCAGGAGAGCGCCGGCCGCCGCGCCCAGCAGGACTCCGGCCGCTGCGGAGAGGGCGAATTCGCACAAGAACTGCGATGCGCGCTGGCCCCGGCTCATGCCGACCACCCCCATGAGGTCGTTCTCCTCCCGTCTCGCGGCGGCGGCCGCCGCCAGCGCACCGGCTGCGCACAGGCCGGCGAGCAGGGCCACGCAGGTTGCCAGTGCGGGCACCAGGCCCAGCGCGGTGTCCGCATGCTCCGAAGCGGCGCCGTTCGCCCCGTGAGAACGCAGTGAGGCGGCCAGCGGAACTCCGATGCCGACCGCCGCGGCGGCCAGCGTCGGCGCCGCAGCGATGGCGGCGGCACCACGGGGCGCCGCCGCCAGGTGCCGCACGGCCAGCCGACCACTGGAGGAGGGGAGGGCGGGCAGCCCGAGCAGGGCGGTCAGTGGGCGCATCGCCACCGGCAGGCCGATTAGCAGGCCGAGGAGCAGCACGGCACCGGAGACGCCCAGCACGCCGACGCGGTGGGGCAGGCCCGTGGCCCGCCAGGCGACGGCGGTGCCCACCGCGCCCAGGGCCACCAGCCCGACGCCGATGATGCCGGCTACGCGCAGTGAGCTCTGCGGGGATGCGGCGGGCTGCGCCGTCGGGCCGGGCGGCGTCGCGGATACGCGCAGTGCGGGCACCACGGCACCGAGCAGCGTGGCCAACAGCCCCGTGACGGCGGCCGGCAGCGTCAGCGGATCAGCTCCAGGCGGAAGGACCTGGGCGGCGGTGCCGGTTGTGAGACGGGTGGCGCCCAGGGTGCCGAGCAGGCCCAGTGCTGCCCCCAGCATCCCGACGGCGAGGGCCTGCGTGAGCACTGCCCCCGCGAGCAGCGGCGTCGACGCCCCGGTCACCCGCAGCAGCGCAAGCGTGTCGGAGCGCCTGCGCAAGCTGGTCGTGAAGGTGAGGGCCACGAGCAACGCGAGCGCGGCGGCCGTCAGGACGCCGAGGCCCAAGAGCAGACCGTGCGCGCCGTAGGCGGCCAATGAGTCGGCGCGGCCGCTCCCGCCGGACTCGCCGACGCCGCCTGCACCGGATCCGGTGGCCCCGGCGGCGAGGGTGAAGGCGACCGCTATCACGATTATGGCCGCAGCGACCAGTGCGGCGAGCAGGAGCGATGGTACGGGCCGCATGCGCACGCTGCGCCAGGCCGCCCGAATCACTGGTATCCCCAGGGGTTGTTGCGGTCGACGTCGTCGGCTCCGCCGGAACCGCTGCTCGGACGCGCACGGCGCCCGGGCCGAGCCTGGCGCTCGCCGGGGTCGTCCCAGTCGTGCGGAGCGGCGTCGTAACTGCGCGAGCCCCGTCCGGTGGCGGAGCGCTCGCCGGTGCCCTCCCAGTCGTGGGGGCGGTTGCTGCGGGAGCGTGGACGCGGGGAGCCCTGGGGGCCGAGTGGCTGCGCCCAGGCCTCCTCTATCTGGGAGACCTCCCGCTCCCCGCCGCCGACGGCGATGCCGGCGCTTCCCGTGCTGCCAAGGTCGTGCAGCGCGTCCAGGAGGCGGTCGCGATCCGGCTGGTTCATTTCGGCGACGATGTTCCCGTCCTGCAGGAACAGGACCGTGTCCGCCCAGGCGGCGACGTCGGCGTCGTGAGTGGCGACGACGACGCTCTGCTCGAGCTCGTCCACCGCTGCGCGCAGGATGCGCAGGATCTGTGTGGCGGCGGCGGAGCTCAGAGCGCCGGTCGGCTCATCGGCGATGACCACCGCCGGGTCGCTGAGGAGCGCGCGGGCGCAGGCCACTCGCTGCGCCAATTCGGGGGACAGCTCGGCGGGGTGGTAATCGAGGCGGCCGCGCAGGCCCGTGACGTCGGCGATCCGGTCCAGGCGCGCGGAGTCGATGCTCCGCCGGGAGAGCGCCAGCGGCAGGGTGATGTTCTCCATGACACTGAGTGAGGGGACGAGGTTGCGGGACTGGAGGATCATCCCGATGCGCTCGCGCCGCAGGCGGGCCAGGTGCCGCTGGCTCAAGAGGGATATCTCCTCGCCGTCAAGGATGATCGTCCCCGAGGTGGGTGCCTCCAGTCCTGCCAGGCAGCGCAGCAGGGTGGTCTTGCCGGCACCGGAGGGGCCCAGCACGGCGGTGAGCCGGCCGCGGGCCAGGTGCGCGTCCACCGACTCCAGTGCGGTGACCGCCGTGTCGTCGTCGCCGAAGAGCTTGGACAGGTTGCGGGCGGTGATCACCGGATCCCCGACCGGCCCGTGGGCTACGAGCCCCTCGGGGCGACGGCGACTCATGCGCGTCTCGCGGCGAGGTGGCGTTGGCGAGGTGTTCAGATGGCGTGCCTCGGAGGCGGGTGATTCCCCGGGTGCGGGTGAGGTCATAACGGTAGTGTCACATGTAATCGCCTCAGGAGTGAAGCATGTGGGCCCGCGTGGCTGCGTGCGCCTACTCCCAGCCGAGCTCGTGCAGGCGGGCGTCGGAGATGCCGAAGTGGTGGGCGACCTCGTGAATCACGGTCACCGCCACCTGCTCCACCAGCTCCTGGCGCGAGTCGCACCAGCGTTGGAGCGGACCCTGGAAGATGAGGATGCGGTCGGGCAGCACCAGGGACCAGCCGGCGTCCCGCTCGGTCAGGGGCACGCCGTCGTACAGTCCCAGTAGGGTTGGGCGGCCGTCGTCGTCGTAATCGGCGTCGGAGAGCATCTCCGGGTCCGGCTCGTCCTGGACGAGTACGACCACGTTGTCCATCTGGGCGGCCAGCTTCGCGGGAATGGTGTCGAGTGCGTCCGCTACGGCGGACTCGAACTCGGCGTCGGTCAGGCTGGTCGGGCTCATGGGACGAGCCTGCCACGGTTGGAGGCGGTGCCGGGGTGCGGCGGCGGTGCCCGGCGCCCCTAAAATGGTGCCTGGCGCCCCCGAGGCGGCCGACTCGGCACCGATCGAGGTACTGGTGAGCAGGCTCACGCTCCGAGGATTTGCGTGGATGCCGTCCGGCCCAATACCGTACATCCCGGTTCGAGGCGCGACGACGCCAAGGGCACCGGGCCCCCATCGTCTAGCGGCCTAGGACCCCGCCCTTTCACGGCGGTAGCACGGGTTCGAATCCCGTTGGGGGTACGGATCGCGTACAGTGATGAATATTGGCCTCGTGGCGCAGTTGGTTAGCGCGCCGCCCTGTCACGGCGGAGGTCGCGGGTTCAAGTCCCGTCGAGGTCGCGGATGCGGGTCGCTCAGTCGGAAACGGCTGGGCGATCCCGCCTCTAGGCTCTGTAGCTCAGTTGGTAGAGCGTTCGACTGAAAATCGAAAGGTCACCGGATCGACGCCGGTCGGAGCCACGGCGATAGCCCTCGGGACCCACAAGGTCCCGGGGGCTTCGCTCATTTCGCGGTTCCCTGAGCGCAGATGGGGAGCTTGCGGGTCGCGGTGAGCGGCGCGAACGTGGGTTATAGGCGCGAGCGTGGAGCTTCAGTGCTTCAGGGTTATAGGCGCGAACGTGGTGCTGTAGACCGGCGCGTCGTGGCCTGACGGCTGGTTCGTTTGGCCCGGCCTTTGTGCGGGTGGTGCTCGACCTCGGGGGCTGGGTCGGCTTTGCACGACCCTGGGCGACACTGCACGACCTTGGTGCGCATTCCACGACCCCGGGGTGGTCGTGCAACGCACACCAAGGTCGTGGAGCGCACACCAAGGTCGTGGAACGCCGTCCGAGGTCGTGTTCGGGCGTCTGGGTGGGGTCGTTGTGGGGCCTGTGAGGTCGTTGTGGGGCTGACGAGGACGTTTTGGACGGTCAGAGGACGTCGTCGGGTCGGCGGGGCCGTCCTCGCGGGGCTCGTAGCGTGGTGTCGATTCCGCGAATGCCTCTGATCCCCGGCCGGCACGTCAGCAGGACTGCCGCAGCTCCAGCCGTGCCGGCACCAGCACCGGCTGTCCGTCCCAGGTGTCGTCCATGATGCTGCTCAACATGTCGGTGGCGGCCCGGCCCAGGACGTCGGTGGGGTTGACCACGGATGTAAGCGGCGGGTCCGCAGCGGCAGCCTCCGCCGTGTTGTCGCAAGAGACGAGCCTGACATCATCGGGTACGCGCAGTCCCCGCTCGCGCCAGACCTTCAGTGCCGCAAGCGCCATCAGATCGGAGGAGGCGAAGACGCCGTCGATCTCACCGGACTCGATGCGCGGTGCCAGGGCCTCCCCGGCGGCGCGGCCCGATTCGGCGGTGAAGGCGCCCTCCAGCAGCACCGGATCGATCCCGCTGCTTCCCAGTACTTCACGGAACCCCTTGAGACGATCATCGGCGGCGACCATGTCCAACGGGCCGGTGATGATCGCCGGGCGCCGTACGCCCCGCTCCAGCAGGCGCTCGGCGGCGAGCCTTCCGGCGGAGACGTTGTCCAGGTCGACCCATGCGGTGGGGGAGTTCTGCGCCGCCGGGCGGCCGATGAACACCACCGGCAGCTGCGCGCTCATGATGGCCTCCACCTGGCCGCTGAAGCGGTGATGGGAGATGACGATTGCGCCGTCGACCGAGCCGTTGCGCAGGTACTTCGCGGCGCGTCTACCATGACCGGCATGATCTCCGAAGACCATGACCAGCTGGATGTCCGCCGCATCCAGGTAGCGGGAGATCTCCTGCACCGTCCGGGTCAGGAAGGGGTCGGAGAAGATCATCTGGTCCGGCTCGGGGATCACGACGGCGATTGTGCCGGTGCGGCGCGACACCAGCGCCCGGGCGGCTGAATTGGGGATGTATCCGAGCGCTGCGACTGCCGCCTGCACGGCCCGGGTCTTCTTCTCCGTGACCCCGGCATCGCCCCGGACCACCCGGGACGCCGTGGCGCGGGAGACGCCGGCGGCGCGGGCCACATCCTCCAGGGTGACCCTCTCGGCTGGGCGCATGGGTGCCTCCGTCCGCTCGTCAGTCCAGCTCGAAACCGTTGTTCCGCACGACCTCGGAGAACCACTCGGCTGAGGCCTTGGGGGTGCGCTCCAACGTGTCATAGTCAACACGGACGATACCGAAGCGCTTCGTGTAGCCGCGGGCCCACTCGAAGTTGTCCATCAGCGACCACACCAGGTAGCCGTCCACGCGGACGCCGTCGGCGATCGCGTCGTGAACGGCCACGAGGTGGTCGCGGATGTAGGCCAGGCGGTCCAGGTCCTCCACGCGGCCGTGCTCGTCGGGGTCATCACGGTAGGCCGCGCCGTTCTCCGTGATGACCAGCGGGATACCGGCCCGGTCCGGCCCCGCCGTCGAGGTGTAGTCGCGATCCAGGCGCACCAGCAGGTCGTGCAGGTCCTGCGGCTCCACCTGCCAGCCCATGTCAGTCACCGGCAGGTCCTGCGGGATGGCCCTCACATTCTCCGATCCCACGTTCGGTGAGGGGGCCGCCCCTGCCTCCGGGCCGCCGAACAGTCTGCCCGGATCGGGGCCGGAGACGGTCTGCCCGTTGTAGAAGTTGACCCCCAGGACGTCGATCGGCTCGGCAATGGCCTCCATGTCTCCTGCTTGCACCCAGTCGTGGATGTCCGCCCAGACGGCCATGTCCGCGACGACGTCGGCCGGGTAGGCGCCGCGAATCAGCGCCTCCAGGAACAGCCGGTTCTGGGTGCCGTCCACCCGGCGGGCGGCGTCGCGGTCGATGGGGCTGGCAGGGTCGGCGGCGTGCGTGGGGGAGAAGTTCAGGGTGATGCCCAGGCGCGGACTGCGGCCGACGGCGGCCGCGGCCTCACGCAGCGCCCGCACCGCCAGGCCGTGCCCCAGCAAGAGGTGGTGGACCGCCGCCACCGCCTGGGCCGGCTCGTTGACAGCCGGTGCGTGCTCCGCCCCCGCGTAGGACAGGAAGGAGGAGCACCAGGGCTCGTTCAGCGTGGTCCAGATGTCCACTTCGGCGCCCAGCCGGGCGTAGACGACGCGGGCGTAGTCGGCGAAGGCCGCGGCGGTGGAGCGGACGGCCCAGCCGCCCTCCTCCTGCAGGGCCTGCGGCAGATCCCAGTGGTAGAGCGTCAGCCAGGGCTCGATGCCGGCTTCGCGCAGGGCGCCGACCAGGTGCGCATAGAAGTCCAGGCCCTTGTCATTGACCGTGCGCCCGTCGGGCATCACCCGCGCCCAGGACACCGAGAAGCGGTAGGTCGGGTAGCCCAGCTCCTTGATGAGGGCGACGTCGGCGTCGACCCGGTGGTAGTGGTCGCAGGCGACGTCGATGTTGGAGGCGTCGTCGATGGCGCCGGGGCGGCGGCACAGGACGTCCCAGATGGACTCCCCCTTGCCGTCCTCCCGGGCGGCGCCCTCAACCTGAGCGGCGGCGGTGGCCACTCCCCAGCGGAATCCGGGCGGGAAGGTTAATGCGCTCATCCCTTAACAGCTCCTTGCATAATGCCGGCGACCAGTTGGCGTCCGGCGAGGACGAACAGGATCAGCAGCGGCACGGTGGCGACCACCACGCCCGCCATGATCAGCGAATAGTCCTTGAAGTAGGAGGCCTGCAGCAGCTGCAGGGCGACTGGCAGGGTCGGGTTCTTCGCCCCCAGGACGATGAAGGGCCAGAAGAAGTTCGTCCACGACCCCACGAAGGTGAACAGCGCCAGCATTGATGCGGCGGGGCGGGCCGCTGGGAGGGCCACGGACCAGAAGGTGCGGAACATGGAGGCCCCGTCCACCCGGGCGGCCTCAATGAGCTCGTAGGGCAGCGCGTCGCGGATGTACTGGGTCATCCAGAACACGCCGAAGGCGGAGACCATGGCCGGCACGATCACGGCGATGAGCTCCCCGGTCCACCCCAGCTTGGCCATCACGATGAACAGTGGGACGACGCCCAGCTGCGCGGGCACGGCCATGGTCGCGATCACGAAGGTCAGCAGGCCCTCGCGCCCGCGGAAGCGGAGCTTGGAGAAGGCGTAGCCGGCCAGGGTGGAGAAGAAGACCACGGAGAGCGACACCACGCCGGAGACGATCAGGGAGTTGAAGAAGGCTCCCCACAGGTCGATGCCGGAGTTGAGCACCCGGGTGATGTTGTCGACCAGCTCTCCTCGCGGAATCAGTGAGGGGACCGGGTGCTTGGCGATCTCGGCGGCGTTGGAGGTGGCCAGCAGGAACGCGAAGTACAGCGGGTAGGCGCTGATCAGGACGGCGGCGATCAGGAAGACGTAGCCCACCGGCCCCGGGCGGCGGTCGGGCCCGAAGCCGCGGTGCGCGCCCTTGGCGCGACGGCGGGCGGCGGCGCGGGCGGCCCGCTTGCCTGCGGTCTGCTCGATCATCGCCAGCGACGGCTCGTTGCGGCTCATGACAGGGCTCCTTCCGTGGTGTGGCCGGCGGTGGTGTGGCCGGCGGCGGTGCGGTTAATGGCGCGGGCTCGTCCGCGGCGTCGCCGTCGTGTGTCTCGGGCCGGCTCGGTGCCGGAGGAGGCGATGCGTCGGGTGAGCAGGAAGCTGAGGGAGGCGAACAGCAGGATGATCAGGAACAGGATCCAGGCGACCGCCGAGGCCCGACCGAAGCTCTTCTGCGGCCCCCAGCCCAGCTGGTACAGGTACATCGTCAGGGTCAGCCACTGGTTGTCGGCGCCGCCGTTGCCCATGGTGTCGAACATGCGCGGCTCGTCGAAGATCTGCAGGCCGCCGATGGTGGAGTTGATGACGACGAACATGATGGTCGAGCGCAGCTGCGGGATGGTCACCGACCAGAACTGGCGCAGGCGGCCGGCGCCGTCCACCGTGGCGGCCTCGTACAGCTCGCGGGGAATGGCCTGCATAGCCGCGAGGATGATCAGTGCGTTGTAACCGGTCCAGCGGAAGTTGACCATGTTCGCGATCGCGATGTGGGACCAGAACGCCGAGGAGTGCCAGCCGATCGGTCCGAGCCCGAGGTGGCCGAGGATGGCGTTGACCATGCCGGACTGGTCGGCGAAGAGCTTGGAGAAGATGATTGAAACGGCCACGGGGGCGACCACGTAGGGCAGCAGCACGCCCATGCGCCAGAAGGTCTTGGCCCGCAGATTGGTGTCGAGCACGTAGGCGATCAGGATCGCCAGCATGATCTGGGGGACGCTGGAGAGCAGGAAGATCGAGAAGGTGTTGCGCAGGGCGATCCAGAAGTTCGGCTGCTGCAGCACGGTGACGTAGTTGTCCAGTCCGTTGAAGCCCTGGTCGCCGCCGATCAGGTGCCACTTGTGGAAGGAGACCCACGCCGTGTACAGCAGTGGATACAGGCCGGTGATGGCGAAGACGATGAAGAACGGGGCGATGTACAGGTAGGGGGACAGCACGAAGTCCAGCCGTCCCAGGCGGTCGCGTCGGGACATCGCGGAGTGCCGTTGTGAACGTGTTGGCGGGGTGCCCGCACGCCTGTGGGAGGTACCCAGGGGGGTTGCTGCTGGTGGCATTGCCGGTCCTTTCGGGTCAGCGGTGGGAGCGGCCGTGGCGCGATCGGCGCCCGGCGGCGAGCGAGTCCGGGTCGCGCCACGGCCGTTGCAGGGTGCGAGCGGCTGCTACTCGAGCCCGAGCTGGTTGAACTCGCTCAGTGCCTTGTCCCAGGAGGAGTCGGCGTCGTCGGTCTTGTCGACGTCGACCCGGGTGAGCGCATCGGTGACGACGGTGGTGATGGCGAAGAAGTTCGTGCCCTTGTACGGGGAGATCTCGATCTCCTTGGACATGTCGGAGTAGATCTGTCCGATCGGGGCGTCGTTGAAGAACTCGTTGGTGTACTCCAGCAGGGCCGGGTCGTCCAGGGCCTCCAGCTGGGAGGGGAAGTTGCCCTTGGTCTGGAAGGCCTTGATCTGCTGCTCGGGCGCGGTCAGCCACTCGGCCAGGGCCTGGGCCTCGGCCTGGTGCGAGCCCTGGGTGGGGACGGTCAGGTAGGAGCCGCCCCAGTTGCCGCCACCACCGGGGAAGACCGGGGCCACGTCCCAGCCGTCGACGCCGGCGGCATTGCCCTCAACGACGCCGAGCATCCACGGCGGGCACAGCATGGTGGCGAAACCGTCGTTCTGGAAGGCGTTGACCCAGTCCTCGCTCCACTGCGACAGGCCCGCGGACAGCCCGTCCTCGGACTGGTTGAGGATGGTGTCGTAGGTGGCGCGGATGGTTTTGTTGGACTCCAGCGGGATGACGGAGTCGTCGTCGTTCTCGAAGGGGTTCTCGATCTGGTTGAGCATGCCCTGGTAGGTGCCGGTGGCGGAGTCGTACCACGGGATGCCGGTGGCGTCGACGAATTGCTTGCCGACTTTGAAGTAGTTGTCCCAGTCGCCGTCGAGGAGCTCGGCGACCTCCTCGCGGTCGGTGGGCAGGCCGGCCTGCTCGAACAGGTCGGCGCGGTAGCACACGGCCTCTGGGCCGGCGTCGGTGCCGTAGCCGATGAGCTTGCCGTCGGCGGTGGTTGCCGGGGCGCTCTTGAATTCCGGCCAGCGGTCCGTGACCGAGTCGGAGGACAGGTCGACGAACTGGTCGGCGTACTGCATCAGCTCGGGGAGCCAGTCCATTTCGATGGCTTCGACGTCCGCCAGGCCGGAGCCCGCGGCGAGGCGCGTGTTCATGTTGTCACGCGCCTCATTGGAGGTGGCGGCCTTCTTCTCGACGACCTTGATGCCCGGGTTCAGGCTCATGTACTCGTCGAGGAGGTCGTCGTAGCCGAACTCGTTGAAGGTGGCGATGGTGAGGGTGATGTTGCCGTCCGCGTCCGTGCCGGAGGACTCGGAACCGCCTGAACCGCAGCCGGCGAGGGCGAGTGCGCCGACGGCGAGGAGGCTGAGGCCGGCCATTGCCTGCTTGTTGAACACGATGACTCCTTATGTGGTGGGATGCACGGCGCACCTGTGCGCCGGGGTGTTCGTGAGAGCGCTCTCGGTACGGCCAGCATTGGATGAGAGCGCTCTCAAAAGGTGTGTTAATCATGACACATACAAGACGCCACGTCCACTTGCGGGGGCGGGTGGTCGTGGCCGCGCGGTGCCAGGTGGTGCGGGCAGGACCGGTTGGTCCCGGAAGCGTCGGGAGGCGCCACCACCTGCACTCGCAAACGAGTGCAGGTGGTGGCGGGTTGAGCCCCCTGGGCTCCCTGCGAGGAAGGTTCTGGGAATTGGGCGCGGTGGCTTCGCGACGGGCGCCTCAGGGGTGAGTCTGGACTGATCGCCGGGAGCGCCAGGACCGCAGGCCGGCCTCACCGGCGGCAATCGCGCCGAACAGGACGCCTGCGATCGGCCACACCATCCAGCTGACCTCCCAGTCGGACCGGATGAAGGACCAGGCGAGGTAGATGGCCAGGCAGCCGATCCAGTACGGCCCGGCGATTGCCTCGGTGAAGGGGTTCTCCTCCGGGTTGCGCCATGCGGGGGTGGCCTCCGCGGGGCGTCCTTCCTGGGTGAGGGTCGTATGCGTCATGGAGGCCCAGGTGGTCGGCAGGAAGATGCGCAGGCCGGCGGCCACCATGGCCAAGGTGAGCGTCATGCCCAGCAGGGGCCCGGCGTTGTCGTCCGAGTCCTGGAAGAGAATCCCGGACCCCGAGACCGGGATGGGAGCCATGATCCACAGGGCGACGGCGATGCTGAGTGCCCGCGTCCTCACGCCCTCGTGCTCCAGGCGCAGTCGCGCGGTCCAGGCTGAAACCACCGGGTTGCGCGTGAACTTGCCGTCCGTCAGATGGGTCAGGCCCGCGAAGGCCTGATGGCGGCGAATGAACAGGGACACGGCCAGCGCCACCATGACCAGCGTGAGGGGGACCCCGACCGCCGCGGCCTGGTCCTCGTCCCAGGGGACCAGGCCGATGCCGGCTTGTGACAGGCCTATGCAGGTGAACAGCGGTACCGCCGCCAATACGCACAGGGCCACGCCATTGCCGAGCAGGGTGCCGGTGGAGCGCCGTGCCTCGGCCAGCGCCTGGGCCTCGGGCAGGGTGACTTCGGGGTAGTCCGACGGCGTCGAATCCGCCATGGGCGGGGCGGCGGGGGCGGTGCCGTCCTGCGGTGCGGCGTCGCGAAGATCCGGGAGGATGCCGAGGGCGGGCGCTAGTTCCTCCAGGTTGCCGAAGTCGGTGATTACTTGGCCGACCGCCTCGTTGTGCGACTTCCCGGAGGCGACGGCGTCGGCGTAGGCGTCCTCCATCATGGCGTGCAGCTCGCGCCTGGCCTCTAGCAGCCGTGGGGTGGCGGGGTAGGGGGCGAACATGGCGTCTAGGAAGGTGTCGATGGCGTCCATCAGGGGTCCTTGTCTGCTCGGATGAGTGGTTCTGCGGCTCGGAACTCGGCTTGTCGGATCAGTGCTTGGCGGGGGCGGGGCGGGTGGGCGCGTACAGCGCGAAGCGGTCGATGAGGGCCTTCGTGTCCTCCCATTCGGCGAGCTTGTCGTTCAGGTGGGCGGCGCCGGCCTCGGTGAGGCGGTAATACGTGCGCTGCTTACCCGACTCGCTGGTGTCCGCGAATGAGGAGACCAGTCCTGCCGCCTCCAGGCGCTTAAGGGCGGAGTACAGCGTGGTCTGCTTGATGGTGTACTGCCCCTGCGCCACTTCGGTGATGGTCTTGGCGAGCTCGTAGGCGTAGGACGGACGGTCACGCAACAGCGTGAGCGCGATCAGGTCGATGTAGCCGCGGATGGCGTCGGCGCTAATCATGACGACGATCTCCGGGGTGGTGTGGCCGCGGGGGCCGTGGGAGGGCTGAGGCGGTGTCCATATGTCCAACGTACTACGACAGGCGTAGTACGTCTAGCATCTTAAGGTGTTCGTGTGGCGGACGGTCCGGGGTGAGCCGGGTCGCTGTGATGTGAATGAGGGCGACGCCGGAGCCGCGCACAGCAGAAGCACAGCACCGGGTTCTAGGCTTCGGTGCATGGCCTTCGCATCCGCGGCAGTCGCCGCACCGCTTCGCGCCCTCGTGACACCAGCAGCACTGGGCGCCGACACGCCGTCGGACTCGGCGACATCCACGGCGACCGAGGCCGCCGAGACGGCCGAGGCCGTAGTGGAGGCCACGGCGGATCTGCTGTCGCTGGCCTGGCGGGTCGGCCTGGGTGTTCTCATCGGCATCGCCCTGGTGTTCGTCCTCGTGGTCGTGCTGCGCGCCATGGGGCGCCGCAGGGTGGTGTACGCAGAGGTCATCCGCTTCACCCGCACCCCCATGTACGCGACCGCCGCACTGGTCGGTGCGTTCCTCGGCGGGCAGATCGCCTTCTTCGACCTATCGCAGCCGGACTGGGTGCAGTTCGTGCTGCACGCACTGCTGATCGGCATCATCCTGTCCTCCACCTGGGTGGTGGTGGGAATCGCCAAGGCGGTGGAGTCCTCGATCGTGATCGGGGTGCGCGCCCGCGGCGACGTGGGGCGCACCAAGCGCATCACCACCCAGGCGCAGGTGCTGCGGCGCGTCGCCGAGGTCATCATCGTCATCTGCGGTCTGGTGGGTGTGGCCATGACCTTCCCCTCGGCGCGCGTGGCCATGGCCTCCCTGCTGGCCTCCGCCGGACTGGTCTCAGTGGTCGCCGGCCTCGCCGCCCAGTCGACCCTGGGCAACCTGTTCGCCGGCATCCAGCTGGCCACCACCGACGCCATTCGCGTCGACGACGTCGTCGTGGTGAACGACGAGCAGGGCTTCATCGAGGAGATCACCCTGACCTACGTGGTTGTGCGCGTGTGGGACGGGCGCCGCCTGATCTTCCCTTCCACCTACTTCACCCAGAACCCCTTCGCCAACTGGTCGCGCCGCGGCAGCCAGCTCACCGGCACCTTCACCATCGATCTGGACTGGCGCGTACCCGTGGCGGCACTGCGCGCCGAGGTGGACCGGATCCTGTCCGGATCGGCCGTGTGGGACGGTCGCGTCGCCTCCGTGGATGTCACCGATACCTCCGACGCCACGGTCACGGTGCGGGTGGCCGTCTCCGGTGCCAATAACGCCGACGTCTTCACCCTGCAGTGCCAGTTGCGCGAGGAGCTCGTCGCCTGGCTGCAGCGGGAGGCCCCCTACGCGCTGCCGCGCACCCGTGTGGAGGTCGACCACGTCGACGTCGCCCACGATCCCACTCCGGAGAAGGTCGCCCGCCTGGCCGAGGAGCTCGTCACCCTGCAAAAGCCGAACGCCGACGGCGTCGAGGCGGTGGGGGAGGCCACGGCCGTGCAGCGCCCCATAGCGGACGACCCGATCGAGGCCGCCCGCCTGCGCGCCGTCGCCAAGGGGCGGGCGAAGCTCCGCCGCTCGCGGAGGGACAAGGTGCGCCGCCGCCGCATCCTGGCCCGGGATGCGGCGCGGGACGGCGCCGTCGCCGACGGTTCCGACACGCCCGCCCGCCCGGCGGCGGACACTGCGGAGGCGACCGGCGTCATCTCCACCCAGGAGCAGCAGGCCTACCTGGACGCGTACCCGCCCGCCACCGACAAGTCCGGCGCACCCGACAGGGGCGGCAAACTCGGCCGGCTCGGCATCGGCAAGTCCAGCACGGACGCCGACGAGGCCGACGACTGACCGTTGAAGACGCCATAATGTCCATCGGTGCCCATTTTGGCAGAGGGACGCTATATGGCCGCTGGCGGAAACCGCTTGATATGGAGGAAAACGCCGAGTGGCGCGGCGGTCGTAGGGAGTGGTGCGCGTCAAAGTGGGCACCGATGGACCTTTTCCACCGCAGTGTTGTGCGGAGTCGATGTCAACGGCGACTCATATAGGCGTTCACCACCCGCTGGGCCAGATCGGTCCCCTCCAGTTCGCGCAGCAGCTCCAGGTGCGGGAATGGGATCGTCTCGCCGTCGCCCCGGTAGCGGGTGATCCGCGCCTGCGCATCGAAGGCGGGCCGATGCGGCATGACGCCGTCCCTCACGAAGCCGAGCCAGTCCCGCTGCGTGACGGCCATCGCCCGGCGGTTGTCGTCGGTGATGGGGATGCGCATGCGATCCAGGTTGCCGAAGAAGATCGCTACTTCCGCGCCGTGGTAGGCGCCGCGCAGCCCCCGGTAGAGGTTCGGGACGTACTCGAAGCGGTAGCCGTAGACCGTGGTGTGGGCCGATAGTCGTTCCAGCAGGTTCAGTGCCGCGCTGTGAAAAACCAGCAGCTCCATCATCTTGATCTGCAGATCCGGCAGGTCCGTGGACTCCGGGCGCAGGGCGTCGGCGATGGGGGCGGCCCAGCGGCCGTATAGGCGCGTGGTGGTGCGGTCGAACTCCTCCGGGGTCTTGGCGATCCCCATGCGCCGATACCACATGGGGATCTCAATCATGGAGAACTCGTCGCTGGTGGAGCCCACCAGCACCGGCACGTGCGGGAAAGCGCCCTCGCGCAGTACGTCGCGCGGATCGACCTTGAAGAAGGGCTGATCCATGGTGGTGGACAGGGTCATGGTGGGCTGTGCCAGCCGCAGCAAGCGGCTCAGCGGCGCGGCGGCCAACTCCCGGTAATCGCGCAGGTGGTTGTCCGCCAGCAGGCGGGCGAATGCGTCCCGCTCGGCGTCGGGGTCCAGCGGCTGCGGGGTGGCGCGCTGTCCGCTGCACAGGATGAGACGGTGGAACAGGTAGCGGTTATCCGGGTTGAGTGCCTGGTAGAGGGCGTACTGGGCGCCGCCGCAGTGGCCCATCAGGGTGATCCGCTCGGGGTCACCGCCGAGGGCGGAGATGTTGTCCTTGATCCAGCGCAACGCAGCCTGCTGGTCCAGCAGGGCGCGGTCGCAGCTGATCCGGTCGCCGTCGACCACGTGCAGGTGTCCCAGCACTCCGATCCGGTAGGTGACGGTGACCACCACAATGCCCTGCGCGGCCAGGTGGATGCCGTCGTAGATGGGGAGCGTGCCCGAGCCGCAGTCACCGCCGTGGATGAATACGAGCACCGGCTTGGGGGTGTCCGAACCGGAGGTCCAGACGTTAACGCGCAGCGCGTCCTCGCTCTGAATGTCGTGGCGCGGCTGCCATTCGGGGCGCAGCTGAAAATGACGCAGGAACAGGTTCATGAAGCCCGGCATGAGTCGCTGGGGGAAGCATTGTCCGCGCCCGGAGTTGACGACGCCGTCGCCCGGGTCGGTTGTCACTGGCTCCGGCGCCCGGAAGCGCTCTGCGTGGGCGTAGGGGATGCCGAGGATGCGGTAAACCGGGGTGTTGGTCGGGCCGACCCTTTCGGCTCGGAGTGTTCCGATCGCGGTGTGGACCAGCATGACTGTGTTCCTCCTCTTGCGCGGCGGCCAGGGTCCGCCGCCGGGTCTGTGCCGGCCGGCGCGTGTGCGTGGCCCTGCCGATCACCTCGGACCTCTCCTCAATGAGCTTCCACAGCTGAATAACGACGCTATCCAACATAGCGAGGTATGTCAACCCTAATTAATACGTGTGTGGGCCGTGCGGCTAAGGGCAAAAAGAGGAGGGCGTGGGTGGCCGTCGGGTGTGGGGGATCCGAGCTAGACGAGCGTCGGTGGTATTCCCGCTGACACGCCTTGTTCAAGTGAGACTATGCACGCCGGTGCGGGGTTGTCGGCCCACTGCGGCCGGGCCAGTATGGCGCCATGAGCGCCAACGAAAACACGAGTTCTGGTCCGCGCCTCGACCCCGCCGCCATCGCGCGCACCGACGCCCAGTGGCGGGCCGCCCTGAGCCCGCTGGAGTACCACGTGCTGCGCGAGGCCGGCACCGAGCGCCCCTACACGGGGGAACTGCTCGACGAGAACCGGGAGGGCATTTACCGGTGCCGGGGCTGCGGCGCCGAGCTGTTCCGCTCCGCCACCAAGTTCGACTCTCACTGCGGCTGGCCGTCCTTTTACGACCCGTCCCGCAGCGACGCCGTCGTGCTGTCCACGGACACGTCCCACGGCATGGTGCGCACCGAGGTGCGCTGCGCCGCCTGCAACAGCCACCTCGGCCACGTCTTCGACGACGCCCCCAGCACTCCTACCGGCCAGCGCTACTGCATGAACTCCGTTAGCCTGAGCTTCGAGCCCGACCTGGACTCCGCCGAGGCCTAGACCCGGCCCGGGGAGTGCCTGCGCCGCGGCTCGATACCGATAGCGCCAACAGGAGGCCCAACGTGCTGCGTGTGCTGACTCTGAACCTGCAACACGGTCAGCCCGGCGCCGGCGCTGGCGACGGGACCGCCGTCAGCGGGTCGCTGGCCGGCGCCGATATCCACGACCCCGCCACCGCCCGCGCCGTGCTGGCGGCCTTGGCGGAGGAGATCGCCGAGCTCGCCCCCGACGTCGTCGCCCTGCAGGAGGTGGACCTCGGCCAGGCCCGCTCCGGACGGGTGGACCAGGCGGGGATGCTGGCCCAGCTGCTCGGATGGCGACACCACCGTTTTGCCGCCGCCTGGGCCGGCCCCGTTGCGGGACTGCGGCGGCGCCCACGCCGAGCGGCACTGGCCGGAACCGGCGACGACGTCCTCGGCCCCGCGCGTGCCCTGCTCGGCCTGGGGCCGGCGGGCTTCGGGAACGCCCTGCTGTCGCGGTACCCGATCAACAGCCATCGGCTCATGCGTCTGGGGCGCGGGCCCGCAAGCGTTGTGCGCCGCGGCGGCAGCGCCGTCGACCCGCGCTCATACCGGGTCTTCACCGCCACCGCCCGTAACCTGCTGGTAGCCCGCATAGGGCTGCCGGAAACGGTTCTGCCCGGAGCCGCCGGAATCAGCCTGGGCGCCACCCACCTGGCCACCCGCGCCGACACCGCCGCAAGGCAGCTCGCCGCGGCCTGGGATGCGCTGGCGGCACTGCCCGGCCCCCGTCTGCTCGCCGGCGACTTCAACCTGCCCACCGAGCAGGTGTCCGCAGTCGGCGTCGGCAGGCTGCTCGGGGAGGGCCCCACGTTCCCCGCCGCGAGCCCGGTCCGTCGCATCGACCACTTTCTGACCGATTCCGGGCCCGCCGACGCCGACGGCGCCCTGCCGCCGCCCGCCGGGGGTGAGGGCGTGACCACGGGGGACGCGGATGCGCGCAGGGCGCCACTGCTGCGGGCAGTCGGCGGCGGGACCCGTTCCTTCGTGGTCTCCGACCACGCCGGAACCTGGGTCGACCTCGAGCCGACCGACTGAGTACGGCTCCACAAGCAGGCAGGAGGAACCCAGCCGTGGCTGATGTCGTCGGTGGCCTGGCGGTCTTCGCCGTCGTCATCGCCGTGGGCTGGCTCCTGGTGCGCGCCGGTGCCGTGCCGGTCGGGTCCGACACCGTTTTGACCCGCGTGTGCTTCTACGCCGCCACGCCCGCACTGCTGGTCACCACGCTCGCGGGCGCGGACCTGGCCGCGGTCGCCTCGCGCGGCACCGCGGTGGCCGTCGTGGCCGAGCTACTGGGAATCGGTACCGCCTGGTGCATGCAAAGACTCGTCCTGCATCGGGAGGCCGCCGAGTCGATGATCGGGGCGCTCGCCTCCGGCTACGTCAATGCCGCCAACCTCGGCATTCCCGTGCTGGTGCTCGTGCTTGGCGACGCCACCGCGGTTGCCCCGATCCTGCTGCTGCAGCTGCTGGTGCTCACTCCGATCACCTTCACCGTCCTCGACGCGATCACCCGCCGCGGAAGTCCCTCGCGATTCGCCACGTACACCATTCCCCTGCGTAATCCGCTGGTGCTGGCCGTGCTGGTGGGCGTACTGGGCAACGTCAGCGGCTTCGACCTGGACGCCGCCCTGCGTGGGCACCTTGCCGAGTTACTCCACACGCTGGGGCGGATCGCCGTGCCGCTGATGATGATGTCACTGGGCATGAGCCTGGCGGCCACCCGTATGCGACCGCCGTCAGCCTTGGCCGCGCAGCGCCGGGCGCGTGGCGGCGGTGCGGTCGTGAGCGGCGTCGCGGTTCCCGCAGAGCCGGTCCATGACGCCTCCAGCCGTCGGGCCCTGCGCTGGGCAGTGGCTTGGAAGCTGTTGGTCGTACCCGGCTTGGCCGTAGGACTGGGGCTGGTGGCCGGGCTGCACGGCACCGCCCTGCTGATGCCGGTGACGACGGCGTCATTGCCGACGGCGCAGAACGTGTTCATGTACGCCTCCCGCTACGGGGTGGCCAAGCCGCTGGCCCGCGACGCCGTACTGCTGACGACGGCGGGGTTCGTGCCCGTGGTGCTGGTTGCGGCCGCGGTGCTGTAGTCGGCCGATTCCGTGGGTGCGGGCGCTCAAGTGGCGTAGCAGGCGCGCCCGCGTGGGGTCCTGACGCGCACCGGCACTCCAGGCATGCACTTCGACCGCGGGTGCAGGCCCCGAACGCGGGGCGCCGCGTTGAGCTCCGAGTAGAGGCGGGCAGTTACGCCGGGCGTGGGCCGGCCGACCGGACCGCATGGATCCATACAACCCGGGCTACACATGAACCGCCATTGTCGCGCCTCAAATCGGAAGGCCGCTTGCGCTGTTCGCATTCAGGGTTCATTGAGCTGCGCCCGGGAATGCGGGAGGGTGCTGGGTGCGGGGCTGGAGGCGGCTGAGAGTATGGCCGGAGTTGTATGGGGTTGCTGTTGCTTTATGGTGTCCTGCTGAGAGTGGTCTCACAGACGAAATCCGGTGGTGTATCTTGCTGTCAGACGTTTAGGGCTCCGGTGCTCCACGCGTTGCCTTAGGCGTTGAGTGCAATGTTCTGCGCTACATGAAGGGAAACATGTCATGGGTGAGCTCATTGGAATGATCGTCTTCGGCGGCATCATCGGTGCTCTGGCGAGGCTGATCATGAGGGGTGACCAGAACCTGTCGATTCTCTGGACGATCGTCCTGGGGGCGTTGGGCGCATTCGTCGGGGGCTGGTTGGCGGGCATGCTCGGGGTGGCGGACACTCCCGGCATCGACTGGATCCGTTGGATTCTCTCGGTGATTGCCGCCATGATCGCGATCTACGCCTACCTAGCCATCGCTCGTAGACGGTGAGTATCGGGCGTGGTGGGGCGCTCGATTGGTGCCCCGCCACGCCCCTCGCCCTCGCTGCGGAGACCGTCGCGCAGAGTGATGAAATGCCTCTTGCTGACTGTTTAGGGGTGCTATCCGAATCGAGCTTGCAGGTCCGCCGGTTGGTATTGTGGGCCGAGTTCCACCGGGAGACGTGTTTGTGAGGCCGGGTTGCATGCGTGCCTACGCCGAATGGCGGCAGGCGAGTGGGGATCGGTGTGCGCGGCGTGGGGTTAGCGGATTATGGCGGCCGTTGGTTAAGAGTGGAGGAGCGGTGATGATGAGGCGCATCATTGTTGTTCTCGCCAATATGGGTGGGGTGCTGCTGGGCGAGTTCTCGTTGATTCTTCTGGAGGGCGTTGCCGAGATACACATTACGGACGGCGTCGGCTCGGTGCCGCTGTTCCTATTCCCGCTCGGGTTGCTGGCGGCGGCGATGTCGGTGGTGCTGCTGCTCGGCCCGGGCAGGCCGGGCGCGGGCTAGGACGGCGGAATCGTGAGAGTGGTCGCATCGGCTGGGCCCGGGCAGGCCGGGCGCGGGCCGGCCGAATGCAGAGGCGAGCTGAGCTGCCCGCGGCCTGTCTTCCGCGCCCTCATGGACTGGGGCCTAATCGGGCTCTTCCGGTTTGTGGGTGTGGTGGTTGGGGTCGGGGCTGCGGTGGGGGTGGTCGTTGCCGGGTTGGTGAGGTTGTTGTCGGTGGGTGGTGCTGGCTTGCGCTGATTCGTCGGGGCCGTTGGGGTCATCTGGGTGCTGGACCGGGGCTGCCGCCATTGACGACGCACGGCGGCGGTCTTGGTGCCCTACTCGCCAGGCCCCGGGCGCAGGCGTGAGCGCTCGGGGTGCGGGCCTGGCGTGTTCGCCCGCGCGCACCGGATGACGGTTCGGCACTTCGCGTGACGGTTCGGCACTTGGCACCAACGATTCGGCACTTCCGGCGACGCTACGTACCCCTACCGTACGAACCGTCGCAAGAAAGTACGAATCGCCGACCAGAACATACGAACCCTCACGCAAAGGTACGAACCGCCGCGTCAACACACAAACCCCCAGCCCAACACACCCACAAACCGGAAGAGCCCCTAATCCGGCGCTTCCGCTTTGGGGGTGTGGGGTGGTTTTGGTGGGCCGATCCTGGGCGTAGGCCGCAGTGGATGTTCCAGGTTCGGCGGGAGTGGTGCTGGCCGTGCTGGTGCCGGTGGCTCGTTCGCAACCGTGGGTGCACCGCCTGTGCGGCCTCGGGCTGTTCCCGCTGCCGTGTTCCCAAGTGCCGGGAGCCGGACCTGTGCGCGGGTGGGCCCGGCGACGAGCGCGCCGCACGCTCAGTTGTGGCGCTGTTTTAGGGATTTGGCGGAATCATGCGGAAAACACCTCAAGCGGTGAACGGTGCGGTCGGCTCCTACGTGCGCCGACCCCTGCGGCGCACGTGGGAGCCGACCGGCCTCCTTCGACCCAAAACCAAGAACGTTGAAATACCGGGCAAAACTCGCTGTCCGGTCAGGGCGGTGAGATGGCTGAGCGTGCGCCGCCCCCGGGAGTACCCACCCGGCCGGACCCTAACCACCCGCCAACCATCCACCGCCCGACGCCAACGCCACCCGCGCCTGCCCACCCGCACTCCCCGAGCCCCACCCTCAAACCGGAAGAGCCCCTAGGGCGTGTTGCGTTAGTCGGGTGGGGTGGTCGGCGTGGTGTGCGGGATGGGGGGAGGCCTTTGGGGTATCACGGGTGGTGTGAGAACAAACCGTGACACTGCCAAAGGCCTCGACCGTTGAGTATAGACGCTGCCGCTCGTCATGACCTGACCGATGCTCAGTGGGGGCTGCTCGAGCCCCTGCTGCCCGCCCCGCCTGTTCGTGGCAGGCCGCGCGTGTATCCGCTGCGGGACATGATCAACGCCGTACGGTGGAGAACCCGGGTCGGTGCGCCCTGGCGTGACGTACCGGCCCGCTACGGGCCGTGGTGGAGGGCCCTGCGCCCTGTACCGGGCCTGGCAGACCGATGGGGTGTGGGAGCGCATCGAGTCCGCCCTTGTCGCCCAGGCCGACGCCGCCGGCAAGATCGGCTGGCGGGTGTCGGTGGATTCGACCACCTGTCGGGCGCATGTGCATGCCGCTGGGGCGCGCAAGGACAGTCCCCAGCTGGTGGAGGGGGAGCCCGAGGATCACGCCCTGGGGACCTCTCGGGGTGGCTGGTCGACCAAGGTTCACGCCGCCGTGGACGCCGCCTGCGGCATGCTGGCCGGGGTGCTGACCGCCGGACAGGTCGCGGACTGCCCGATGATGATCCCCGTCCTAGACAAGATATGTGTCCAGCGTCCTGCCGGTGGACGGCCCCGCACCAGGCCGCAGATGGTGCTGGCCGACAAGGCCTACTCCTCAAAGGGGAACCGGGACTGGCTGCGCAACCACCACATCAAGGCCACCATCCCTATCAAGGCAGACCAGGCCGACAACCGCCGCCGACGCGGCAGCGCCGGGGGCAGACCGCCCGCCTTCGACCCCGTGGCCTACAAGGACCGCAACGCCGTGGAGCGGTGCTTCGGCCAGCTCAAGCAGAACCGCGCCATGGCCACCAGGTACGACAAGCTCGCCGTCCGCTACCAAGCCACCACCCACATCGCCAGCATCGACCACTGGCTCAAACGACTTACATAACACGCCCTAATCCTCCCGCCCTCCTCGCCTGGAGCATTGTCTTCCCGCCCTCCTGGACCGCGTTTTCTCTCCGGACCTGCACCCAGGCGCGAGGGCGGTGATCCACCTGGTCGCGTGTCAGGGGTTACGCGTGCACGAGTCCACCGAGGTTCGCGGCGAGGCCGTTGATACCGTTGCGAACGCCCTGACCGTCACCGATAAGGGCGGCCGGGTTGATGCGCGGTCCTGCCCCGCGCCACAGGATCGTTGCCGCCGCACAACTCCGGCGATACTCGGTGGCCGCGCTCCTGCACGGTACGGTCTCACGCGCGCGCAGCTCGGGCAGATGCTCGGCGTGCCCGGTCAGAGCGTCTCCAACCGGCTGCGCGGCAAGGTCCGCTGGACCGCCGGCGATCTCGCCGTCACGGCGGCGGCCTGCGGCGTAGACGTCGCCGACCTCTACCCGACCCGCACGGCGGACGGGTGGCAGCCGGCCCCCTTCGTGCCGGCCCGGCGTGAGGTGCCCCCCGTGGGGCTCGAACCCACGACCTTCGGATTAAAAGTCCGCAGCTCTGACCAACTGAGCTAGAGGGGCGCACCGCGGGCCGGGAGTAGATCTCGGACGCCGTCGGCGTCGCCAGCATAGTCGATCGCCGTATGCAGGCATCCACGTGGATCGGAGGTCCGGGCGCGTCCCATCTGCGTCGGCCCCGTCCGCGCGCGTCCCATCTGCGCTGGCCCTGTCCGCGTCGGCCCCGCATCCGTGCACGCGCCCCGCATCCGTGCACGCGCCCCGTCCGTGCGCGACAATGGACGCCGGACACCGCCAGCGCGCGGGACTCACTCGGAATCGCTAGGAGTTCCTATGGCCCGTCAGTTTCACCGCCCGGCACGACTCGACCCCGAGGCCGCCGAGAACATCGAGGGAGGCGTCGACACTGCCGTCGCCTCCGAGCTCGCCCACCGCGCCGCGCAGGCACTTGTCGGCGGCTTTCCGGACGAAGACGTTGACGCCGATGCCTCGGTTGAGCGGATCACCCGTGACGGCGTCGTCGCGGCCGTGGCCACTCACGGGGTGGACGCCGTCGCCGAGCTGTGGGCTGACTCGCCTGCCACTACGCTTCCGGGCGCGCTTTGGCGGCTGTTCCTGGTGCGCGAGTGGATTCGACGTGACCTGGAGCTGGTGGAGCGACGGTACGCGACCGTCGTGGACTTGGCGGCTGCCGCGAGCGAGCCGGAGGGGGCTGCCGCCCTCGCCCGCCTTGATGCGGCCCTGAAGGATGCTCGTCGCGTCCCGTCGCCGCAGCAGGTCCGTGCCGCGATCGACGACGTCCTTGCCGGCCGCAGGGACGGCTCAGTGCCGGCGCTCGCGCCCGTGCTGACGGTTACGGCCGGGTTCCTGCGTGCCCTGGCGGCCGGCTCCAGTCCCACTTGGATCGACGACGACGCCGACGAGCTCGCTCATCGGGTCACCCGCCGAGACTCGGCCCTGCTGGCTACCGCCGAGGAGCTCGCCGATGCGGCGAAGCGGGCCGGTGCGGGATTGCTGGAGTGAACGTTCGCGCACGCGTGGGTGAGCCCCGCTGCCGCTGTCGGGTTCCTGTCGTTCGTCGGAATGGTCGCGCGCGCGGGTGAGCCGCGGTGCCGGGAGCCACGTTCGCCGTCGGGGTTGCTGAGGCCCCTGAGGGCCCTTGAGGGCAGCCGGGGTCGCGCTCCCAGGGTCAGTTGGCGCGGTTCACTGTTCGCTCGCGGCCGGGACGTGGGACGATTCACCCATGACGACGCCCGACTCCGAAGCGACCCCCTCAACGACCTCGGCGCCACTGGCCTCCTTCCTCGGCGGCTGGGCCCGTGCGCAGGCCCGCCATGCCGCCGCCCCGGGCCCCGCGTCGATCCTTTCAGAGGAGGCGGGGGAGACATCCGCGCCCTCCGCCGACTTAGCAGCCGCTGCAGCCTCGACCACTGAACCGACCGATCAGGAGGTCATTGAGGACCACGTCATCGAGGCTGCCGACCCGCGTGACTTCGTTGAAGACGACGCCGGTCCCCAGTACGAGGATGAGGACTTCGACGAGGAGGCCTCCGACGCGGCCGCCGCCAATGGCGCATCCGGGGTAGCCCCTGCCGCGCCTGCCGACGCCAACGGGCACACCGAGGTCCTGGACGCCGGGGCGTCCGCGCCCCAGCCTGATGCCGACCCGGGCGAGGTCGTGCCCTCGCAGGCGGATGGGGATGCGGCTGTGAACTCCGCGGCGGGTGCCGACGCGGGCCCGGGCGCGGAGGCCGCCGCCGAGCTGGAGGCCGCCGTCGAGCTGGAGGCCGACGCCGAGCTGGAGGCCGACGCCGACCCGCAGACCGATATTGACCCGGAGGCGGACCTGCCGCCCCTGGACTCGTTCACGGAACGTTTTGCGGATCGGGAGCTGACCTGGCTTGACTTCAACCAGCGTGTCCTGGAGCAGGCGGAGGACCAGGATCTCCAGCTGCTGGAGCGCGCCTGGTTCGCCGCGATCTTCTCCTCCAACCTTGACGAGTTCTACATGGTGCGCGTGGCCGGGCTGATGCGCCGCATCAAGGCCGGTATCACCCCGGTGCGCGCCTCCGGGCTGGATGCGCACCAGGTGGTGGCCGCCATCACCGAGCGTGCCAAGGAGCTCACGGCCCGTCAGGCCGCCCTGTTCCAGGAGGACATCCGCCCCAAGCTCGCCGAGCACAACATCGAGATCCTCACGTGGGATCAGCTGACCTCCGAGCAGGCGGAGAAGATCACCCGCTACTTCCGCCACCAGATCTTCCCGGTGCTCACGCCGCTGGCCGTGGATCCCTCGCACCCCTTCCCGTACATCTCCGGCCTGTCGTTGAACCTGGCGGTGCTGCTGCGCAACCCGCGGTCCGGGAAGGAGCACTTCGCCCGGGTAAAGGTGCCGCAGTCGCTGCCACGCCTGATCACGGTGCCCGGGCGGGAGCTGGACCCCAAGAACAAGCGGGCGGGCACCGCCTTCATCCCGATCGAGATCGTCATCGCCCAGCACCTGGACCACCTCTTCCCGGGCATGGACATCCTCGAGCACCACCTCTTCCGGGTGACCCGCAACGAGAACCTGGAGGTGGAGGAGGACGACGCCGAGAACCTGCTCAAGGCCATGGAGAAGGAGCTTGAGCGCCGTCGCTTCGGGGCGAGCGTGCGCCTGGAGGTGGAGGACACCATCAGCCCGTTCGTGCGCCGCTACCTGGTGCGCGCCCTGAACCTGCACGACGACGACGTGTTCGAGCTGCCTGCGCCGCTGGACCTGACCAGCCTCAATCAGCTGCACGATCTGGACATTCCGGAGCTGAAGTACCCGCGATTCGTGCCGGTCACCGCAGCCGGGCTCGCCCCCCAGGAGTCCAGCACGCCCGGGGACATCTTCGCCGCCATGCGCGAGCATGACGTGCTGCTGCACCACCCGTACGACTCCTTCTCCACCTCCGTGCAGGAGTTCGTCTCCCAGGCTGCCGCCGACCCCAAGGTGCTGGCCATCAAGCAGACCCTGTACCGCACCAGTGGGGACTCCCCGATCGTGGACGCCCTCATCGAGGCTGCGGAGGCCGGCAAGCAGGTGGTGGCGATCGTGGAGATCAAGGCCCGCTTCGATGAGGAGAACAACATCTCCTGGGCTCGCAAGCTCGAGCGCGCCGGCGTGCACGTCGTCTACGGCATGGTTGGGCTCAAGACCCACTGCAAGCTGCTGCTGGTGGTGCGCCAGGAGTCCGACGGGCTGCGCCGCTACTGCCACGTCGGCACCGGCAACTACCACCCCAAGACCGCCCGCGGATACGAGGACCTGGGCCTGCTCACCTGCGACCGGGACGTCGCCCAGGACCTGACGGCCCTGTTCAACCAGCTCTCCGGCTACGCGCCACGCGCCCGCTTCCGCCGCCTGCTGGTGGCTCCGCGCACGGTGCGAGATGGGCTCATTGAGCGCATTGAGCGGGAGATTGCGAACAAGCGGGCCGGCAAGCCCGCCTGGATCCGCATCAAGGTCAACTCGATCATTGATGAGGCCTGCATCGACGCCTTGTACCGGGCCAGCCGGGCCGGCGTCGACGTCGACATCGTGGTGCGCGGCATCTGCGGGCTGCGGGCCGGCGTCCCCGGGCTGAGCGAGCACATTCGGGTCCGTTCCATCCTGGGGCGCTACCTGGAGCACTCCCGCATTTACGCCTTCTGCAACGACGGCGAAACCGACCTGTTCATCGGCTCGGCCGACCTGATGCACCGTAACCTCGACCGGCGGGTGGAGGCGCTTGTGCGCATCACCGATCCCGTTATGGTCGGCCAGTTGGAGTGGCTCGTCACGCACGCGGCCAGCGACGCGGTCTCCTCCTGGTGGCTCAACCCCGATGGAACCTGGACCCGGCACACTCGCGATGCCGAGGGCAACCGGCTCGAGGACATCCAGACGACGCTGATGACCTGGGCGCGCTCGCGCCTGCGGGGTGGGCACTGACAGGCGGAAAGCAACGGAGATGGCAGACAAGTCCAACGCTAAGCCCACCGTTCGGGCTGCCGGCGCCCTGGTGTGGCGGGAGGCGAACGGCCACCTGGAGGTCCTCCTGGTGCATCGTCCCCGCTACGACGACTGGTCCTTCCCCAAGGGCAAGGTGGAGCCGGGGGAGTCGGTGCGTACCTGCGCGGTGCGAGAGATCGCTGAGGAGACTGGTATTCAGGTTGCCTTGGGGCAGCCTCTGGACACGGTCCGCTACCGCCTGCCCGACGGCGCACGCAAGGAGGTCCGGTACTGGGCGGCCCGCGAGCTGCCGGACGACTCACCGGCCCTGCGTGCCCGCATTCCGGTGGCCCCGGCCGACGCGGCGGAGATCGACGACGTCGAGTGGGTGCGTTCGAAGAAGGCCCGCACGCTGCTCACTCACCCGGCTGACCGTGACCTGCTGGGATCCCTGGTGGACCTGTGGGAGGACGGCAAGCTCGACACCTGGACCTTCGTACTGGTGCGCCACGCCCGTGCCGTCAAGCGCTCGGTGTGGAACCGCCCCAAGGAGAGGGATGCGGAGACGGATGAGGCCACACGCCCGCTGACCAAGGACCAGGGGGAGGTACGCGCTCGCGCACTGGTGCCGGTGCTGGCCGCCTACGGCGTCGCCCAGGTGATCACCAGCCCGTGGCGGCGCTGCTACGACACGGTCGCCCCGTACACGCGGGCGGCGGGCCTGGAGCTGGTGACCGAGCCGGCGCTGACGGAGTCCGCCCATGCGGCCAAGCCGAAGGCGGCCCGCAAGGTGGTCTCCAAGGTGCTGCGGCGCCGCGACGTACCGGTCGCCGTGTGTACTCACCGCCCGGTGCTTCCCAGCGTCATGGAGGCCATCTCTGATTACGCGCCCGGCAAGCTCCTGCGCTCGGTGCCGGACCAGGATCCGTGGCTGAAGACGGGGGAGATCATGGTGGTCCACATGGCGCGTCGGCCGCGCGGCAAGATCCGCGCCGTTGCCATTGAGAAGCAGCGTCCAATGCTGTCTGAGGGACGCTGACTCACCTGTCGCCCTGGCTGCGGGGAGCCGACTGCGGCGACGTGGAGAACAGGGTGTTGGGACGCCGGGCCGGAGAGCGCCAGTCGGCGCGATGGCCGCTCGCGGCGGCTTATGTTGGAGCCCGGGGCCCGTCGCGGCCCGACGTCGCTACCAGAGTAGTACACGTGCGCAGGCACTCGGCGCGGGTACGCCCGCCGCGGACGCCAAGACCGCGCCACAAACGGGGCGGCTCGTTTCGAAGTGCGTGGCCGTTGAGCCTGCCGGTTGGACCGCCGTTCCCCCGTTGGACCCCTGTGCCCCCGTTGGACCCCTGTTCTCCCGTTGGACCCCTGTTCTCCCGTTGGACCGCCGTAGCCGCTGGTTACAGCGGTCCATCGGGGCGTAAGCGGTCCATCGGGGCGTAAGCGGTCCAACGGGGCGTAAGCGGTCCAACGGGTGCCGGAGACTGTGTGCCGACGTGCACGGGCTTCGGCGCCAGCGGCGGGCTGTTGCAGGCGGACAGGTCGGCGCCCCTCGCCTCGTACACCAAGAAGGTCCATGAGCGAACTCATGGACCTTCATATTGTCGGGGTATTCGGCCTGGCGGCCTTGTTGCCCCTTCCTCCTCAGACGCCTCACGAGCAAGCTCGCGGGCGTCCTCGTCGTCGGGGTATTCGGCCTGGCGGCCTGTTGCCCCTTCCTCCTCAGACGCCTCACGAGCAAGCTCGCGGGCGTCCTCGTCGTCGGGGTGGCGGGATTTGAACCCACGACCTCTTCGTCCCGAACGAAGCGCGCTACCAAACTGCGCCACACCCCGTGTGCGAGATGACTATAACCGTCGTTCCCGCGGTGTGGGAAATCGTGTCCCTGAGGGGTAGGTCACCTGTTGCGCGGCGGAGTGGCAAGAGCGGCGGTACAACGGTCCAGCAGCTTCCGCCAAGGCCGTCAGGCGGCCCAGGGTTCTCCACGTGCGGCGCGCTGAGGCCGGCGGGCGCCCGGTTCGGCCGATCGGGCAAGTCGGCTGCCGTGTCGGCGGAGCCGGTCTCAGTCTGCGGGCCGCAGCGTCAGGAGCGTCGCCTCCGGACGGCACGCCACACGGACAGGCGTGTACGGGCTGGTGCCCAGGCCGGCGGACACGTGCAGGAACATGCGGTCGGCGTCCCGCTCCCCGGGGCGGGTGTCCGGCCAGCGGGACAGGCCCGAGGCGCGGCCCCGGTTGAGGTCGCAGTTGGTCACCAGGGCGCCATACCCGGGCAGACACAACTGCCCGCCATGGGTGTGCCCGGCAAATGCGAGCCCGACACCGTCGCCCGCCATGGCGTCCAGCACGCGCCGGTAGGGGGCGTGCATCAGCCCGAGCCGCAGGGCGCGGCCGGCACGGTCGCGCACCGCGTCGTCGTCGACCGCCGGGGCCGGCGCGGGGAAGACATCCCGGTCCACGTGCGGGTCGTCCACACCGACCATGCCGATACGGCGGTCGCCGACCGTGAGCGTGCCCCGCCTGTTGGTGAGATCGGTCCAGCCGCCGCCGGCCTGCAGGTCGCGCACCTCCCGCCAGGGGAGCTCCTCGACGGCGGCCTCCTGCTCGGGGTCGTCCCCGGAGCGCGGATCCCGGCGCAGGTAGCGGGTGGGTAGCTTGAACACGGTGCTGCGGTAGTCGTGATCGCCCATGACGAACGCCCCGGGCAGATGCAGGAACGGCTCCAGGGCCCGTGCGAGTGGCTCCAGTCCGCTGGCGAAGGAGAGGTTATCGCCCGTATTGACGACGACGTCGGGGTGGGTGTCTGCGAGCCTCCGCACCCATTCCACGCGGGCTTCGGTGCGGTCGGTCAGGTGCAGGTCGGCCAGGTGCAGGATCGTCAGCGGGCGCTCGCCGGAGGCCAGCACGGGCACGTCAATGCGACGCAGCACCGGCATGCGCGCCTCAATCACCGCATACCCGAGCAGGCCGACGCCGACGGTCAGGGCACCGAGCAGGGCGGTGCGTGCCGGGGGCATTTCAGTCCTCGTCATCGGCGTCGTCATTGGTGTTGTGGTCCGCGTCGTCGCGCGAGTCGTCTGCGCTGCCGTCCTGCTGGTTCTGCCGACTGTCCGCCGACGTCTGATGCGTCTGCGCGGAGTCACCGGAGTTGTTGTTGGAGGAGCTCGGCGCACCGGAGCCGAGGCTCACCTGGTTGAAGCCCTCGACGGGCTCGCCGGCCAGGGCGGCGTCCATGTAGGACTTGAACATGGGTGCGGGCATGTCGGCGCCGTACATGGTGGCGTAGTAGCGCCCGCCGATGTACTGCTGGTTCATCGCGTAGTAGCCGTCGGAGTGCCCGGCCCAGATGGCGGTGGCCAGCTGCGGGGTGTAGCCGACGAACCAGGCGTTGTCCATCCTGTCGGTGGTGCCAGTCTTCCCGGCCGCCGGGCGGCCACTCAGGGCGGCCGCCGTGCCGGTGCCCTTGCTGGTCATCACCGACTGAAGCGTGATGGTCACCTGGTCGGCCGCAGTCGAGCTCATGACCTGCTTGCAGCCGGCCGACGGCGTGCTCATCTCATTGCCGTCGGCATCGGTGATCGAGTCGATGGCGACGGGCGTGCAGTACACGCCGTGGGCGGCGAAGGTCGCGTAGGCGTTGGCCATGGCCAACGGCGTGGTCTCGGTGCCGCCCAGCACTACCGACGGGTACGGGTCCACCGGGTCGCCATCGGCCTTGGTCACGCCCATATCGGCCGCCAGCTGGGTCACGGAGCACACGTCCATCTGCGCCAGCATCTCCGCGTAGCCCACGTTGATCGACAGGGCGGTGTTGTCCACCACCGAATGGCGGCCGTTCTCACCGGGATTGGCGTTCTCCGGCGCCCAGGGCTCGGGGTGGAGGTCGGGCTCGCAGGAGATGTTCCACTCATAGGAGCCGAAGGTGCGCGGCGTGGTGTTGGTGACCGTGTAGCCGGAGCGCCCCTCCTGGTACCACTGGGCCAGGGCGAAGGTCTTGAAGGCCGATCCCGGCTGGAAGCCGTTGGCCTCCATGCCTCCGTGCAGGTAGTCCGCCGAGTAGGAGATCTGGGTGGCGGTGGGATCGGAACCGGTGGCATCGCCGTAGTTGGTGTTCTGGGCCATGGCCACGATCCGGCCGGTGCCCGGCTCGACCGACACCAGCGCGGACTTGACGTTGGAGGGGTCGCCGGTGGGCACGTAGGCCTGGATCGTGGCGTCTGCGGCAGCCTGCTTGGTGGTGTCCAGCGTGGTGGTGATCTCCAGGCCGCCGCGCAGCAGGAGCTTGCGCCGCTCGGTCGGGGAGGTGCCGTAGATGTCGGAGTTCTCGATCTCACCGACCACGTATTCGCAGAAGTAGGCGGCCGAGCCGGCGGCCCCGCAGCCCCCCACCGAGTCGGTTACCTTCAGCAGGTCCGCGATCTGGGTGTCCTTGGCGGCCTGGTACTCCTCGGCGGTGATGAACTCCTCCTCGTACATCTTCTGCAGTACCCAGTCCATCCGCTGCTTCGCGCTGTCCGGGTACTGGACGGGGTCGTACATGCCGGGGGCGTTGGTCAGGCCGGCCAGCAGTGCGGCCTCGGGTACCGACAGGTCCTTGGCGGAGTGGGAGAAGTAGTGCTGTGCGGAAGCCTCCACGCCGTAGGTGGAGGGGCCGAAGGAGGCGATGTTGAGGTAGCCCTCGAGGATCTGCTGCTTGGAGTACTTCTGCTCGACGGTGAGCGCGTACTTGATCTCACGCAACTTGCGGGTGGCAGTACGTGCCTGCGCGGCCGCCACCGCGGCGTCGTCGTCGTTCTGCAGGCCCGCCTCAATGAGGATGTTGCGGACGTACTGCTGCGTGAGGGTGGAGGCGCCCTGGGAGCCACCGCTGGCGTTGGAGACGACCGCCCGGACGATGCCCGTGGGGTCTACGCCCTTGTGCTGGTAGAAGCGCTGGTCCTCCACGGCCACGATGGCGTTCTGCATGTTCTGGGAGATGTCATCCAGGGAGACGACGATGCGGTTCTCGGCATAGAACTGGGCGATCTGGGTGCCGTCGGAGGCCTTGATGACCGACACCTGGCTGGGCTCGAGGATGTTGAAGTCTTCGGGGAGCTCGTCGAACATCTGGGCCGAGGCCTTGGTGACGGCGGAGGCGACCCCGACCGCGGGCATAGCGAATCCGGCCGCGAGCACCCCGCCCGCGCCGGACAGGAGCAGGAACACCAGCAGCATCGCCACGACCTGGGCGGGGGAGGATAGCGACCTGCCGCGGGAGGAAGACTTCGACATGTGCCCACACTACGGCCAAATGCCCTCCCGGCGCAGTGGGCCACGACGCTATCCGGCTGGAAAACACCTAGGAGGCGCCGGCGTCCGGTGCGGCGTCAGGTGCGATGGCTGGTCCAGGCGCGCCGCCGTGCGGCCTGGCCGGGCGCGTCTACGGGCCAGGTGTACCGCCGCGGTGCGTGCGGCCTGGCCGAGCGCGTGTCAGGTGGTGCGGGGAGGGGCATTCGCCGTCGGCTGAGACCGGTGAGAGAGACCGATTTGGCAAATGACCATCGGTTGGCATACCGTCTAGGTGTGATGCGGCTGACATTGTAGTTGGCTGTTGAGGCAGGGGAGTGAGAAATGACGAGCGACCAGACCTGGGCGGCCCGTGCGGCGTGTGCAAGCGTCCCGCCGGACCGGCTCTTCGGAAAAGGTGCCGAGCAGCGCGACGCCCGTTCGCTGTGCTTCACCTGCCCGGTGCGGATGGAGTGCCTGGCGGAGGCGCTGGACTCCGAGCTCAGCTTCGGCGTGTGGGGAGGGCTCACGGAGCGTGAGCGGCGGGCCCTGCTGCGGCGGTTCCCCGAGGTGACCGACTGGAGCGAGTGGCTGCGCCGCGAGGATGACGAGCTCGTCGCCGAGATCCACGCCCGCCGGGCGCCTCGCATTCTCGCCCGCGTGCGCTGAGCCTGCTGCCGACGGCGGCCGGGGTGTGCCGAGTCCTCGGCGTCCTCCAGGTGTGACTCGCGCGTGGAGGGCGGCTCTTCGCCGATGCGGGTGATCTTGCCGCCAAGGTCCCCGGTGGGCTTACTCCGCGGGGCGCGGGCCCATAGGCTCTGGGCATGAGTGAATCAAGCAGTAACGCCCCGGGCATGACCCGGTGGGAGTACGCGACCATCCCCCTGCTCGTCCACGCCACCAAGCAGATCCTCGATCAGTGGGGCGCTGACGGCTGGGAGCTCGTGCAGGTGGTTCCCGGTCCGTCCGGCTCGGACAACCTGGTCGCCTACCTCAAGCGTCCGCTGGCCTGAGGGCTCCGCACAGGGCGGGCTCGACACAGGCTGGGAGGCACGAACGCCGAAGCCGACACCTACGTGGTGTCGGCTTCGGCGTTCGCGCCTGTGGGAAGGCGGGATGCGGCTGCTCAGCCGCGGCCGTCAGCGGGCGCGTCGACGCAGGCGGTCGACGTCGAGCAGGGTGACGGCGCGGCCCTCCAGGCGGATCCAGCCGCGGGATACGAACTCGGCCAGCGACTTGTTGACCGTCTCGCGGGAGGCGCCGACCAGCTGGGCGAGCTCCTCCTGCGTGAGGTCGTGCGGGACGTGCACGCCGTCCTCCGTGGATGAGCCGAAGCGGTCCGCGAGGTCCAGCAGGGCCTTGGCGACGCGGCCGGGCACGTCGGAGAAGACCAGGTCCGCCAGCGCCGTGTTGGTGCGGCGCAGTCGCTGCGCCAGTGCGCGCAGCATGTCCTTGGCCAGGGTCGGGTGCGTCTCGATGAAGCTCATGAGCTGGGTGTGCTCGAGCGCCAGCAGGTCGGTGGGGGCGACCGCGGTGGCCGTGGTGGACCGCGGGCCCGGGTCGAAGAGCGTCAGCTCACCGACTACCTCGCCGGGGCCTAGCACTGCCAGGAGGTTCTCCCGCCCGTCGGCCGAGGCGTGGCCGAGCTTGATCTTGCCGGAGAGCAGAATGTAGAGGCGGTCGCCGGGGTCTCCCTCATTGAAGAGGATCTCGCCGCGGCGCAGGGTGGTCTGCGTCATCATGTTGCGCAGTTCCTCCCGCTCCTCCGGAGTCATGCCCTCGAAGAGCGGAATTCTGGAGATGATGCTGTCTTCCACGAAGGTCCTCCTGTGGTGTCGTCTGGCGGGCCCGGGAATGGAGCGGGGCCTCTTACGTCATATCCTAGCCATGGCTTGTGACCTGTGGCACGCCGACGTGCATTGTAGTCTGACTGTGTGCCAGGTCAAACTGCTCACGAGCCGGGTATGCCGGACTGCGGGGCCATCATCGAGGACCCCGCCGCGGCCGCGCAGCGGGCCGCGGCCGTCGACGACGAACTCGCGCGCCTGTATCCGGATGCCGGCTGCACCCTGGATCATGACACCCCGTTCCAGCTGCTGGTGGCCACGGTCCTGTCGGCGCAGACCACCGACGCGCGCGTCAACACCATCACCCCGGGCCTGTTCGCCCGCTACCCGGATGCTGCCGCGCTGGCGGCCGCCGAACGGGCGGACCTGGAGGAGAGACTGCGGCCGCTGGGCATGCAGCGCACCCGCGCCGCCAGGCTGATCGCCCTGGGCTCAGACCTGGTGGCAGAGCACGGCGGTGCGGTGCCGGCACGGCGGGATGCACTGGTCGCCCTTCCCGGGGTGGGGCGCAAGACCGCCAATGTTGTGCTCGGCAATGCCTTCGGCGTGCCGGCGATCACCGTGGACACGCACGTTGGTCGTCTGTCGCGGCGCCTGGGCTGGACGACGGCGCAGGATCCGGTGGCCGTCGAGCGGGACCTGTCCTGCCTGTGGGAACCGATGCGCTGGACCGACGGCTGTCACCGTCTCATCATGCACGGGAGAAGGGTCTGCCGGGCCCGCGTCCCCCGCTGCGAGGCGTGCGCCCTGAACGCCGCCGGGCTGTGCCCCCGGGTCGGCGTGTGAATGACGCCCGGCGAGGCCTGCGGGCGCTCTGCCGGGATCGTGCCGGAGGCGCGGCCTCCGCCTGGTCCTGCCTGGGTGGTGTGGTGAGCTGGGCGAGGAAGGGCAGCAGCACGTCCGCGAGCGCCTCGGGCGCCTCCTCCTGCGGGAAGTGCCCGACGCCGTGGATGGTCACCTGCTGCAGCGCGCCCGCCACGTGGTGGGTGTCGCGGGCGTGCGCCCGGGCCGGCTGAACCGGGTCGAACTCGCCCTGCACGGACATGACGGGCACCGTCGTGGGCAGGTTGAGCGTTGTCGTCTCGGCGCGGGTGAGTGTGGAGCGGCGCGGGTTCTCCAGGGCGGAGCGGGCCGCGCCGGGGCGCGCCATCAAGGCGGCGTAGTACTCGGCGCCCTCGGTGACCAGCGGGCGCGTGGCGGGGGCCGCCCAGGATGCCAGCAGGCGCTCGACGCCCGCCGTCGTCCGCAGGCTGCGTTCCGGGAGGAGCGGGGCCTTGAAGAACAGGTGCTGCACCTTGGAGCCCATGATGGAGCGCATGGGCAGTGATCGCACCGCCAGCGGGTGCGGTGCGCCGACGGGCACCAGCCCGGCCGTGAGCTCCGGCTCCAGATTGGCCAGTGTCCAGCCGACCTGCCCGCCGAGTCCTGCGCCGACGACGACGGCGTGATCGTGGCCCAGCGCCCGTACCACGGCGGCGACGTCCCGGGCCAGGGTGACCAGGTCGTACCCCGACGGGGGACGGTCCGAGCCGCCGAAGCCGCGCAGGTCGAGTGCGGCGACCCGGTAGCCGGCGTCCGCCAGGGTCGGGATGATGTGCCGCCAGGTCCACCAGCACTCGGGGAAGCCGTGCAGCAGGAGGACCAGCGGTCCGGCCGGCGTGGCGTCGTCGCCGGCGGGACCGGCTGCGGCTGGGGCGGCATCGGGGAGAGCGTTCAGCGGCGCCTCCGGACCCGCCAGCACGACGTGGAAGCGGGTACCGCCGGCGGTGACGTGGCGGTGGGTCCAGGGTCCGGGGCGAGTCACGGGTGCTTGCACACAGGCAGCCTACTGGCAAGACCGCGATGAGCACGCGGACTGTCGCCCCCCCGGGCGAGGTGCAAGTCCCGTCGGCCGGGAGGCGGGGGCGTCAGGTCATCAGGAGTGAGGCGGCCACGTAGACGGCGGTGCCGCCGATTAGTGACAGGGCCATGGTCCGGCGCCACAGGTGCAGTCCCGCGGTGGTGCCGATGCCGGCCAGCGCGGGCAGCCAGGTGGCGGGGGCGGTGGAGACGCCGTCGAGCGTGTAGGCCACCAGCACGATCATCACCCCCAGGGGCATGGCGTCGCCGAGGAACTCCACCAGCGGCATCCGGTCGCGTCCGCGCAGCAGCGCGAAGGGGGCGATGCGGCAGGCGAAGGTGATGGCGGCGACCACCACGACGGCCAGTGCCAGCTGCGAGTCGGTGAGCATCAGCGCGCGCCCCCATCCGCGATGCCGGCGTGCCGCCGCCACGCATACAGTGCGACGAGGGCCGCTGCGAGGGCTCCCAGCGCGCTGAGCAGGGCCGCTGAACCGCCCACCGCCAGCCCGACGGCGCCCGCCACGAATCCGCTGAGCAGCACGGCCAGGTCCGGGTGGGCCTTCCAGTTCTCGATGGCGAGGATCACGAACAGCGCCGTCAGGACGAAGCCGAGCAGTTCTACGCGCTCGCCGATGAGCGCTGCCAGGCCGGTGCCTGCGAGTGCGCCCGCCGTCGTCCCGGTGATCCAGGCCGAATGGCTCAGGGCCTCCACGGTGACGATGTAGCGCCCGCTCATGGCCTTGCGGTCCCGTGAGGCCAGCAGGGCGTAGACCTCGTCGGTGATGGCGTGAATCGCGTACAGGCGCGTGGCCGGGCGGCCCCGGACCCGGTCCAGTGGGAAGCCGAGCCCGTAGAAGACGTGGCGGCCGGACACGAACAGGGTGGAGGCGGCGATCGCGGCCAGGGGCTGGCCGGCGGCGGCCAGCGGCACCAGCAGCATCTGCATGGTCCCCGAGTAGATGACCACGCTCCACAGGGGCGCCCACCACCAGGCCAGGCCGTGCGCCACCAGCAGCAGCCCGGCCGCCAGGCCGAGCGTGATGTACCCGATCATGATCGGCACGGCGTCCCGGGCGGCGTCGCGCGCGGTGGTCATGGATGGCTGCGCCCGCGCGGACGACGGCGGGACGGGGGAGGGGGTGACGGGGTCGGGCACCGGCCCAGGTTAGAGGCAGGGACGGGGCGGGCGCCGGACCGGCTCCCCAATGAGATTGGGGGCGAGGGGGTGCCGCGGGCCGTGGAACCTTCACCCCTGAGGATCAGGCGCGGCGCACTCGGTCGATGATCTCCTGCTCGCGGCGGCCTGCGCGGCGTGCCTGGTGCGAGACCACTCCGACCATGATCATGAACAGTCCGAAGGCGACGAACTTGCCGCTTACGGCGTCGGCCCACCAGTAGGAGGACAGTGCGGCGCCCAGGTCCGAGTGCGCGGTCAGCCGGTCCAGGAGTGGCCCGACGGCGTTATTCATTGCTGCGGGCGCCACCAGGAACGGCAGCCCGGCCACAACTGACACGGCGCCGACCACGAAGGACCCCAGGCTGGAGCGTCCGGCGGTCCACAGCGCGATCGCGAGCGCTGCGGCTCCGGCTCCCAGCTCCAGGAGTGCGCGCACGGTTACGGCGAAGCGCAGCGGGGCGGCGCCGTCCACCGCGGTGGCGGCGGCGTCGTGGAGGAGGTACCAGGCCAGGGGCAGTGCGATGAGCCAGACCAGCACGCCGGCCCAGTGGGCGGCGGCACGGGACTTCGGGTGGCCGACGACGCTGGAGCCCTCCAGCAGGACGTCGTCCTCCGAGCGAGGGGCAGGGGGGTGCGGCTCGGGCGTGTCGGAGTCGGAGTGCGCTGTGGCGGCCTCGTCGGCATCCGGCACCGGGACGGGGTCCGGTGCGGGGGGTGCAGGAGGTGCGGGGGAGACTGTGGGGGCCTCCGGTGCGGGGGTCGGGGCTGTGGCCGATGCGCTGGGGGAGTCGCCCGGGGAGGCGTCTGAGGCCTCGGCCTGGGCCGGTGCGGATGCGAGTTCCCAGGCGGTGGACTCGGCCCCGTCGGTCGCTGCGGGGTGGTCCTCGGGCTCGCGGGCGGCGGTGTTGTCGGTGCTCATCTGAACCTCCTTCTGCGCTCACGGTAACGGCCTCGCCTGTGGGCGTGGGGAGGCGTGCCGGGTCTTGGCAATAAGTAGATCCAGGACGAATGGGGCCGGCGGGCGGTGGGGCCGGCGGCCGAGTTTTCGGCGGCGGGCGGCTACCGGATCAGGCTCGGGGCAGGCCGTGCGGGGGCGTCGGCGTCTCCCGGGAGCGCAACTCCGTGAGCTCCCGTATGCGCCCCTCCCGCCGGGCCAGGTGCGCGCCCCAGCCGACGGTCACCAGCACGGTGCCCGCCAGCAGGAGGCTCACCCCGGTCGGGTCGTCGGGGAGCAGGCGCAGCAGCAGGGCGTGCCCGGGCAGGTGTGGCCAAATGTGCGTCAGCAGTCCGGGCAGTGAAAGCAGGACGAGCATCGTGCCGGTGGTGCGGGCCCCCAGCGTGGAGCGGCCGGTGAAGGCCGTCCCCAGCAGCAGGAGGATGAGTGCCGCCGCGGATCCGAGCAGTCCGCCGCTAAGGGGTGTACCCGGGGACACCAGGCGGGCGTACCCGGCCGCGATCAGGGCGAGGGCACTTCCCGCGGCGACGATGGTGATCGGGAGGGACAGGACGTGGTCCCGGCGTCGTGATGGCGGGGCCGCCGGGGTCACGCCCGGCGTCTTGTCCTGCTCGCCGAGCCTGATGGACAGGCGTGCGTCCGCGCGCCCGGCGCTCCGGGCCCGTCGCATTCCCCAGGATCCGCCCAGTAGCAGCGCCGCGACTATCAGCACCGCTCCGGTGGGTATCAGGGAGCGTGCCCAGGTGAAGGGGGCGGCGTCGGCGCGTCCCGGGCTCAGCAGTATCACCGTCTGCGCTGCGAGCGCGACGAGTCCCCCGACCAGGCCGCCCAGTGAGGAGCGTGCGGCGAATACCCACTGGGCCAGCGCAGATACTGCGAGGGTGAGCAGGGCGAACCCGGCGATGCGGGGCAGGTTGCCCGCAGCGGCCGCCTGCGCGGTCATTCCCGTCAGTGCGAGCGTGCTCGGTGCCAAAACCGCGCCGATCGCGGCTGTCAGCAGGTAGTCGCCGCGGCGGGAGCGCGGCTCCGGGCGGGTCTCGTCGAGGCCGGGGGCGGGTGCTGACGGCGTGGGGACGGCTCGCCCCAGCGATGGCGTCGCGGGGGAGGGGTTGTCTTGCGTCACAGTTCGATATTAGACGATCGGCGTCGGGCGGTGGCCGGGGTGGATGGTGGGGAGGATGCCCCCTCCTCCCGCGGGACGATGGGGCGTGGAGGTGGCGTCGGCTGGCGGGGGGATTCGCATGAGGTGTGGGGCGACTAGATTCCAGGTTATGAGACTGAAAATGATTCACGACAAGGGTGTCGCTCCGGTCGCAGTAGCGGCAGTTGCATGCCTCGCCTTGTCTGCATGTACTGCAGTCAGCGACTACCGCAGCGGGCCGACGGCGTCGAGTGGTACTACAACCGCCATCCCGGTGGATGCGTCGAGCATGCCACCGGTGCCCGCAGGCCTGGCGGGTTTCTACCAGCAGAAGGTCGGCTGGAAGGACTGTGCGGATGATGCCTCCTTCCAGTGCGCCACGGTCAAGGTGCCGCTGGACTATGCAAACCCCTCCGGCAAGACTATCGACCTGGCGCTGAAGAAGCTCCCCTCCACCTCGGGTGAGCCGATCGGCACGTTGCTGACCAATCCCGGCGGGCCTGGCGGATCCGGCCTGGAGTACGTCTCGCAGGAGGGCGTCTTCTCCGACGCACTGCGAGCGGGCTACGACATCCTCGGCTTCGACCCGCGCGGTGTGGGGCAGTCCACGCCCCTGACCTGCCTCAGCCCGCAGGAGATGAGCGAGGTGGCCGAGGCCACATTGCAGCAGAAGAGTTCCGGAGCCACCAACCAGCAGCAGGACAATGATGCCGCCGATCCGCAGCAGGACTCCACACCGGTTGACTTTGAGGAGGAGACTGCCGAGAGCACCGAGCAGACTGCGGCCGAACTGGCCGCCAGGTGCAAGCAGTACTCGCCTGAGCCCGATCTGATCGACCATATGGACACCGCCTCGGTGGCGCGTGACATGGATGTGCTGCGGGCGCTATCGGGTGATGCGCGCCTGCACTACCTGGGTACTTCTTATGGCACCTACCTGGGGGCCCGCTACGCGGAGATGTTCCCTGCGAACGTGGGTCGCATGGTGCTGGACAGCGCACAGAATCCCGCACAGGAGAACGCTGAGAACATCGTCCAGCAGGCCGAGTCGATTGAGAAGAGCCTGCGAGCCTATGTCGAGCACTGCCAGGCGGGGGAGGACTGCCCGCTGACCGGTGATGTCGACTCCGGCGTCGAGCAGATCAGGCAACTCATTGAGAAGGCCAACACCACGCCGCTGCCGTCCACTCTGGGCGACTCCGTAGACGGGGCGACGCTCACGAAGACCCTGATCGACATGATGTATGACAACAGTGCATGGGACCTTCTGACCGCGGCGCTCAGCCAGGCGATCAAGAACAATGACGGTACAGCCCTCGCCGTGCTGACCAATCCGTCACTGGTGGATGAGGAGACGGACCCGCAGGAGCTGGCTGAGAAGGAGGCCCGCGATGCGGCCAATGAGAACGCCATCAGCGCCATCGACTGCCTCGACTACCCGGTTCGTGGCGACAAGTCCAAGTGGGATGAGCAGGCGGCCAGAATCCAGGAGGTGGCGCCCACGCTCGGCACCGGGCTGGGCTACCCCGACGCGTTCTGCAAGGGCTGGGGCCACCACACCGACCACCAGCCGGGCGAGATCCGTGCCACGGGTGCGGCACCGATCCTCGTCGTCGGCATTACCGGTGACCCGGCCACCCCGTACCAGTGGGCCAAGGACCTGGCCTCCCAGCTGGACTCTGCCCGCCTGCTGACCGTGGAGGGCAACGGGCACGGCGCCTACCAGCGCAAGGGCGACTGCGTGGACAACGTGATCGACGCCTACCTGCTGCGCGGTGAACTGCCGGAGAAGGACTTGACCTGCAAGGAGGAGATTGAGCAGTACTACTGAGCCTGGGTAGGGCGGGGCCCGTTGTCAGGACCCTGCCCGCCAGTACTCAACGCAGAGCAAGCCATAGAAGTTGAACCGACCGTTGAAAGTGAAGCATCTGATGACTGAGTCCGCTCCAACCTCCTTCTCGCTCACGCGCCGCTCCGCCGTAGCGGCTATCGGGGCCGCGCTCCTGCTGCCATTGGCGGCCTGCGCGGGCGGCAATGACTCGCAGGGCAAGAGCCCGGCGTCCACATCGCCAACCCCCGAGCCCCCCGCGGGAGCGCAGGACCCGCTCGGCAGTCTGGCCGGTGCGCCGTCGCTGTCCGATGAGCAGTACGAGACCGTGGTAGAGGGGGTGTCCGCCTGGGTGACCCGTGTCTGGCCGCTTATGGGGCAGGTGTGGCCGGGGGTCGATTACACCAGGCATCGGATCGTGGCCATGCAGGTCGACGAACAGTTCAAGGCAATACGCGCGTGGGCAATCTCGGTTGACGGTCAACGGGAACTCAAGGCCGACGAGTACGCGAGCATTGAGGTGCCCACCTCCTACGGCAAGATCACCTTCGAGGACCAGCCGTCCATCACCCTCAACCTCGGTCAGGCAGCCACGGTGGGGGTTAGCAACAGAGAGGGCGGTGGGGCCGCCGCGGGTATGAACTCCACGCCGTCCGTGACCGCAACCGGCGCCTCGGAGCCCGTCGCGGATCTGAAGGATCCGGCCACCTACGCCTTCGCGCTCATGACCCACGAACTGGTCCACTTCTACTATCAGGGCGAGATCAATGTGACCGCCTCCAGCAGCAGGGACACCCCCTACCCGTACCAGGCGCGACCCCGCACCCTGCGGCGCATGATGCTGCACCGCTTGCGCCAGGCGGCAATGGATGCGGACAAGCGGTCCGAGCACCTGGGGCACGCCCGCTACTGGATGGACACGTGGAAGTCGGAGTTCGCGGGCGAGGCCGAGGACATCCACCACTACGACATCGCCGAGGGCATCGCCCGGTACGTGGAGTACATGGCGCTGTCCATCCAGGAGAATCAGTCCCCTGAGCAGCTTCAGACCCGGCAGGCGGCGCTGCTGAAGGAGGAGCCGCTGGATGTATCGGTTGACGTGGAGTCCTATGTATTCGGATTCATCACCGGGGTGCTGTTGGACGCGATCAAGCCCGACTGGAAGAACGGGTTCTACGCCAGTGGCAAGACACTCACGGAGATGCTCTTGGAGGACGTCGCCCCCGTTCCAGAGGAGGTGGACCCCGAGGTCGGTGGTCAGGTTGACGAGGCGATCAAGGAGGCCGACCAGTACGTTGCGCCGGACATCAAGAAGATCGACGACGCGGAGGCGGACACCTCGGTGGCCTACCTGCACCTGCCCAAGTTGGATGAGATCGGTTACGCCAGTTCTTTCGTCTACAAGGACAAGGTGGTACTGACCACCACCATCATGGTGCTCAATGGCGACGGTCAGAATCTTCAGGTGCTGGGAGTGCCGACCTTCACCGGTGCTGACAGGGAATCGCTGTACATCCCCTTGATCAACGCGCCGCACAGCTACGCCGACGGTGTGCTCACGGTCACGGGCGATGAGATCACCGGAACCATCAAGGCTGAGAAGACCACCGAGAACGGAAGGGAGGTGTTTGTCGCGAAGTAGCGGAAGCGACCACAACTATCGCCTAGCGGTCCTACCGTCACGAGAAGGGCGAGTGCATAGGGGCCGGCTGACTGTTTACCGTCGGCCGGCCCCTCTCGTGGCTCTTGGTGCCTGGAGCGTGGCCCGTTTGCCCCGCGAGGACACGGGTTATCGGGCTCTTCCGGTTTGAGGGTGTGTTGGGCTGGGGGTTTGTGTGTTGACGCGACGGTTCGTACCTTCGCGTGAGGGTTCGTATGTTCTGGTCGACGATTCGTACCGTCGTGCGACGGTTCGTACGGTAGGGGTACGTAGCGTCGTCAGAAGTGCCGAATCGTTGGTGCCAAGTGCCGAACCGTCACGCGAAGTGCCGAACCGTCAGGCGAAGTGCCGAACCGTCATCCGGTGCGCGCGGGCAGACACGCCAGGCCCGCACCCCGAGCGCTCATGTCTGCGCCCGGGGCCTGTCGAGTAGGGCACCAAGACCGCTGCCGCGCGCCGTCAATGGCGGCAGCCCCAGTCCAGCGCCCAGATGATCCCAGCGGCCCCGACGAATCAGCGCAAGCCAGCACCACCCACCGACAACGACCTCGCCAACCCGACAACAACCACCCCCACCGCAGCCCCGACCCCAACCACCACACCCACAAACCGGAAGAGCCGGAAAACATCCTGCTTGCCCGTGCGCGTTTCGTCGTCGGTCCTGCGCCCGGCGGTTCATTTGGGGTTCATTCGGCCCGTGCCCGTAGCCGTTCGGCCTTGCGCGCCCGCTCCCAGCGGGGAATGGGTCTGGCCGTCATCGCCAGCAGCGCCAGCACTCCCAGTGCCGCCGCGGCGATCAGACCCCAACCCGCCTGGCGAATCCCGACGCCGGAGATCTCGGTCATGACAGAGCCGATGCTCAGGCCCAACACCACCATCAGGGCGATGCGGGCACGGGGATGCCCGAGCCAGACCGCCGCCGCCAGCCCCAGGATCAGTGCTGTCATAACCGCGGTGGTTGCCGTCGCCGTCGCCACGACCAGTCGATGGGTGTCGGCGACGCCGCCCCCTTCCACTTCGCTAGCGAGCACGTCAATGGAGTCTCCGCCGAACAGCCTCAGCGTATTGGCGCAAAGAAGCGACACCACCAGCACCATGGCCACGATCAGCTCCGAGGGTCGCCGACGGCGCACCTCGGCCTCCGTGCGGTGAGCCTGTTCCAGCGCCGCATCCTCACGCTTAGAAGTTGGTGCAGAGCCGACATGCAGCACGTGCAGGTCGCCGTCGGTGACGATCCGGTCGCCACCGCCATTGCGATGGTGGTAGGCGGTGAAGAAATCCGGCCATATCTCCAACGAGGCCGAGTCGTTGGCCCAACGGACGTCGTCGACCACGTAGTCGCGTTCAACGTCGATATCGGCGTCGATCTTGTGCGTCACCTGGAAGGTGAGGGTGGACAGCCCCACGGAGCGGTCGTAGGTCGCGCCGGCCAACCAGTCCACTCGGCGTCCACCCGGCATGACCCAGCCCTCGGGTACGCGCCAGAAACGGATGTGGTGGCGTTGGGCCGGGTTCCCCTCGACCTCCTTCTGGTAGGCGAAATCCTGCTTGCGCCCGAACAGCAGCAGGTCGGAGACCGGCGCGGCCGGGTAGGAGCGGCGCAGCAGCGAGGAGACTACGATCCCCCAGGAAGAGCGCAGCGTGATGGGGTCGGCGCGCACCCAGCCGGCCTTCGTCATTGCGGTATGGATGTCCTCCTCGTCGCCGAGCACGGCGAGGTTGACCGGGTCGCCCAGCAGACCGTCGGCGGTACGGGTGCGGCCGATGAAGTAGTCGGGCACGTACAGCCAGGTGAGTATCTGATGCAGGCGGGGCAGCGCCAGATAGGACAGCACCGCCCAGAACAGCACGATGTTGACTATCGCCCCCGGGCTCAGGTGGGTGCCCGAACCGAGCAGCAGCCATGCCAGCCAGAGCGTGGCCAGCGCGGCGACGGCGAAGAAGACGGCGTCCAGGACGTCGTCGACGCCCCATTCACGGGTGCCGGCGGCCAGCACCTTGTCGGATCCCGCCGAGTAAACGGGCGGGGAATCGGGGCGGGGGCGAGTGCGCGCCATCGGCGCGGCGGCGCCGCTGCGGTCGGCCTGGGTCGGTATCGCGTGAGCAGCTCGTTCACTGGCCATGTCTCGCACAGTACCGGACTTATGGCAGCAGAAGACGCCGGTCGCTTCCCTGAAAGCTGCGCGGTCTTGCGGGCACTCGCGGGCCCCATCCTGGACGGAAGCTTCGGGCACCTGCCCGCTTGATCGCCTGCCACGCCTGTTCTAGGTCGACGCTGGACCCGCTACACCTGCGCACAGGACTTGACACTCCTTGTGGCGCATCACACAAACAATGGTTGTTAGTGACGGAGCCGCAAGTGCCTCGGCTTGTGGTGGGCTCCTCCCACACGCATACAGTGACCCCCGTGATCAGCATGGGAGTGTCGATCGGCCCGCCCCCCAAAGGACGGCCCGAACGGGGGCACGACGCGGATGACGCCGCCCGTCCGTGCAGCGCCACCTCCCCGTCAGCCGACGCCCGCCCCGGCCCTGTTGCGCGCCCGGCCCGCCCCGGCCCTGTTGCGCGCCCGGCCCGCCCCAGCCCTGTTGCGCGCCCGGCCCGCCCCGGCCGTGTTGTGCGCCCGGCCCGCCCCAGCCCTGCCGTTCAGGCACTGGAGGCTCTCTGCGCCGACCCCCGGGTCAAGCGCGCCGAGGACGCGCTGCGCGAAGCCTCCGCTGAGCTGCGCTGGCACGAGGCCCTGCGCCGTCGCTGGCGGGAGGCCCGCGCCGAGGCCGCCATCCGGGGCGCCGTCGCCTCCGCCGCCGTCGAGGGCGCGGTCGTGCCCGCCGCCGTCCTGCGCGACGCCGTAGCGAACCGCATCCTGAACCGTGCCGCCACCGGCGACCCCTCCCTCGACGCCGCCGCAGGCCTTTGGCGTGCCGGCGTGCGACTGACCGAGTGGATGCCCGACCTGCGCGGCCAGGCCCGTCCCGCCCAGCCGAGCCCCCGCACCCTGCTGGCAACCCTCCACCGCGACGTCGCAGGGCCACTGGCCGCCGCCGGCCGGATTCCCCTGGACGCCGTCGCCACCCCCCGCCGCCCGGGTGCGGAGCCGATCGAGGGCGGCCCCGGAGCGCCCCCCGACGCCGGGGCGCTTAAGGCCCGCATCGACGCCCTCCTTGAACTCATCGACGCCCCCGGCGCCCCCGCACTCGCACGCGCCGCCATAATCCACGCGGAAATGCTCACGGCTCGCCCCTTCACCGCCGGCAACGCCGCCGTCGGCCGACTACTGGTGCGCCACCTGAGCACCCGCGACGGCCTGGAGCCCACCGGCGTCGCGGTCACAGACCAGTACGCCGCTCGCGCGCCCGGCGCCTACGCCGAGGCGGCGGCGGCCTACGCCTCCGGCCAGCCCGACGGCGTGATCGCCTGGATCGTGTGGCAGGCCGAGGCGATCCTCGTCGGCATCCAGGAGGCGCAAAGCATCTGCCGGTCAGTCCAGGCCGGAACGACCGGGCCGCGCTGAGGCCGGCCACAAACCGCGCCGCCGTCCCTCCGTTTTCCACAGGCACAGTTGGAAGCAGCCAACGGCACAGCCATCCACAGGCGCTGAGCGGGCAGCGCGTCCAAAGAGGCACCCTGGTCGGGACCGCCCGGGCACCGCGCCACAGGCCGGGGACTTCGAGGAGAGACACATGGACACCACCACCGCACCACTCGCCCCCAATGTGCGGGTGCTCCTAGCCGCCTCCGACGCGGACCCCGGCGGTGCCCGGGCGGTCACCACCGGGCCGGCCGCCATACCGGAGGACTTTCCGGCGGATGTCGTGCAGGCCTGCACCGGCCTGGCGCCGCTCACCGTCGGCCCCCGCGAACACCCCGCCCAGGCGGCACGCGCGCTGCTCGGCGAACCGGAGGTGGCGGGCGTCGTACTGGTGACGCCGGAGGGGCGGCCCACCCCGCCCACGGAGCCGGGGATCGTCCTCGGCGACCTGCACCGCTGCTGCGAGCCGGACGGCGCCGATCACCTCATCGCCCTCCTCCTGGCCGTACAGCATCCGCCGCAGGCACGCATCGTCGCCGTCACCGGCGCCCGCGGCGGGCTCGGCGCCAGCACCTTCCTCCTCCACGTGGCCCGCGCCTGCCACGCCCTGGGCAACCGTGTGGCCATCGTCGACGCCGACCCCGCCGGCGGCCTGGGACTGCTCATGGGCGAAGGCGTACTGCCCGGCCTGCGCTGGGCCGACCTGCCCGCCGACGAGCCCGCCTTCCGCCCGGAGAAACTCGTCACCGCCCTGCCGGCCTGGCTCGGCATGCCCGTGCTCACCGGAGACGGCCGCGGCGGCGCCCGCGGCCCCCAGCAAATACGAGCCGCAGTGGACGCCCTGCGCGCAGAGCACGACTTCGTCATGCTCGACCTTCCCCGCGGCGCCACCCCGCCCGCCGATGCCACGGTCCTGCTCACCTCCGGACTCGACCTGCGGTCGGCGGTGGCCGCAGAGGCGCTCAGCGCCCGTCTGAAAACGCCCCGGCGCCTGGGACCACCGCCCGCCGGCCCCGCAGGAATCGTCGCCGCGGACACCGATGCCGCCGACGGCGTCGGCCCGAGCGCGGCCGCGCCATTGAAGGTGTACACGGTGGTGCGGAAAACCGGTGAGGACGTGACCCCCGACGAGCTCGCCCTCATGACCCGCACGGAGATCATCGCGATCCTGCCGCACGAACGCGCCGTGGTGCAGCGCATCGCCCGCGGTGACGATCCGACCCGCGGGCGCGGCGCCCTGCGCAGCCAGGCGCGCGCCGTCGTCGACCGCCTACTGGCCGACGGCGCCGACCTCCTTAAGGAGGCGTCATGACAGCCGTCCCGGCCCGCGCCGACCGGGCAGCGACTGGCCCGACCGGGGCGGAGGAGTTGTTCCGGGTCCGCGGTGCCCTCGCCCGTGGGGCCAGCCTCGACGTCGCCCTCGGCTCCGGCGCCGCCCCGACCACCGGCGCGGGCGGCCTGGCCCGGCTCACCCGGCACGTGCGTGCCGACGTCGCCGGCGCCGGTCCCGTCCTGCAGCCACTGCTCCAGCTCGACGGCGTCACCGACGTACTCGTCGGGGCCGGCCGCACCTGGATTGACCGCGGACGCGGCCTCGAACCGGTCCCCGATGCCGGGCTGGAGGAGGCGGAGGCGCGGGCGCTGGCCGTCCGCATGGCCGCCGCCTGCGGCCGCCGCCTGGACGACGCCAGCCCCATCGTGGACGTCACCCTGCCCGACGGCACCCGTCTGAACGCCGTCCTCCCGCCGCTGAGCGCCGACGGCACCCTGATCTGCCTGCGCACCAAACGGCGTCGGGCCTTCACCATCGCCGAGCTGGTCGCCGCAGGCACCATCTCACCCGGGCTGGACGCCGTCCTGACTGCGCTCGTGGAATGCCGCGCCAACTGCCTGGTCACCGGCGCCACCGGCACCGGCAAGACCACTTTGCTCGCAGCCCTGCTGGGCCTGGTCCCCGCCGATGAGCGGATCGTGTGCATCGAGGAAGCCAGTGAGCTGCGTCCCGACCACCCCCACGTCATCCACCTCCAAGAACGCGGGGACAACGTCCAGGGCGTCGGCGCCGTCCCCATGACCACCCTGGTGCGCACCGCCCTGCGCATGCGCCCGGACCGGATCGTGCTCGGCGAGTGCCGCGGCCCCGAGGTCCGCGACGTGCTGACCGCCCTCAACACCGGCCACGAGGGCGGCTGGGCCACACTGCACGCCAACTCGCCCGCCGACGTCCCCGCCCGCCTGACCGCGCTGGGAGCCCTCGCCGGCCTGAACGAGGGGGCGGTAGCCGCCCAGGCCGTAAGCGCCCTCGACGCCGTCGTCCACCTGCGCCGCCTGCCCCGCCCGGGCACGACCACGCTGCGCCGGGTCACCGCGATCGGCGTCCTCGAGCGGGACGGCGCGCGGATGCGCTGCCGGGACGCGCTGGTCGTCGACGCCGACGGCGCAGTGCACCCCGGCCCCGGGGCGGACCGCCTGGCCGAACGGGTAGGGGACGGCCCCATGGCCGCAGCCCTGGGCCTCGACCCGGGGGAGACCAGGCCCGAGGCGGCCAGGGAAGGCGGCGACCTGCGCCGCACCGGAGCGCCGCGCAGGCACAACGGCGCACACAGGAGCAGGACATGACCGGCGCACAGATACTGGCCGGCCTGCTGGTGGCGCTCGCCGCAGCCGTGATCCTCCTGCCGGCCCGCCGCGAGCCTCCCGCCGCCCTCGGCGCCCACCACGCCGGCCACCTGGCCCGCCCCTCCCACACCCGGACGGATGACGTCGACCTGGGCCTGGTGCTCACGGAGGTCGCCGCCCTCCTGCGCGCCGGCGCCACCCCGCAGCGCGCCTGGGCGCGCACGCTGGAACGCGCAGGCATACACGAGGGAACCCAGCCCGACGACGACGGCGTGCCGCCCGCTCTCCTCGCGCTGGCCCGGGAACCTCCCCACGGCTGGCTGCCCCACCGATGGGATGGCCAGTGGCACTGGCGGCCGCCGCTGCCGGGGCGCCGCGCCCGCCGTAACGCCCGCCGTCGGCTGACCGCCGCAGCCGTGCCCGGCGCCGTCGCCGCCTGCCGCCTGACCACGGCGCTGGGCGCCCCGCTCGCCGGCGTGCTGGAGGCGGTCGCCGGGGGAGTGGCGGAGTCCGGGCACGCCGATGACTCCCGCCGCACCGCCCTGTCCGGGCCCCGCTCAACCGCGCGACTGCTCGCCCTCCTGCCACCGGTGGGGCTGCTGCTGGGCTCCGCCGTCGGGGCGCACCCCGGGCAGATGCTGCTCGACGGCGGATTGGGCAGCGCCCTGGGGCTCGTCGGCCTGGTACTCATGGCGGTGGGCCACTGGCTGACCACGCGCCTTGTGGCGGCGGCCGCCGCCGACAACGACGAAGTCGACGAGGCGCTGGTACTCGACCTGGCCGGGGCGGCGCTCGCGGCCGGGGCGTCAGTACCCGGGACACTTCGGGCGCTGGGGACGGCGCTGGATGACGAGGAGCTGAACGTCGTCGGGCGGGCACTACTGCTCGGAGCCGGCTGGGAGGAGGCCTGGCGCACCGGGCGCGGCGAGGACGATGCCCATGGCGGTGCCCGCAGTGGTACTGGACGGAAGGGCGCCGGACGGGTCGACGTGCTCCCGAGGCGGTGGCGGAGCCGGGAAACGAACCGGAGGCACTCCCGCCTGGAGTCCTGCCTGCGCCCGGGATGGGAGGACGGCGCGTCACCCGCACCCCTGCTCGCCGGCACCGCCGCCTCACTGCGGGCAGGACGCCAGGCGGCCGATGCGGAGGCCGCCGAACGCCTGGCCGTCCGGCTGGTCCTGCCACTGGGAACCTGCTTCCTGCCCGCATTCATCATCCTGGGCATCGTCCCGGTGGTGATGAGCGTCGGCATGGACATGCTCGGCGGGTGACCCGCGGACAGCCGGAGGCGGACGCCGGGACGAGGCACGGCGGTACGGTCGCCTCCATGACCGACGCCGCAACAGACCTGCCCGCCGCAGGCACTCCCGTGCCGCAGGAGCCCTCCCCCATCCCGCCCCCCGTGGCCACGGCGGCGCAGGCGGCCGCCCTGCGTGCCGACCTGGTCGACTCCGGCTGGGGCGTCGACGCCGTCGCCCGCCTGCTCGGCCCCGCCGCCGACGCCGCCCTGCGCCGAGAACAGCGCTATCCCGCCCTGCGACGCGTGCAAAAGGTACTCGGAACGCACCGCGCCGACACCCGGGAGGGAAACGGTGCGGACCCCGTCGCCGTGCTCACCGCCCTGTTCATGCTCGGGGAAACCGTGTACGCGGCGGAGCTGGACGCCGCCCTGCCCCGCACCCGGACCGCCGGGGCCAAGGCCATGGGACTCGTCGTCGTCGCTCGGGATGGTGCGTGGTCCGCAGGGGCGTCGGCTGCGGGCGCCGGAGAGGCCGCACCGGGGGAGCGAGTGCAGGCCGCCGTCGACCTGCGCCCCCACGAGGCGCGCGACGACGTCGGCGAAGTGCGCTGGTGGGTGGCCTCCGACCTGGGGGAGCTGGTGTCTCAGGGGCAGCTCGCCCCCGACCACGTCCTGGGCATCGGAGGAGCCGGCCTCACCCTGGCCTCCCTCACCCCGCGCACACCCGTGAGCGCCGCCCTGGACCTCGGCTGCGGCTGCGGCATCCAGACCCTGTACCTGCTGCGGCACGCCGAGCACGTCGTTGCCACCGACATCTCCGCGCGGGCACTGGCCTTCACCGCCTTCAATGCCGCCCTGGCGGGCATTGATCCCGGGCGGCTGGAGCTGCGGCGCGGCTCCTTCCTCGAACCGGTGGCAGGGCGGGGCTTCGACCTGATCGCCACTAACCCGCCCTTCGTCATCACCCCGCCCGCAGTGCGTGAGGCGGGGCTGCCACTGATGGAGTACCGCGACGCCGGCGGCCCCGTACTGCCCGTGCTTCTGCCGGCCCTCGGAACGCACCTGAATCCAGGTGGCGTCGTCGTGATGCTCGGTAACTGGGAGCACCAGGGCGGGCAGGACTGGCGCGAGCGCGTGCGCGGCTGGCTGCAGGACGGCGTCGACGCCTGGGTTGTTCAGCGGGAAGTACAGGACCCGGTCGAGTACGCCACCATGTGGCTGCGCGACGGCGGCACCACCCCCGAGCGCGACCGCGTCGGCTTCGAGGCCGCCCTGGGGGCATGGATCGACGACTTCGCCGCCCGGAGGGTGGAGGCCGTCGGCTTCGGCTACGTGGTGCTGCACCGGCCGGATGAGGCAGACGCCGGGGGCCGTGCGCCCTGGCGGGTGCTGGAGGAGGTCGGCACCCAGCCGACGGGACCGCTCGGACCACATGTGGCGGCGTCGGTGGCATCGCGCAGCCGCTTGGCCGGCATGAGCGACGCCGAGGTGGCGGCGCTGCGCCCCGTCGTCGCGCCCGACGTCACCGAGGAGCGCCACCTGCGCCCCGGGGACAGCGAGCCCAGCCTCATCCTGCTGCGGCAGGGCGGCGGATTCGCCCGCACGGTGCAGGCGGACACGGCGCTGGCCGCGCTGGTGGAGGTGGCCGACGGCGAGCTCAGCGTGGGGCAGATCGCCACCGCCGTGGCGGCGCTGACCGACGCCGACGCCGCGGAGACGACTGCCCGCATGGTCACCGGTGCCCGCAGCCTGCTGGCCGACGGGCTGCTGCTGTGGGGGTAGGGCGATCCCAGCTGAGGCGTCGAGCCTCTTTCGCGGGCACCTGTGATGAGTCTCGCCGACGCGGTTCCACCATTAACATCGCCCGCGGGTCGCGAACTGTCGCACGGCTGGTTCCGGCTGCTGACGGTGAACGCGAGCTCGGGTTCGGCGGTTACCGGCTCCCCGACAGTTTCTTCGACGAGCTACCCGAGGCCGAACTCAGGGCCTGGGAGGGACAGTAAGCGGCTACCTGCTCATACTCGTGCTCTCATGTGCGCGATCAACGAGCCGGTTCGTCTGGTTCCGGACGTTGCCCAGGTGCTGAGAGTGCGGGAGGGTCGCCTTCTGGTGTCGGCGGCGAGCGCCTGGGAACTGTTCACTAAGCACCGCATAGGCAAGCTGCCCAGCGCGGGCCCCTGGCTCAACGCGCTTGACGGGCACACGTGCGGCTTGGCGCGGAGGTACTGCCGATCAGCTGGCAGCACGCCCGTCTGAGTGGACAGTTGGACTGGGCGCACCGCTACCCCTTCGACCGGATGCTCGCCGCGTAGGCCATCACCGAGGCGCTGACCGTGATCGGCATTCTCCGGGCTTCCCGGTCTCAAAGCCCTCTGGTGAGGGGGCTGGCTAGCGTGTCCAACGCTGCTGAGCAGGTTGTCAAGTCCCAGGTTTCGTAGAGGCTGTTGTATCTGGTTCCGGCGGTTGCCGGCTGGGGTTGGCTGGTGGTGGTCTGCTAGCCGACGCCCATGGCCCCGGACTCGGCGGTGGCGAACATGGGCGTCTTTGATGCCCTCCCAGGGCCATGCTCGTCGAGGTAGTGGCGGCCAACGGTTCAGCTCGGCCTTGTACAGGGAGTTGAGCGTCTCGGCCGGCGCAAAGCCAAAAGTCGGTTGCCCTTCGAGCCCAGGGCTTCTGTAGGCTGGATAGAGTGCTGGTATCTCCGGCTGTGACCGCACCCACATACCAGAGACGGAAGTAGCCTCTTGGGGGCTGTCGCCCCTCGAGGGGGAGGGGGTGCGACGCTTGCCGTAGCGTGATCCGATCGCAGCGCAAATGAGTGGACATGTTGACCGTCTAGACATAATTCCTAGACCATTCGCTTTATGGCAATGCGATTGTTATTGACTCGCTAGAGCCCTGTCAATCGATGTGCAGTAACGTTCTTAGGAGTCATCAGTAGGTGGGGGTCGGCGCGCGCGGCTCGGCCAGGCCCCATCTTCTTCGTCGAACGGAGCCCCTCCCATGCCTCTGTCACACGTGTTCCACAGGACGCGGGCTGTCGCACACCGCCTCGTGGCGGCAGCGGTGGTCGGTGTTTTTGCGCTCGCGACTCTGCTCACTGCTCCCCCTCTGCTGGTGGCGCCCGAGGCGGAGGCTGCCGGGGTCACGCTCACCGTTGGTCTGGGCGAGACTACCGCGCAGATCTCCAATGTGAAGGTGTATGACACCGACGCGACAGTCAACCACCAGGGGCAGACCCTGACGCAGGAGGAGTACGCGCGGCGCATCGCCTGCCTGCACTACGGGCCCCAGGACAACAACTACAACACCGGTGTGGTTGCCGGTTCCTCCGGGCAATGGGCGGGCTTCTCCTACGGGTTCGACGAGGGCTACTGTCCGAATGCTTTCAACAACACCAGGCAGTCGGCCATGAGCTTCAAGCCCACGTCGGTCACGGCGGCGGACGTCGGTGACGTGTTTCTTGTGGGAACGCTGCGCCACGACAATGTCAACATCGACCCTGTGGACACAACCACCAAGTCCTATTACGGCAGTCTGCAGATCACCACTGCGGGTGAGGAGATTCAGACCAACTTCCCCTTCCGCGAGTGGGATACGCCGAACTACTGTGCGACCATGTTGGGCCCGGATGGCAATGCCATTGTCGGTGCAGACGGGCCGTCCGAGTATGCTTGGAACAGCAGTGGTACCGCCGTCGGGCGCATAGGAACCTCCGCCGGCGACGGCAGCACGTACAACTACGCCTGGTACTACGGCAGGTTGCAGCGGTTCGACTCGACCCTGAGGGTGGCCTCGGGGCCGAATGGAATTACCTGTGCGCATGACGTCCTGGAGATCGCCTCCGACCGCTCCGACACCTCCTGGACCGACCCGAGCACCGGCATCTCCTACAAGCTGCGCCTGTGGGGCTTTGTCAACAATGGGGAAAACGGGACCTGCACGGTCACTCCCGAGATGGCCACCGCCGATCTGGAGAGCACCTTCATCACTCCTGAGGGCAGGACCAGCTACGGCTGCCTCTACGGCTCGCTGGAGCAGGTCCGTCCGGTGACCTTCACCAAGGTGGTCGAGACCGATGATTCCCTCCAGGCCACCACACCGATCCCCACCTTCAGCTACTCCAACGTCTCCGCCGAGGGCAGCTACGGGGCCGAGAAGTGGGGCACCCCCGCTTCGCTGACCCCCACCGGCTGGGGCAGTGCCGGCGCCGTCTCCGACCCCACCACCTATGAACTGCTGGCCCCCAATGACGCTGCGGTCGTACAGGAGAATGCGCTGACTCCGGCGCTGACGGACACCACCTCCGGATGGACCCTCGGCGGTGTCACCTGCACCTACAAGAGCGGCGGCCAGGAGCATCCGCTGATGCGCCGCGACGGCCAACGGATGGACACCTCCGACTCGGTCGACCTGGACAACCGCACCATCCGCCTGGACCAGGCCGAGCTGGCCACCTCCTACGAGGAGGCCGCAATCAACTGCACCTGGCACAACCAGTACGTGGCCCACTCCAGGCTGACCCTGGTCAACACCGTCGGCGAGGGCGACGCCCAGGCCACCGACTGGACCCTGACCGCCACGCCGGTCTCCGGACTGTCGGGCCAGAACACCCTCAGCGGCGTCACGGGCGACCCGGCCGTTACCGCGGTCACGACCGGGTCGGGCGCCTATGAGCTGTCCACCTCCGAGGTGGACGGATACGCCGTCGACTCCTGGTCCTGTGTGCACACCGGTACGTCCACCGCGGTGACCATGAACAGCGACACCCAGGTGGTGCTGCCCGCCGACGCCGACGTCACCTGCACCGCCACGCAGAAACTCGCCAATAAGACGATCTCCTTCGCTAAGGCGCTGGCCGGCGCCACCGACGGCACCGACCTCGACTCCTACCAGCTGAGCTACACCTGCACGAAGGAGGGCAAGCCCGACGTCACCGGCACGGCCACCGTCAACAGCGACGGGACTGTTGTTGCCGGGCCGTCCGTCCCTGTGGGCGCCTCCTGCACCGTCACGGAGCAGGCCCCGCAGGCCGCGGACCTGAGCTCGTCCGACTCCGGCTCCTTCAGCTGGGGAAGCCCCGCGGACTATGCGGTCACCGTGGGCGAGACCCCGGTGAGCACGACGCCCAGCGGCGACGGGATCTCCTTCACCGTGCCCGCGGGCCAGGGTGACCTGGTGGTCACCGTCACCAACCAGATTCTCCCCCACGCCGGTGTCACCAAGACCTTCGACTCCGTGACCGCGGCCGACGCCCTGGACGGTCACGCCACCTTCGACCAGACCTACACCGTCACGGTCACCAACCCCTCCCGCATCCTCCCGCTGCGTTACTCACTGGAAGATGTGGTCACCGTGCCCGCGAGCACCACCGTCAACTCCATCACGGTCAGTGGTGGCCCGCTTGCGAGCCCACAGCTACTCCCCGAGGGGCAGACCACCTACACGGCCGACGACGTGACCCTGGATGCGGGGGCACGACACGTATACACGGTGACCGTCAACGTCACCGCGCCTGATGCCGGTCTCGGCGGCCCCGACGGCGCCTGCACGGCGCAGGATGCTACCGATGGCAAAGCGGTGCACAATGCCGTGCAAGTCACTTCTCGCGGCGTCGCCAAGGTCGCTGAGGCTTGCGGCACGGTGCCCGCGAACCCGCGCTTCTCGGTGAGTAAGCAGGCCGGTGAGGTGGTTCGCAACAGTGCCGACGGCACCTTCACCGCCGGTTATACCGTGACGGTCACCAACACCTCCCATGCCGCCTCTACGATCATCAGCGACGTCACCGACGTCCCGGATCTGCCCGCGGGCGCGCGCATCAGCGGCGTCGAAGTGCTGGAGAACGGTGCCGAGGCCTCCGGCGTGACCATCCCGGCGATCGTCGACGGCGCCCTGAACGGCCCGGTGGTCCTGGCAGCCGCCGGAACCGGCCCCGAACTTGCCGCTGCGCCCGAGGGATCCGACGTTGGCGGTACGCGCAGTTTCACAGTCCGCATCACCTTCACGGTGGACCCCACGGTCTCCGGGTACGACGCCGCCGAATACCAGTGCGGCGGTACCCGGGCCGACGGCCACCCGTCAGGACTGGTCAACACAGTGGCCATGGACGGCGACACCTCCGGCGAGGACGACAACACGGCCTGCATTTCCACTCAGTCCGTACTGAAGTTCTCCAAGACGGTTGCCGCGCAGCCCGGAAGCGGCTCCTCCTTCGACGTCGCCTACGACATCAGCGTCGTCAACGAGGGCGCGCTGCCCGGTTCGACCGGCACCGTCACGGACCAGCCCGCATTCGCCCCCGGCCTGAACATCACCGGTGCGACGGTTTCCCGCGACGGCGGCGCCGCGCAGGCGATCACAGCGGACGGATCGGGTGCTTACGTCCTCGCCGACGGTGAGACCATCGGTTCCGGGCAGACGATGACCTGGAGGCTCACCCTGTCAGTTGCGATCGATCCCGCGGCAGCCGGATATGACGAAGCGCTGCTTGCGTGCTCCACGGGTGCCGATGGCCTGCTGGACAGTGGACACGGCTTGTACAACGCAGCCATCCCACCGAGCGATGTGGATCAGGCAACCGAACCCGACCACAATGTCGCGTGTGCCAGCGTCTCGCCCGATGCCGGCAAGCGCACGCTATCGGTGGTCAAGACCGGCAGTCAGGGCAACCTGGACGGCGCCGCCTTCAGCATCTACCCGGTCGACCCCTCAACCTCCGGGGCGACCGCAATTGCTGACGGCGTGGTCCCCTCGGGTGAGACCGGCGTGTTCACCACCGCACTGCTCCCGATCAACCACGAGTACTGGCTGCTGGAGACCCGGGCCCCGGCCGGACACCAACTGCTGGCCAACCCGGTCCACATCCGGATCACCGATACCGGTATTACCGTGCTGAACGATTCCGAACTGGGCGTATCCACTGCGGTCGTTTCACAGTCGGCGGGTACCGGGGCGGATGACGTGCTCACCATTCGGGATCTCGAGGCTGCGAGGCTGCCCAATGCTGGTGGCAACGGGTTGATGCCGAATGTGGTTGCCGCAATCGCACTGCTCGCGGCCGCAGCGGGAATCGCATGGCGAAAGCATTACGGCATGCGACTCGCATAGAAATCGTGTCGACCGTGCGCCGCATAGGGCGGTCACGAGTGGCGGGGCGGGCATGCGAAGCGGTGCACGCCCCGCCGTCGCGATACCGGGGCAACGCACTCGGGTCTTGATGTTGCCGGCGCTGAAATGGCTGCAAAGCGTGACGGAACTGATGTGTTTATAGTGTGGTGGCATGAATAGTGCTGAAATGTTGCATGTTAGACGGTCAATCGTGCGTCATGATCGGTATCCTTGAGGTGTCGCGGGTGCACGCCTTGAGGGTGTGAGGCGCGCAGTCGATATCGCCGCAGAGTCAGTTCGATCGGGAGAGGACGCCGATGCGCAAAACAGTTTCGCGCCTCCGGGCGCTCGCACCTTCGCGTGCAAGAGCGCTGGCTGTGATAACGGTTCTTGCGTTGTTTGCCGGCACATTCCTGGGGGGTGTCGTGCTCCCCGTTGTCCCGGCCGCCGTGGCGGCCGAGGTCGTGGTTCCTTTGGGGACGTCGACAGCGCGTCAACACGACATTGTCACCAGTGCCTTTCCCACCGTTTCGGAGGCGATCTATAGGGGCTGTGTGCGGTACAGTCCAGAGGATCCGGGAAGTCAGACGACTACCGCAGAAGTAGTTGCGGGTGATGGCACTTATGCGGCCTTCGGGTATGGCTCAAACATGGGGGCAAATCCCAGAGATTGTCCGCGGCAATACGATCCTGCTAGTCAAAGCACCGTCGGTTTGAGGCCCGAGGTGTCTGGCAGTGTTGGTGTGGGTCAGCCCTTCTTGGTCGCCACCATGCAGCACGGTAACCGTCCGATCTACGCGACAGTGGATGAAATTACTGTGGGTGGCACCATGGAGCTTACGCTCGGAAATGCAATTCGTTCAGAGTTCCCTTGGAAGCTCAAGGAGACGACGAACATTTGTCGTTCCACCTTCAATCAAGATGGTAGCTACAATACGAGTGGCACCGGTCGGTATGCCTTCGATCGGAACGGAAGGACGGGCCTGCGGGCTACATTCGGATGGGATTCCTGGTACGGCAGCTACGGTTGGAGTAGCGATTATCACTACGCTTACAACCGTGATGGTCGACTCGTCTCCTTCGATACGAATGACGGCGCGAGTGGAGGTGCGGATGGCGGCCCTATTTACGGTTCTGACGGTCGTTCCTGTGAGGACGACACTCTTGAAGTGGAGGCCGCGATCTCGTCCACTGCCTGGACGGATCCAGCTACCGGCATCGACTACAAGCTGAAGCTATGGGGATTCGTCAACAACGGTGAGAACGGAGTCTGCTCCACCGACTTGGCGGATGAGGGGAAACTGGAGAACACCTTCATCACCAAGGAGAACACCGAGACCTACGGCTGCCTGTACGGCTCCTTGGAGCAGGTGCGCCACGTCACTTTCGCCAAGTACGCGACTACTGATCCTTCTTTGGAGAGCTCTGTCACGCCGCCGACGTTCACTTACACCAATGTGTCCGAGCCGGGATCGAACGCGCTCGCGGACTGGAGTCCGTTGAACAACCTTCGGCCCAATGGCTGGGGAACTGCCGGTACCGTTTCCGACCCGCAGGCGTATGAGCTGCTGGCACCCGACGATAAGGCCGCTGTCAGGGAGAATATTGCCAATCCAGTGACTCAGACCTCCTCCGGTTGGCGGCTGGCGGGTGTCGAGTGCCGTACCCCCGATGGTGTGCTCCAGCACCGCAACGGCGGCGACTTCACCGACACCGCTCTCGACCTGAGCACGAACACCCTGGACCTGGATTCCACCCAGCTGTCCCAGGATCAGAGGAATACGGACTTCACCTGCACCTGGCACAACGAATACGTCGGTCGCTCACAGATCACCCTCGTCAAGCAACTAAGCGGCATGACCTTTCCGGCCGTAAGCACCGCAAACTGGACGCTCACGGCTACGCCCACCAGGACTTCCGAGGCCGACGATCCCTACCCGTACCGGATGATCTCCGGAATCTCGGGACAGCCCTCGGTCACCGGCCAGTGGACCCGCTCGGGCACCTACACCCTGTCGGAGGCCACCACCGGCAACGTGCAGGGCTTCGAACAGCAGGGCGACTGGGTCTGCAGGGATCAGAACAACCGCCAGGTGACAGTTACCGACTCGAAGGTCACTCTCGCCCCGGATCAGCGCGTCACCTGCACTGTCACCAACACCTTCAATACTGGCTCCATCGAGATCAGGAAGACCGTGAGCGACCCCGATCATGGTCTGAGTAACTCGAATAAGGTGTTCACCGGCACCTACGACTGCGGCAACACCAACGGCCGTGACTTCTCCGGCACCTGGTCCGCCGCCAGCGGTCGCTCGGCGGTGATCACGGGCCTGCCAGTGGGTGCTAGTTGCGCGATCACCGAGGACGCCCCCAGCGGCGACCTCAAGGACGACTCCTACGAGTGGACCACCCCCAGCATCGACAAGCCCACAGTAGAGGTCATGCGTGCGCCCTCCGTCAACCGGGTCACCGTCTCCAACACCATCGTCCGCAACACCGGCACTATCAACGTCAGCAAGGTCGTCGAGCCGGCCGACGAGACCGCCGCAGGCGGCTGGACCGGTACGCCGGACCGCGTCTTCAAGGTGGCATACAGCTGCAACGGCGACGGCGGCTCCGGCACGCTGGACGTCTCCACCGGAACCCCCGCAAAGCTCACCGTCCCCGCAGGCACCACCTGCTCCTTCACCGAGGCCGCCCCCGAGACCGCCGACGGCGACTTCAAGGACTCCTCCTACGAGTGGACCGGCGCGGGCAGCTTCGACAACTCCCGGGTCACCGTCGGCAAGGACAGCTCCGAGACCATCGCCGTCACCAACACCTACAAGCGCGTACTGGTCGACCTGAACCTCGCCAAGCAGGTTGACGGCGAGGGCTACGACGGCGGCGACGCCACCTTCGCCATCGACTACGACTGCGGCACCGACTACGCCGGCACAGTTGACGTCGCGGACGGCGCCGCCACCACCGTACAGGTACCCCGCGGCGCCCTGTGCACCGTCTCCGAGCCCGCCTCCTCGCTGAACGAGGACCTGCTCGCCGACGCCTACGACTGGGGCACCCCCAGCTACGAGGGCCTCGACGCCGCCGAGGGCACCATGGTGAACGCGGCCAACGGCGGCAAGACCGTCACCGTCGTCAACCCCACCGAGGCCGCCTGGGGCAAGGTGGCCGTCACCAAGAGTGTCAGCCCCGACTCCGGCCCCGTGACCGCCGGCACCACCTTCCCGGTCACCGTCACCTGTGACGCGCCCGCCCAGGGCGAGACCGAGAACTACGCCGGCACCTTCAACCTGTCGGCCACCGGCTCGGCGGCCACCGCCACCACCCCGTACATCGCCGCCGGCGCCAACTGCACCGTCAGCGAGACCGCGCCCACCGGCTCCACGGGCCTGACCGACGCCTCCTACAAGTGGAGCGCAGGGCCCGCCGACCAGGCCGTCACCGTCCAGGGCGACCGCACCGAGCCGGTCACCGTCACCAACACCTGGGAGCGTGACTACGGCGAATTCACCATCACCAAGCAGCTGACCGACCTGGACGGCCAGGGCGCCGACAACACCTACACCGGCACCTGGACCTGCACCCACCCCGGCGACGACGACGCCACCGGCACCTGGACGGTGACCGGCTCCGGCGCCGCCACCCTGAGCGTCACCTCCGGACCCGCCACCGCGGCCGGAACCAGCGCCGCCGTGCTGCTCGGCTCCACCTGCACGGTCACCGAGGACGACCCCGGCGCCCCCAACGCCGCCGACTCCTCCTACGTGTTCTCCACCGCCGGAGCCACCTCCGGCCCGGCAACCATCGACCCCGGTACCCGCAGCGGCAACGTGGACGTCACCAACGTCGTCGCCCGCACCACCGGTGGGCTGACCATCACCAAGAGTGTGGAGGGCGCCGAGGCCGGCACCGGCTTCGCCGACACCGACTTCACCTTCACCTACACCTGCACCCCGCTCACCGGCGAGGTCATCACCGGCACCGCCACCGTGCGCGCCGGCCAGGTCACCGAGCCCATCACCGGCATCCCGGAGGGCTCAGCCTGCACGGTCACCGAGAGCACGGACGCCCTGCCCGCCGTCATCGACCCCTACCGCTGGGACGAGGACCGAACCTCCATGACGGCCACGCCGTCGAGCGGTGCGGCCGTGTCCGCGGACGGCGCGAGCATCTCCTTCACCATGCCCGGCGGAGACGAGCCGGGTGTGGCCGTGGCCGCCACCAACACCATGAGTGAGCGCTACGGCTCCATCCAGGTCACCAAGACCGTGGCCGACAGCAACAAGGCGAACGGCTTCAGCGGCGCCGGGGAGAAGCTCTTCCCCGTCACCGTCACCTGCGACGGCGCCCAGGCCTACTCCGGGTCCCTCGCCGACGGCGAGACCGTCACGGTCGGCGACATCCCGCTCGGCCAGACCTGCGCGGTCACCGAGGGCACCATCAGCGGCGGCCTGGCCGACGGCTCCTACGCCTGGGGCACCCCCACCATTTCCGACCCGGTCAAGGTCACCAGTGAGGACGCCTCCTCCGGCACCGTCACCGTCACCAACACCATTGAGCGCGTGCGCGCCGACGTGAACCTGAACAAGGTGCTCTCCGGTGAACTGGCCACCCAGTTCGGCGCCGACAACACCTACTCCGGCACCTTCACCTGCACCCACGACGGCGACGCCGACGTGACCGGCACCTGGAGCGTGGACGGCGCCGGCAACGCCGCCATCACCTACGACGGCGGCCAGGCCCCCTACGTCGACTCCACCTGCACGCCCACCGAGAACCTGGACGCCTCCGGCGCCCCGGACACCGACCCCTCCTTCTCCTGGGGCGAGCCCAGCTACGACGCCGTCACCGTGACGGCGGACGGCACCGCCGCCATGACCGTCACCAACACCGTGAACCGGGACATGGGCTCCCTGACCGCCGCGAAGACGGTCATCGGGGAGACGAACGGCCTGAAGGACGGCCAGACCTTCACCCTGAACGCCACCTGCACCGCCCCCGGCGTCGACGGCGAGCTCACCGCCACCGCCACCGTCGCGAACGGTGAGACCGGCGTCGCCTTCGACCGGGAGATCCCGGCCGGCTGGACCTGCGCCATCAGCGAGACCAGCCCCACCCAGGACCAGCTCAAGGACTCCTCCTACACCTGGGACATGACCAACGTCTTCCCCGACGAGGTCACCATCACCAAGGACCAGACCGTGGAGGTGGCCGCCACCAACACGATCCGCCGCGTCACCTCCGACCTGAGCCTGACCAAGGCCTACGGGGACGGGCTGCCCGAGGGCGTCGTCGTCGACGAGTCCTTCTCCGGCGACATCGCCTGCCACTACGACGACGGCCAGGGCACCAGCCAGGACTGGAACCTGAGCTGGACGGCCGACGGCGCCGGCGCGGCCACCATTGACGGCCTGCCCGAGGGCGGCCTGCCGCTGGGCACCGTCTGCTCCGCCACCGAGGACGCGCCCACCCAGGGCCAGCTGAAGGACATCTCCTACCGCTGGGCCGAGCCGGTCGCCTCCGACCCGGTCACCATCGGCGCGGACGCCGCCGCCAACACGCTCACCGTCACCAACGACGCCGAGCGCGCCGCCCAGCCGCTCACCATCACCAAGGCCTACACCGGCATCGACGGCGCCCTGACCGACGGCGCCACCGTGCGCGGCGGCTGGTCCTGCACCCAGGCGGACGGCAGCCAGGTCGGCGGCCGCTGGGAACTGCCCGCGTCCGGCGGCTCCACCACCGTCAGCGAGGGCGCCGCGGGCACCACGGTCTACGCCGGCGGCGACTGCACCCTCACCGAGGACACGCCCATCGACACCTCCGGGCTGACGGACGTCTCCTACGCGTGGAACAACCCGGCCTACGACGTCGCCGCCGACGGGCAGACCTTCACCGACGGCGACACGCTCACGGGCATCGCCCAGGACTCCGACCCGGTGCTGCGGGTGACCAACTCCGCCCAGCGCATCTACGGCGCCCTGGCAATCAACAAGCTCGTGAACGGGCTCGACGGCGTAACCGCGGCCGAATCCAACACCTACGCGGGCACCTGGTCCTGCACCGCGCAGGACGGCACCGTCAATGAGGGCACCTGGCGGGTCACCGGCTCCGGCGCCGCCACCCTGACCGGCGACTACACGCAGGTCCTGGTCGGCTCCACCTGCACGGTCACCGAGACCGGGCGCCCGACGGCCCCAGTCAGTGGCGACCCGTCCTACCAGTGGACGGACCCGGAGCTCGACGGCGACTACGGCACCGTCGCCCAGGCGCAGACCATCGCCCGGGAGGCCACCTCCACCGCCGAGGTCACCAACGCCGCCGACGAGCGCACCCTGGCCACCGGCTTCACCGTCAACAAGGCCATCTCCGGGGCCACCGACGGCGCCACCGGTGAGGGCTACACGGTGGACTACACCTGCACCGCCGGACAGGACACCTTCACCGGCACCCTCACCCTGCCCGCCGACGGCACCGCCGTCGCCGTGGAGGGCGTGCCCGTGGGCGCCACCTGCACCCTGACAGAGACGGCGCCGGGCAGTGACTCGCTGGCCGCCCCCGCGGACGGCTCCTTCACCTGGACCGACCCCATGACCTATACGGTCGAGGGCGCCGACGCCGACACCTCCACCCCCGGAGCGGTCACCTTCACCCTGCCCGCGCAGGCCGACGCCGCCGTGACCGCCACGGTCACCAACGACGTCACCCCGCATGCAGGCGTGAACAAGACCTTCACGGGCACCAGCAAGCACCTGGACGCCGACGGCAACTGGACCGGTGAGACCTGGGACGTCACCTACGAGGTGACCGTCACCAACCCCTCGCAGGTGCAGGACCTCACCTACGAGCTGGTCGACACCCCGACCATGCCCGAGGGCACCACGCTGAACTCCATCACCGTCACCGGCGGCGCCCTGGCAGACGCGCTCACGCAGGCCTCCGGGCCCGTAACGGTGGCCAGCGACGCCGACCTGCCGGCCGGCACCACCCACACATACACCGTGGTGCTGAACGTGACCGCCCCCGACACGGGCGTCCCCGGCGTCGAAGCGGACCAGTGCAGTGCACAGGCCGCCACCGACGGCAGCGCCATCCACAACTCCGCCGCCGTCACCTCCGGCGAGGTCACGGACAACGCCGAGGACTGCGGCAACGTGCCGATCAACCCGAAGTTCTCCGTCCGCAAGGACACGGTCGACGTGGTCCGCAACGGGGACACCTACACCGCCACCTACACCGTGACGGTGGAGAACACCTCCCGTGCCGCCAGTCAGATCATCGCCGACGTGACCGACACCCCGGCCCTGCCGGAGACGGCCAGGATCACCGGCGTCGCCGTGCTGGAGAACGGTGAGGCGGCTACGGATGCCGAGATTCCCGGCATCACCGACGGCGTGCTGGACGGGCCCATCACCCTGGCCCGGGCCGACTCCGGTCCCGTGCTGGCCGGCGGCACCGCCGGGGAGGACGGCACCGTCACCGGCGGCGGCACGCGCGTGATCACCGTCCAGGTGAGCTTCACCGTCGACTCCGCCGCCGCGGACTTCGAGGACACCGACTACCAGTGCGGGCACGAGCGCGCCGACGGCGCCCCCTCCGGCCTGGTCAACACCACCGCCATGGTGGGCGACACCGACGGCGACGCCAACGACACCGCCTGCCTGGACCTCACGCCCCGGCTGACCGTGTCCAAGTCCGTGGCCACCACCGGCGTCGGCACCAGCTCCAGCTTCGATGTCTCCTACACCATCACGGTGACCAACGAGGGCGAGCTGGCCCAGTCCACCGGGCTGCTGCGCGACAGGCCGGACTTCGCCCCCGGCCTGGGCGTCGACCGGGCGACCGTCACCGCCCCCGGCGGGGAACCGGTTGCCGCCGCGGCCGACGCCGAGGGCTACTACACCCTCACCTCCGGCGACGTGATCGCCCCCGGGCAGACGCTCCAGTACATGATCACCTTCACGGTGACCGTGGACCCGAGCAACGCCGACTACTCCGAGGAGCTGCTGGAGTGCTCCGTGGAGGCGGACGGCACTCGCACGCCGGGCCACGGCCTGTTCAACGAGGTCTACCCGACCGATGGGCGTGACGCCACTGGACGCAGTGACAACACCGCCTGCGAGCCGGTCACCCCGGACGCCGGCAAGCGCATCATCACACTGCGCAAGACCGGCACCCAGGTGCAGGCCGACGGCACCACCAACCTGCCCGGCGCCGAGTTCGCGATCTACGGCGTCGACCCGGCCACGGACGGCGCCACCCCGATTGAGAACGGCGTGAGCGTGGATCCGGTGGACGGCTCCCTGTTCACCACGGCGGGATTGCCCATCAACCACGACTACTGGGTGGTTGAGACCAAGGCGCCCGCCGGGCACAGCCTGCTGCCGCGGCCCATCCAGTTCCACCTGGGCGTGGACGCCGGCGGCAACACCACCATCACGCTCGCCGAAACCAACCTGACCGGGGATGCCGTAAAGGTGATCCCCGCCGTCACCGACGCCGAAGGCAATGTCATTACCGCCATCGGCATCAACATCCACGACGTCGAGATCGGCAAGCTGCCCCTGACGGGCGGCCGCGGCATCGGCGTGTACCTGGCCTGGGCCGGGCTGCTGCTCACCGCGGCGCTGGTCCTGACCACCACCCAGACTTCCCGTCGCAAGGGCCGCAGGGCCTGAGCGCCGGGAGCAACCAGGGGCCAACCGGACAGCCGGGCAACCCGAAACCACATCAACGAGGAGAACCCATGAAATCCCTCACCAGGCGCCGTGGCGCCGCCCTCGCTGCGGCGGTGGCCCTCGCAATTGGCGGGATGGTCGCGGCGCCCGTAGCCACGGCTGCGCCCGCGCCCGCAATTCTCGCCGCCGCCGAGGCGACCGACCCGGATCCTGCGCTCATCAACCCCGCCCAGGGGTCGAACCTGACCATTCACAAGCTGGCGCAGACCGAGACCAACGGCACCACGGCCGGAAACGGTCTGGAGGACCCCAGCGCCACCGGCGATCCGGTCGAGGGCGTGGAGTTCACGATCACGAAGCTCGACTTCGACCTGACCACTCAGGCGGGTTGGGAAGCGCTCGCAGCGCTGAACGGCAGTGCCGCGGCGGCCAGGAACTACACCACCGACGAGACCGACACCAAGACCACCGGTGAGGATGGTGTGGCAAAGTTCGAGAACCTGGCGGTGGGCGCATACCTGGTCTCCGAGACCAAGGCTCCCCAGAACGTCACCACCGCCGAGGACTTCGTGGTCACCCTGCCGATGACCGACCCGGAGAACAACTGGTGGAACTACAACGTCCACGTCTACCCCAAGAACTCGGTCGTGGACTCCACCAAGGAGGTCTCCGACACCGGCTCTCCGACGATCGGCGACACCGTCACCTACACGATCAAGGCCGACATCCCCAAGATTGACGTCGACGGCGGCGCCACCATCAAGAACTACCAGATCGTCGACCCGCTCGACCCGCGCCTGCAGTACCAGAACACGACGGTGACCATGCTCGGCACCGGGGCTCAGGAACTTGAGGGGACCGACTATGAGATCGTCACCGCCGTCGGCAGCGACGGCAAGACGTACGTGACCGTCACCTTCACCGCGGATGGCCGCGCCAAGATCGCCTCCGCTCGCGCCGCCGGGGACACCAGCACCCAGGTGCAGGTGGTCATTAACGCCACCATCAAGGCGATCGGCAACGGCAATGGCACCATCTCCAACACCTCGTTCCTGATCCCGAACGACTCGCAGACCAACTGGGACCCGAACAACCCCAACCCGGACGACGTCCCCGGTGAGCCCAGTGACGAGGTCAAGTCCTACTACGGCAAGGTGACCATCACCAAGACCGGTACCGACCAAGCCGAAGCTTCGAAGTACGCAGGCGCCGAGTTCCAGGTCTACGAGTGCAACCCGACCGGTGCCACGCAGGGGCAGACCATCGACCGCGCCGCCGCGAACATTACCGGTGCGGCTCTGACGGCCAACCAGGTGACCACCGGCGGAACGGTTGAGAATACCGCCAAGTTCACCACCGGTGCGGACGGCAAGGTCACCATCGACGCGCTGCGGACGAACGACTTCATCAACAACGCTGCCGTCACCAACCCCGGCTGGTACTGCCTGGTGGAGACCAAGGCCCCCACGGGCTACGAGATCCAGAGCAACCCGATCGCCTTCCAGGTGCTCAGGTCCCAGGTCGAGGCATCCCCGTTCTCCATCGGCTTCACGGTCACCGACGTTCCCTCCAACGCCGGCTTCCGTCTGCCGCTGACCGGTGCCAACGGCATCATCTTCGTCACCATCGCCGGCATTCTGCTGGTCGCCGGTGCGGTCCTGCTCGCGGTGCACAACAAGCGCCGCAGCGCCCAGGGCTGAGGCTACGAATGTGCCGGTGACTGAGCGCCGGTACACCAGCACACGCGGCGGCGTGTACGAATCGGATAACTCCGGGCGTACACGCCGCCGCCGTCCCAGGGCCGGTCCGACGGCGCACTATCTTGACGTCCGAGTGCCGGCGACCCCCTCTCAACGCCGACTCATCACAGCTTCACCTCCGTTTTTCCGACACAGCTGCGCAGAAGGAACCAAATGGGCCAGACTTCGCCAATCGCCGACGTCCTAGATGAGCCCGGCCGCGACTTGGACGACGCTTCCCGCGCCACGTCCGTGGAGCAGGCCGCCGCGCATGACGGCGCCGAGCCGCCAAGTTCAGGCTCGGGAAGTAAACCGTCCCGGCAGGGCCGCAACCCGAGCCGGGGCAGCCGACTGCTGGGTGTACTGCCGTTCATCCTGGCCCTGGCCGGAGCGCTGGTGCTGGCCTACCCGGTGCTGGCCACGCAGCACAATAACGCCCGCCAGCAGGAGATCGCCGACCAGTACCAGGCGGAGATGGACTCGGTCAGTCCCGACGTACTCGCCGCCGAGCTCGCCAGCGCGGATGAGTACAACCAGGAGCTGGCCTCCGCCCCGATCCTCGACCCGTGGCTGGACCAGCAGCGCCCCGACACCCCCCAGTACCAGGCGTATTTGGCAGAACTGGACCTGGACGAGGTCATGGCGCGGATCGTCATCCCCAAGATCCACGTGGACCTGCCGGTCTACCACGGCACCGAGGCCGAGACTCTCTCCCGGGGCGTCGGCCACCTGTTCGGCACCGCCCTGCCCGTGGGCGGGACCTCCACCCACTCCGTACTGACGGGCCACACCGGCATGGGATCGGCCACGCTCTTCGACGACCTAACGAAGGTGGAGGAGGGCGACGTCTTCTACATCACCGCCGCCGGCCGCACCCTCAAATACGAGGTCAACGACATCCGCGTGGTACTGCCCACCGAGACCGAATCGCTCAACAAGGTGCCCGGCGAGGACCTGGTCACCCTGATCACCTGCACCCCCTACGGCGTCAATACCCACCGGCTGCTGGTCACCGGTACGCGTGTGGCGATGGACCCGGTGCAGGCAGCGGCGGAGCAGGCCGCGGCCACCCCTGCGCCCATGCGGCCGTGGATGCTGTGGCTGATCGGTGCCGTGGTGTCCATTTTGGCCGTGCTCGCCGTCGCAGCCGGGCGGCGGGTGGTACGTCGGGTGCGCCACGCGCCCCGCTCCTAAGTCGCGGAATATCTCAGATATCTGACGTTTTAAATGCGTGCTTCAACTCAATAGGGTTACCTCGATAACCAGCTTGCCGCGACGCCGACACGGGTATGCCACAGGTTTGGCACAGGTCGGCTCGCACGGCCTATGCGTCTCCAGGGGGTACTAGGGTTGGGCCACCAATAAGTCAGATCTTGCGTCTTGTGCGTTAAGTGGCTGCGTTCCGCCGTCCCCATGGAGTTTGTGGCTCTTCCCTAACCCCTAGTGCTTTCAAGGAGCTGTCAGTGAAGCACATGCTGCGTCATGCTCAACGTGACGGTGCCCGCCGTGCGCGGCGCTGCCATCCTACGCTGTCTGGACTTACTGCGCTCTTTCTTTCGGGTTCCCTCGCCGTGTGTTACCTGGTAGCTCCTGCTGCTCAGGCGGTCTATGCGGCGCCTGATGGAGGGTCCGGCCGCTTCGAGTCCGTCATCGACTGGATCGATTGGACCGAGGCCTCAAACGTCACCGTTGACAACAGTGGTCGGATGATCCTTCCTGATGGAGCGAACTCTACGGTCTGGTCCACTCCATCGCGGGTTGGTGACGGCCTGTGGCGATCAAGCCAGTGCAGCATTAGTGAGGTCGAGACTCACTACGAGGTCACCCATGAGGGTGTGACCGAGACCTACGATGCCGGCCTTGTGGTCGGTTACGATACGGGGTCCTGGATCGGCGACGGCATGGCTCGTCTTTACAACGACTCGACACGATACGACAATGGCGTCGAGATCGACCCGAATTATGGCGTTCCCGGGATCTCATATCGGAATGTCAATGTGCGTTCGGGCCTTCCTATCGGCATCGCCAACGCCCAGGGTGGACGTTACAACGAGTCTGCGAACGCGTACTTCAAGATTCAGTGCAAGACCTACATCGTAGAATCCGCCGTCCAGCCGACGAAGTCGGAGATCGCGGACCTGCCCAAAACGGAGCTTCCCATGGAGGGCTTCGTCTACGCCGACGCAGAGGGGTCGAACTGGAAGAGCGGACAGTACGAGTCGGAGACGGTCGCCCCGATCCCGATGGACGGCTATGGGGCCTCCGATGTGAAGTGGCGCTACCTTGAAACCGCTCGCTCCGAGGGATGCACGGTGCACTCCTGGGTCGGTCAACGTGACTTCCCCTATCCGACTGGCGTGAAGAACGGCTTCCAGTTGCGTCCTGCCACCGCCTCAGGCGGCGAGGCCTCCGAGTGCGCGACACGGACCACGGGTAGTCCGTCCAATTACGAGGGCTACGGCCCCTCCTCGATACTCTTCATGGAGAAGGCCAATGGTGGCTATGTCGAGCTCAAAGGCGGTGGGGTCTCCGCCATCGCCTTCGGCGTCGTCACCTACTTGGACTACGGAGACGCGCCCGAGAGCTACGGAAGCGCCGCCTCTCTTTTCCAGCCCAACTGGGAACGAGGCGAGCTGGGAGAGGATATTGCTCCCAGCCCCGCCCCCGTCGGGGCCGAGGGAACCTGGTATGACCTCAGCGCCGCTCAGGAAGCCGGACAGGCCGTCCGGGTGAGCGCGCCCGACATCCGCTTGGGCAATTTCACCGACCCGGACATCTTCCAGTACTACTCGGAGAATGCCGACCTTGATGACCGCTACGACTCGAACGTCGACTTCAGTCCGCCCGATGACGAGGACGCGTTGTCAATCGACCCGACGGCTCCGGTCGGCTCTGACAACTGGGACGGTATCATCCGCACCGCCCCAGGTCTTGAGTGGACGAAGCACGACATCATCTGCCATGGCGAGGGCAATATCGTCGGATGGATCGATTGGAACCACAACGGTACTTTCGACGACGCCGAGGCATCCGCACCCACGGTGTGCCCAGCTTCCGGACGGGCTTCCCTGACATGGACTGTGCCCTCAGACGTTGTCCGAAGCGTCGATGGAGAAACGGGGAGTGCGTCCTCCACCTTCATGCGCCTGCGTATCACGGGAGACAGGAATCCGGATGGTTCCCTCGTTGTCCCGCGGGCCACCGGTGTGACCCTATCCGGTGAGGTTGAGGACTACGGGAAGATCACCGTGATGGTTCCCACCCTCGAACTTATCAAAACGGTGGATAACGCTTATGCCTCAGAGCAGGTGCCCGGCTTGTCAGCCGAGCAGTGGACTGTTGGCGCGAACGGAACGGTCCCCCTGTCCGGGCAGGGGAGTACGGGCGGGCCACGGGCCGTTGGCCAGGAGTCGATGACCCTGTATGAGAGCTCGGATGACCCCCAGGCCGTCGGATACCAGGCGGGTCAGTGGGAATGCACCGAGACACCGGGAACCGACTCGGAGACGTACTCCTCGACCGTCAGTGAATCGACCGACGGAGAGGCGACACTGACGGTCAGGAACCAAGACCGCGTCACCTGTACGATTGCCAACACCACCAAGCCCGGTACCTTGACGTGGAACAAGGTGGAAGTCGATGGTTCCACCGCCATCGGCGGGTCGCAGTGGACCCTGTCCGGGCCGGGCGTTCCGGAGGGCACCCTGGTCGCCGACTGCGTGGACACGTGCGAGGCCGGCGACTACGCGGACCAGGACCCGGCGGCAGGCGCCTTCAGGCTTACCGGACTTCGCTGGGGCGACTATGCGATTGAGGAGGCGGTTGCGCCTACGGGGTACAGGCCCGTTACCGGCTCCTTCGCCTTCACTAGGATCGAGGGTTCGTCCGTGGAAGGAGCCTTGATCGAGGCGGAAGGCGTTGTGAACGGTGGCGTGGTCAATGAGCGTCTAACCGGCTCGGTGAGTTGGACGAAGACCGATGCGGACAATGGCGAGCCTCTGGCAGGAGCCGCCTGGGGGCTGACCGGACCGGAGGTGCCCGAGGGCACGGTGGTCGACGACTGTGTCGCCGAACCCTGCACACCCGGTGCCTACAGGGACGAGGACCCGGCTGCGGGTTCCTTCAAAGTAGGCGGCCTGGTCTGGAGCGACGAGAGCTACGTCCTGACCGAGGTGGCTGCGCCGGCCGGATACCAGATGGATGCCACTCCACACGCGTTCGTCATTACGACCGACAGCCTCGACTACGCGTTCGCCGAGCCCTTTGAGAACTCCAAGACTTCCGTTCCGTCCCTCCCCCTTACCGGTGGCCTCGGCTCCGACTGGTTCCTGATCGGTGGCGGGGTCCTGGCCCTGGTCGCCGTGGTCGTAGGAATCGTGAGGAGGCGGCGCGCGCAGGCCTGACCAGTAATCACGTCATCCAATCGCATCCGCGCGGCCCGCCGCGCACGAACAAAGGACACTCGACCCCATGAGAACCACTTCCCACGGTCTCGGCAGCCGCGCGGCCGCGGCCCTCGGCATGATGGCGCTTGCCGCAACCGGCCTGGGCCTTGCCGCGACGGCGCAGGCCGCTGACCTGGCCAACATCGATACCGGGGCGACCGGATCGATCCTGATCCACAAGCACGAGGCAGGCTCGCAGAGCGCTAACGGAACGCCCGACGGCAAGACCACAACCGGTGGCGACCCCGTTGAGGGAGTCGTCTTCACGGCCTATCGGATTACCAACCTGGACCTGACCGTGCAGGCTGCCTGGGACGGCCTGGCCGACGTCGCGGTTCCCGCAGACGCATGCGGCTCCGATAACCGTTCGCCGCAGCTGGGCAGCTACACCTTCGATACGGGTACGGCTAGCACCCCCACCGATGCGAGCGGCGAGACCAGCATCAACCCGTTGCCGGTGGCGGCATACCTGGTGTGCGAGACCAGTGCGCCCAGCACAGTGAAGACCGCTGCTGCGCCGTTCCTCGTGACCATTCCCTTCCCGAACAACGCGGCCAACACCGCCAGCGCGGACGGGAGCTGGTTGTATGACGTGAACGTCTACCCGAAGAACGTCGTCGTCGAGGCTCCCACCAAGGGCGTGAACGTGACCGCAAATGGTCTGAACACCGATGATCAGGTCTCCTTCCCGGTGGCTGCGAAGGTCCCGAGCATCGCCGACACTGACTCGTTCAAGTACTTCGTAATCTCCGACCCGCTGGACTCCAGCCTGTCCGATGGGAACGTGGCGTCGGTGAAGCTCAACGGCTCGGACGTCGACGCGTCCTACTACACGGTGACAACGGGGCAGACGGTGTCGGTCGGCTTCAACCGGGCCGGTCTGGCCTATCTGAAGACCCAGCCGAACGCGCAGATTGAGGTCGTCTTCACGGCCAAGACCGGGACCGTGCCCTCTGGCGGGATCATTGAGAACACGGCGACGCTGTACGTAGACACCACTCCGGGTGACACTCCGGATGAACCGCCGGTGACTCCCCCGGACGAGCCGGGCACGCCTACCAATAAGGTGGTCACCTCGTGGGGCGACGCGCGCGTGTCCAAGGTCGACGCGGACAACAGCAAGGCCCTCCAGGGCGCTACATTCCAGGTCTACAACGCCGCAGACCCCTACGCGACCTCATGCGACAACGCCGTCAAGGTCGGCGATCCGATCGCGGTCAACGGGGCGACTGAGTTCGCCTCCGACGGGGATGGGCTGGTGTTCATTGCGGGTCTGTTCGTTGACCAGAAGGCCGGTGCCGCCACGGATGAGTCGGTTGCGCCCGAGCACACCCAGCGCTGCTATGTGCTGGTCGAGACCGCTGCTCCCGCCGGATACGTACTGCCCTCCGACGCGGACACGCCGCTGACTGTCACGGCTGGGGTCACCGCGGCCGCTGACTACGACCTGTCTGTGCCCAACACCAAGCAGAATGTGCCTCAGCTGCCCCTTACGGGTGCCAACGGCGCGCTGCTGATGATGCTGCTCGGCGTGGCCTTCGTGCTGATCGGCGTCGGCAGGGCATTCGTGTCACGCTCGAAGAAGCCGGCAGCATCGCAGGACTGACCCCACCAGTGGCGGCATCGCGCACTAGGCCCGGACCACCGATCGTCTGAGCCCGGCGGCGTGGCGGGGAGGACACACGGCCTCCCCGCCACGCCGCGTGCCTGTCACCGGCTTCGGGAGAGGAGGATCCTTGTCAACCAGACCCCGGCGCTCCCACCAGGTCGGTGATGGTGGCGACCGATGGCGCTTGTCGTGTCCGGCTTTGGTGTCTGCCCTGTTGGCGTTGGCCGGCATGCTGCTGTTCGCCTACCCGACCGTCGCCGCCTGGGTCACCCAGTACAACCAGTCCAAGATCATCACCACCTACGCCTCCGACGTCGACTCCGCCGACCCGGACGCCGCCGCCCAGCTCGCCCAGGCGCATGCTTACAACGACGCCCTTTCCACCGGCGCGGTGCTGGAGGCCAACACCAACGTCCCCACCGGCGTCGGCGAGGGCGGGGACGACACCCCCGACTACGACTCGGTCCTGGACGCCAACGGCGCCGGGCTCATGGCCCGACTGCGCATCCCCGCCATCAACCTGGACCTGCCCGTCTACCACGGCACCAGCGATGAGACCCTGCTGGCCGGCCTGGGCCACCTCGAGGGCACCTCCCTGCCTGTCGGTGGCGCGGGCACGCGCTCGGTGATTACCGGGCACCGCGGCCTGGCGGACGCCCGCATGTTCACCGACCTGAACCGGGTCGGCGTGGGGGACAAGTTCGTCATCGAGGTGTTCGGGGAAGCACTCACCTACCAGGTGATTGACACCAAAGTTGTTGAGCCCGATGAGACCGAGGCGCTGCGCGCCGAGGAGGGCCGGGACCTGGTCACCCTGGTGACCTGCACGCCCCTGGGCATCAACACCCACCGCATCCTCGTCACCGGGGAGCGCGTCTACCCCACCCCCCAGGAGGACCTCGACGCCGCCGGGCAGCCGCCCACGGTTCCCTCATTCCCCTGGTGGGCGGTGGGCCTGGCGGCCGGCTTCACCCTTGTGGGCCTGTACGTGTGGCGCTCCGGCTACCCGCCCCGCAAGCGGGTGGCCCGCTCCCGTGCCGCAGGCGCCCCCACGCCCCAACCGGTCGCCTCAGAGGTGACTTCAATGGAGGAAGCCGTATCATCCGAGCCTAATGACGTATCCCAACCACCGTCCGACTGACCTCCCTGACACCATTACCGGGTCCGGCCGCCGCTACCGCGTCCTGGCCGGACTGCTGGCCCTCGCCTGCGGCACGGGCGTGATCGGCGTCTGGTGGGTGTCGGTGGTGCACCCGACCGGACAGACCATGGAGCAGGCGGCCTTCGCCGGCTCGCTGATCGGCGCCCGCTTCGTCTCCGACCACGCCCGCAGCCTGCTGCACGTTGTGTCCCTGCCCGCGGCGATCGGACTCGTGCTCGCCGTGCTCCTAGGTGCCCTGTGGCGGGGCAGCAGACGCAGGGCCCTGTGGGCGGCGGGCGCCGTCGTCGCCATCAACATCTCCACACAGGTGCTGAAGTACCTGATCCTGTGGCGCCCGGATCACGGCCTGTCCCAGCGCTTCGGCGGTATGAACACCCTCCCCTCGGGGCACACCGCCGTGGCTGCCTCAGCGGCGGTCGCCCTCGTCCTGGTGACCCGGCCCCGTTGGCGTCCTGCCGCCGCCTGGGCGGGGGCGCTGCTGGCCGCCGCCATGGGCTACTCCACCCTCGTATGCCAGTGGCACCGGCCCGGCGACGTGCTCTCCGCGCTGCTGCTGGCCACCGCCTGGGGTGCGCTGGCGGTCGCCGGCGGCGCCTGGGCGGACGAGGAGACACAGGGCGCCGAGGCGCCCGGCGAGACCTCCCCGGTCGGCTACAGGGCGGCCCCGGTGGGAGTTACGTCCGCGGGGCGCCTGTCGGGGGCCGCAGTGCTCGGTGGGCTCGGGATCCTCTCGGGAGCGGCGGCACTGGCACTGGCGGTGCTCAACTGGAGGGGCGTCCTCGCCGTCGGCGGGACCCCCACCCCCGCCACTATCCAGGCCCTGGGCCGCACCGGCACCTTCATCGCCTACGCGGCCGGTGCCGTGGGAACCGTCGCCATGGCCTGCATGGGCATGGCGGCGCTGGCCCTGCTCACGCCGCGGGCCGCAGCCGACGGCGCACCGCGAGTGGCACACTGAGGCCATGGCTCTTCCCCAGAAGCTGCTCAGCAAGGACGAGATCGTTGTGCGCCACATGCGCACCCACCCCAAGGTCCTGCTGTGGCGCATCATTGTTCTCCTCGCCCTGCTCAGCGCCGGCGTAGTCGTCTCCGTCCTCCTCACTGACGCCAGCTGGCGCACCGGCGCGGTCATCGCGCTGTGGGTCGTGATCCTCGTGGTACTCGTGCCCGCCTTCTTCGTGCCCTGGCTGCGCTGGATGACGACGACCTACACGGTCACCTCCAAGCGCGTCATCACCCGCGCGGGCATCATCAACAAGACCGGCCACGACCTGCCGCTGTCCCGCATCTCCGACGTCCAGCAGGAGCGGACCATCACCGACCGCCTGTTCCGCTGCGGCAGCCTGGCTCTGCAGACCAGTGCGGATGAGCCCCTCGTGCTCGTTGACGTGCCCGATGTGGAGATGGTGCAGGTGGAGATCTCCAACCTCCTCTTCCACGACGTCGAGGGCGCCGTCAACGCCGACCCCGACGACTGAGCGGGGCGTATGAGGCACTCCGGCACGATGAGCGCCCAGTGGACCGGGTCGATCGGCGTCAGACGGCGGCCTCTGCGGACGGGGTCGCAGGCAGCGCCACGGTGAAGGTGGTGCCGTGGTGCTCCGCGCCGGTGCGGGAGTCCACGGTGAGGGTGCCGTGGTGCGACTGCACAATCGCCAGCGCGATGCTCATGCCCAGTCCGGTCGAGCCGGTGCGCCGCTCCCGGGAGGCGTCCCCGCGGGCGAAGCGCTCAAACAGGCGCTCGCGCACAGCCGGGGCGATGCCCGGGCCGTCGTCGGCGACGCGGATCACCAGGGTGCCGGCGTCGCCGCGCGAGAGGGTGGTGGTCACTCGGCTGCCCGCCGGGGTGTGGACGCGGGCGTTGGCCAACAGGTTGACCATCACCTGTCGCAGGCGCGCCTCGTCTCCCATCACCAGCGTCGGCGCGGGAATGAACTCCGCAGCCGCCTCGGGACTCAGCTGCGCGGGCGGCTCAAGGACCGCCAGGTTCAGCTCCCAGAGATGATCGGGTCCGGCGGCGCGGGCGTCGGAGACGGCGTCCACGACGATCTCCACCAGGTCCACCTCCGCGTGCTCGAGCTCGCGTCCCGCGTCCAGGCGCGCCAGCAGCAGCAGGTCCTCCACCAGGGCCGTCATCCGCACAGACTCCGAATGCACCCGCTCCAGGGCGTGCACGGCCTCCTCCGGCAGGGCGGTGTCAGCGCCGCTGCGCTGGATCAGCTCGGTGTAGCCGCGAATGGAGGCCAGAGGTGTGCGCAGCTCATGAGAGGCGTCGGCGACGAACTGGCGCACCTGTGTCTCACTGCGCTGCCGGGCCGTGAGCGCCTCATCGACATGGCCGAGCAGGGTGTTGAGCGCGTTGCCGACCTGCCCGATCTCCTGCGAGGAGGCCACGTCCGCGGCCTCGACCCGCTCGCGGATGCTGACCTCGCCGCGGGCGAGCGGCTGAGAGGCTACGTGTTCGGCCGTGTCCGCCACCCGCTCCAGCGGAGCCAGCGCCGTACGCACCATCGTCCTGCCCGCCAGCGCCGCGATCACTGCCCCGATGATGGCGATCAGCAGCTGAGCGAGCAGCTGGGTGCGGATCAGCTTCTCATCGCCCGCCGTGGACAAGCCGGTGATCACCACGTCGCCGCTGGAGGAGTCCTCGGTGACCAGCACGCGGTAGTTCCCCAATGAAGCGATGGATACCGTGACCGGTTCGCCGGTGGCCTCCAGCGCCAGCAGGGCCTTGCACTCGGCATTGGTGAGTGTGCGGTAGTTGCCGTCCTCGTCGATGTAGCCGGCCTTCACCATGGTGACCGCCGAGCCGGAGCCATCTGCGCCGTCGTGCGCGCCGGAGGCGATCACCGTCAGTGTGCCGGTGGACTGCCCGACGGCGTCCAGGCCGATCGGCACGTCGCCACTCGGCGCCGCCGGCGGGGTACTGCCATCCTGGGGGAACTGAAGACCTGGATACGGGCCCTTGCCCTGGTCGGCGGAGAGCTCGCCGCTGGGGACGGCGGCCTGGCGGCGGGCCGCGACGCGGTCGGATGCGGCCGTCAGCTGCTCGTCGAGCCGGTCTGTCAACGAGTGGCGCAGCATGAGGGTGGACAGCGCCCCGATGCTGCCCGCCATGACCAGGACGATGCCGATCACGCCGACGACCAGCCGGGTCCGCAGGCTGCGTGGTCTTTGGTGCACGAGCCCGAGACTAATCGAGTGCCCAGCACGGCGGCTGGCGGCGGGTTCCCGCCGACGGCGCCCGCCGGCCACGATCCGCACCATTGCGTGCCGGGACTACTGGGCGACGGCGGGCTTGAGCACGTAGCCGACCCCGCGCATCGTGTGGATCATGGGCTCGCGGCCCTTGTCGATCTTGCGGCGCAGGTAGGAGATGTACAGCTCGACGATGTTGGCCTGCCCGCCGAAGTCGTAGTTCCACACGCGGTCCAGGATCTGCGGCTTGGACAGGACGCGGCGGGGGTTGCGCATCAGGTAGCGCAGCAGCTCGAACTCGGTGGCGGTCAGGCGGATCTCGTCTCCGCCCCGCCAGACCTCGTGGGAGTCCTCATCCATGCGCAGGTCGCCTACCTCCAGCACGTTGGAGGGCTTCTCCGAGCCGACGCCCGAGCGCCGCAGCAGGGCCCGCAGCCGGGCGACCACCTCCTCCAGTGAGAAGGGCTTGGTGACGTAGTCGTCGCCTCCCGCGGTGAGCCCCGCCACCCGGTCCTCGACGGCGTCCTTGGCGGTCAGGAACAGGACGGGAACATTGGGCTGGTGTCCGTGGATGCGGCGCATGACCTCCAGGCCGTCGAAGTCGGGCAGCATGATGTCCAGGACGATGACGTCCGGGTCGAGCTCCTGGGCGTAGCGCACCGCGGCCCTGCCGGTGCCGGCGGTGGACACCTCCCAGCCCTCATAGCGCAGCGCTGAGGCGAGCAGATCGGCAAGGGTCTGCTCATCGTCAACGACCAGAACGCGTATGGGGGAGCCGTCAGGGCGGGTGAGCGTCTCGGTGGGGGTTGTCATGTAGGTGATTGAACACGCCCTTGCTGTGCTGAAGCTGTGAATTCTGAGTTACGAACGATGCGGTGCCGCCGCACCCATGAGGAGGGCGGGCACGCTCTGCGGAGGGGTGCAATGGGCCTCCACCGACGGGGGAGCACGGATTGCGGATGAGCATGGCGCCAGGCTATGGCACCATGGTCTCCGGCGAGTCGGGTTGAGCCTGATCACGCGGCTCGCGGATCGGCGTCGCCGGTCGTGGAGCCTTCCTCGTCCCGTTCCCACAGGAGTGTCATGGAATACGTTGTTGGCAACGAGCGCCGCTTCGGTGCCGCGGACCTGTTCTTCTCTACCACTGACGCCAAAGGTGTCATCCGGAGGACCAACAGGGTGTTCAACACGCTGTCCAGGTACAGTGCGGAGCAACTCGTCGGAGCTCCGCACAACATCATCCGCCACGACGACATGCCGGCGGGCGCGTTCCGGCTCATGTGGGATGAGCTCGAGCAAGGGCGTCCCGCTTGCGTCTACGTACTCAACCGGGCCCGTGACGGGCTGGACTACTGGGTCTTCGCCACCGTGGCGCCCCTGGCCGACGGCTACCTCTCGGTGCGTGTGCGCCCGAACAACCATGCGTTGTTCGCCCCCGTGAAGGAGATGTACGCGCGCGTGCGCGCCGCCGAGTGCGACTATGCCGCCCAGGGGCACAGCCGCCACGAGGTGGGGCGGTACGGCGCCGCCTTGTTGACCGAGGAGTTGCACCAGGCGCATTTTCGCGGGCTCTACCCCTTCGCGAGGGCCGCTCTGCCGCGCGAGTTGGCGCTGCTGGTGGCCGAGGGCGTACGGGTGCCACAGCGCGCCCAGGTGGATAGCCCCATGTCCGCAATCCTGTCGGTCATGTCCGCCATCGAACGCGACACTGATGAACTGGTCCGGCAGCTGGGCGAGTATCAGGACCTGATCAACAGCCTGGGATCGTGGATGACGGGGGTGCGCTCTGTCGGCGACCGGGCCGCTCGGGTGGGTGCGCTGGTAGCACAGGTGACCAGCCCTGACCCGGAGTCCTCCGTGCCGACCGTCTCCGTGCGGGTCAAGGAGCGCAGCGCCCGGGCCGTCGAGGTGCTGCAACAGTTCAACTCCTCCCTGGTGGAGTTGTATGAAATGGTTTCGGAGGTGCGCTTCCGCTCCTCGCTGATGCGCCTGCACACCTTGATGGCGGGTATCTTTGCTGCCGCAGTTCTGGACGGGGAGGAGCATGACTCCACCGAGGCGATCGGTGGCCTTGCTCAGTCGCTACTGACGGATCTTGAGTCGCTGGTGCCTTCCTGTCAGAACGCTGCGGATCTGGCGGAGCGCCTGGATGCGGACATGCGCTCGTTGGTCTCCGACCTGGACCGGATCAGGCGTCCCTTCCAACGGTGGATTCGCGCCCTACAGGAGGAGGGGGCACAGTCGTTGAGCGATGGCACCGACATCGGGGTCGTCTTGCAGGAGGCCGCGGAACTGAGCGAACGGGGATTCCCGGAGACCGCCACCCTGGCTGAGTTGGCGGCCAAGGCGCGCAGCGTCGTCGTCACTCTGGAGGAGGCTGTTATTCGCGAGCGGGTTGCGACGGTCCATGAGTCGCTGGCGCAGATGCAGGAGTGACAATCGTATAAAACGACGTCGACGCTCGAATTTGACCTTTAGAATGTTACGGGTCGGTGTTGGCGAGGACTGCCCAGGGCGTTGGGCTCTGGGTTGCCCGGGCAGTACGTGCAGCGGGCGGAAGGGAAGAGGGCCGCGTGGAATCGCAGATCGGATATGAGCGACTGTTCGATCCGGAGGACATCTTCTTCTCCACGACGGACACCAAGGGTGTGATCCAGAACACCAATCGGACCTTTGACGTCCTGTCGCGTTACTCGCGCGATCGGCTCATCGGGGCCGCTCACAACATCATCCGGCACCTGGACATGCCGGCCGGCCTCTTCCGGCTGATGTGGGACGACCTCCAGGCGGGCAGGCCCGTGTGCGCATACGTCACCAACCGTGCATTGGACGGGTTGGACTACCGGGTGTTCGCCACGGTGGTACCCCTGAGCAACGGCTACCTCTCGGTACGGATCAAGCCGATGGATGCCGCCACCCAGAAGCCGGTGGAGAAGGCCTATCGCAGGGTGCGTGCCTTCGAGCGTGACCTGGCCGCCCACGCAGCCTCACGCCATCAGATCGGCGAACACGGCGCAGCCGAGTTGGCCAAGGAACTTGAGGCGTTGGGATTCGACTCCCTGTACGAGATGACGCAGGTTGCGCTGCCCCGTGAGGTGGCATCTCTGGTCGGGGCCGGTGTGCGTGTGCCCGCGGTTGCCTCGGGAACGCGCGGACCGGTGACGCGTATTCTCGGAGCAGTGGCTGCGATCGAGAGGGAGACCAACGTCCTGGTCTACGAACTCGACGAGTACATGCGGCTCATCGTGGCTATGGAGGCCGCCCGCGGCGCGATCGTGGCGGCGCAGTCCCGGGCCGTGCGCATCAGCCGGCTGGTGTCGCGAGATGTAGGGGCAGGTGACCGCGCCCGGTTCCTCGCCGGGCAGATCGGTGAGTTGATTGAGGGTGCGGACGCCGAGCTGGACAGGCTGCCGGACCGCCTGCACGTCATGAACGACGCCGTCACCGAGCTGCGATTCGCCGTCGCCCTCATGCGTCTGCTCACTCTGATGGTGGGGCGCTTCGCCAGGTCGATCCTTGACGGCTCCGAGGAGGACCCGCTTCAGTCGCTGCGCGACCTGCATGAGGCTCTGGAGTCCGGTTTCGCGGGGCTGGCCCCTGCCCTGCGCGTTGTGGGTGCTCAAGCGGGTGAGCTGGACGACGCCCTGCGTACCGTGACCTCCGGCCTGGACCGGGCCGCGCGTCGTCTCGGGCACTGGGTGGACGTTCGCGGAGGCAATGGGGTCTTCGGATCAACCGCGGTGGTCACGGAGGTCTCCTCACTTGCGTCGCAGGGTTTCCCTGAGGTGCGTCCGCTGGCACAGCTGGCTGCGGAGTGCCGTGGGTTGAGCCTGGACTACAACGCGGCCGAGGCCGACAGGTGCTTGGCGGAGGTGCGTGAGGCTCTGGCCGAGCTGTCATGACTTCGCTAATGGCCGACCCCGCCGTGCCGATGTGGATTGCGGTACGTTACGCTCACTTGGGTGGGGCTCAGTCGGCTCCCGCCGTCACGGCTGCGGGACCGTGACGGTCCCGCCCTCTTGTGAGGTTTGCTCGTAATGAGAAAGGTCGCCCGTGTCCAAGAAGCTCGTCATCGTCGAGTCCCCCAACAAGGTCCGCTCCATCGCCGGGTACTTGGGTAAGGACTTCGACGTCGAGGCCTCGGTCGGTCATATCCGCGACCTGGCCCAGCCCTCCGAGTTGCCGGCCGCCGAGAAGAAGGGGCCCTACGGCAGGTTCGCCGTCGACGTGACCGACGGGTTCAAGCCCTACTACGTCGTCAACCCGGACAAGAAGAAGACGGTCACGCAGCTGCGCAAGGCGCTCAAGGACGCCGACGAGCTCTACCTGGCCACCGATGACGACCGTGAGGGCGAGGCCATCGCCTGGCACCTGCTGGAGGTCCTCAAGCCGAAGGTGCCTGTGCGCCGCATGACCTTCACCGAGATCACCAAGGAAGCGGTCACCCGCGCCCTGGACAACACCCGCGACCTGGACACGCACCGGGTGGACGCGCAGGAGACCCGCCGCATCCTGGACCGGCTGGTCGGCTATGAGGTCAGCCCCGTGCTGTGGCGCAAGGTCCGCGCCGGCCTGTCCGCCGGGCGCGTGCAGTCCGTGGCCACTCGGCTGGTGGTGGAGCGCGAGCGCGAGCGCATGGCCTTCAAGGCCGCCGGCTACTGGGGCGTGGAGGCGCGCCTTTCCACCGACCTCGCCGCCGGCAGCTCTCTGCGCTCGCCCGCCGGGGACGACTCCTCCTTCACCGCCCGCCTGACCGCCCTGGACGGGCGCCGCGTGGCCACCGGCCGCGACTTCACCGACGCCGGAGTGCTGCGCCCCGCCGCCGTGAAGGCGGGCACCGTCCACCTGCACGAGGGCGCCGCCCGCGCCGTCGCCGATGCCATCATCCGGGCGGTGCCCCGCGTGGCGGAGGTTGAGGACAAGCCGTACCGGCGGCGCCCGGCCGCGCCCTTCACCACCTCCACCCTGCAGCAGGAGGCCAGCCGCAAGCTGCGCATGAACCCGCGCGAGACCATGCGGGTGGCGCAGGCCCTGTACGAGAACGGCTTCATCACCTACATGCGTACCGACTCCACGGTGCTGTCGGGGCAGGCGGTCGCCGCCGCCCGCGGTCAGGTGGCCGAGCTATACGGGCCCGAGTATGTGGCGCCCAAGCCGCGCGTGTACGCCACCAAGACCAAGGGGGCGCAGGAGGCGCACGAGGCGATCCGCCCCGCCGGTGACCACTTCCGCACCCCCGCGCAGGTATCCGGGCGCCTGACCGGCCCCCAGTTCCGCCTGTACGAGCTCATCTGGCGGCGCACGGTCGCCTCCCAGATGGCTGACGCCACCGGCTCCACTGCGACCGTGCGCGTGGACGTGCCGCTGCGGCCGGCCGACGGCGGCTCCCGGGACGCCGGTATCACCTTCAACACCGCATCCCTGAGCGCCGCCGGCACCGTCATTACCTTCCGTGGCTTCCTGGCGGCCTACGAGGAGGGCCGCGACGCCGACCGCTACGAGTCCGAGGCCGCGCCCGCCGTGACGGCCGCGGCCGCCGGTGGTGCCGGCGACGGCGTCGGGCGCAGCGGGGCGGCGGGAGCCGTGAAGTCCGGTAAGGACCGGGACGTACGGCTGCCCGCCATGATCGTCGGGCAGGAGCTGAGCGCGCTCGCCGCGGAGGCGGCCGGGCATGAGACCACGCCGCCGCCCCGCTACACGGAGGCCTCCCTGGTCAAGGCCCTGGAGGAGAGGGAGATCGGCCGCCCCTCCACCTACGCCTCCATCATGTCCACGATCTCCGACCGCGGCTACGTGGAGCACCGGGGCCAGGCGCTGGTGCCCACCTGGCTGGCCTTCGCCGTCACCCGGCTGCTGGAGGAGAACTTCAGTGAGCTGGTGGATTACGACTTCACCGCCTCCATGGAGGCGGACCTGGACCGCATCGCCGCGGGCGAGGAGGACCGGGTCGACTGGCTGACCCAGTTCTACTACGGGCCGCAGGGGCGGGCCGGCGTGAGCGACGCCGCGCCGTCGGAGACGGGCACCGCGGGCGAGAGCCAGGGCCTGAAGGCACTGGTGGACGGCCTGGGGGAGATCGACGCCCGCGCCGTCAACTCCATCGACATCGGGGAGGGCATCACCCTGCGCGTGGGCCGCTACGGCCCCTACCTGGAGGACGCCGAGGGCAAGCGCGCCAATGTCCCCGGCGACCTGGCCCCGGACGAGCTGACCGTGGCCAAGGCCCGTGAGCTGTTCACCCGTGCCGCCGACGACGGTCGCGAGCTGGGCGCGGACCCCTCCACCGGCCACACCATCGTGGCCAAGGACGGCCGTTACGGGCCCTATGTCACCGAGATCCTGCCCGAGCCGGAAACCGCCCCCGAAGCGGAGGAGGGCGTCGGAACGACGGCGTCGAAGCCGGGTGGGAGGGCTACGGCGCGCAAGTCGCGGAAGGGGCCCAAGCCGCGTACGGCGTCGCTGCTCAAATCGATGGACCTGGCCACCGTCACGCTGGAGCAGGCCCTGGACCTGCTGAGCCTGCCGCGCGTGGTGGGCCAGGACGGCGAGGGCGTGGACATCACCGCGCAGAACGGCCGCTACGGCCCGTACCTGAAGAAGGGCACGGACTCCCGCTCCCTGGAGAGTGAGGAGCAGTTGTTCACGGTGACCCTGGAGCAGGCGCTGGAGCTGTTCGCGCAGCCCAAGCGCCGTCGCGGCCAGGCGGCTGCGCGGGGTCCCCTGCGGGAGCTCGGCACCGACCCGGCCACGGGGCGTCCGGTGGTGATCAAGGACGGCCGCTTCGGCCCTTACTTCACCGACGGGGAGACGAATGTGACGCTGCGCCGCGACGACGACCCGGCCACCGTCGCCCCCGAGCGCGCCTACGAGCTGCTCGCGGAGAAGCGCGCCAAGGGCCCCGCCAAGAAGCGCACCACTCGCAAGACCACGACCAAGAAGACGACGGCGAAGAAGGCGGCCACCGGCAAGTCAGCCCGCTGACCCCTTCGCCGAGATCGGTAGAAGTGGCGACATGTGTGACGCAAATGACGACGGGTGCCGCCGGTCGCCCTGCATAGGCGACCGGCGGCACCCGAGGCGAATCTGGTTGGTCGGCTTTTGTCGGCCGGCGCACATATGCGTCACGCTGTCTGAGCGGACGAGAGCTTCTCCTGCTTCCGCTTCTTCATGAGGAGCACAACTACGATGACGAGTTCGGCAACGTTCAGTACCGTGATCGCCCCGCCGAACACGGGTATCTTCGTAACCGCTCCACTGAAGATGAGGTAATCCCACAGGAAGTGCGAGGTGATCATGAGGCCGATGCTCTTGGTGTAGTCATACATCAGGGCGTAGAACAGCCCTGCGATGAAGGTGGTCACTAGCTGCAGCAGCATGTTCGGGAAGGGCAGTCCGGCGAGTATGTTCACCGAGTGAAGCAGGCTGAACACCACAGCGGAACCGAGTAGGGCGCCTCGGATCTGCGTTCCTCGGGGCTCCTGGAGCAGGCCGACGTAAAGAACCCGGCGGAACATCATCTCCTCAGCGAAGCCGATGAGCGCGGTGGCGACCAGCGGGGTTGCAAATGCGGGGGTGAGTTCTCCATGAGTTGCCCAGTAGTAGAGGGTCATGCCGACGACCGGAATGAATATGATCAGGAACAGGGGGTACCGTCGCGGTCCCTCAGGGGCGGGCAGCTGCTTCCGCATGGCAAGGAAGCTGCCCAGCGCCCATAGTGCCAGCAGGGAGACGAATGGCAGTATCGTCTTCACGAAGCCGGCATCGTTGTAGGACACGTTGAGGACGCGGTAGATCAAGAGGTTCGAGATCCCCATCCCCGCGATGTAGATGATGGCGCATATGAGCGCTAGTCTTGCTGTCCTGGTTGTCGGCATACGGCCTCCTCGTCGGAATGGTGATTCTGACTAGATCGGATGGAGCCCTTGCGGGCGTGGTGTACTGCGAGCACATATCGGTCTGTGCATCGGCGCGAGCTATCGCATCGCAAGCGCGCATGGTAGCACGCACATACTCGAATTAGATAATTGAAACCTCTGAAGTGGAGACTCTGGTTTCAGGGGCGCTTGCGCGGGTCTGGGCGAGGTCCGCTCAAGGGGCGGACGGTTCGGGTGCGCCCGTCTCGGCGTCGAGGGAACGTGTGGGGATGGGTGCCTCGCTGGTTATGCGCGTGCGGAACTCTTCGGGAGTGGTGTCGGTGAGTGTTGTGGAGCTCAGCTCTGACAGCTGCACCAGGCGTCGCAGCAGGGCCAGCGCCGTGCTGCGGACATCGCGATGCTCGCTCAGCGCCGTCACCGCGGCGCCGTCGACCGTGGCGATGACGGTCTCCGCTGTGAGGTACAGACCGAGCCCATTGACCACGCGGTCGACGGCGGCATTCAGCCTATTACGTCCCTCCCCGTAGGCGCGGCCGACGGGTGCAGAGCTGTTGGCGGAGATCAGCTGCATGTAGTGGCCCAGGTAGGGGCCGGCATCGGGCAGGGTGGCTGCGAGGAGAAGCTGGACGACCTCCTCCAGCGAGGGAGAGTGATCCAGCGCCTCGACCTTTCTGGCGACACGTTCGGCGCGCTCGGCCCACAGGGCGATGTTCACCCGTCCAGCCTCGTAGAGCAGGTCATCCAGGCCGGAGAAGTAGTAGGTGGTGGCGGACAGTGAGCAACCGGCTCGCTCGGCGACGCCACGATGAGTCACAGCGCTTGGGCCCCCCTCGCGGATGATGGCTGCGGCTGCGTCGATGATCGTGCGGCGTCGCGCCTCGCCCTTGGACGTGGTCGCACTTCTAGGGATGCCAGTGCTCACAATGCTATGATATTAGCTGCCGCCCATACCTTGCGCAGTCCGGTCTCAGCTAGCGGTTGCACCCGCCGCTTATGTGGCGCAGGCGGCGTCATCGTCAGTGGGATCGGTCTTTAGATCGGCACGCAGGCGTACACGAGAAGCGAGTAGCGACGCCAGCGCGAGAGCGGCGACTGCGGTGAGCAGGTATGCCGGAGCGATGGGTGTGCCGGCGACCTTGATCAACCAGGTGGCGATGAAGGGTGACGTACCCCCGAGCAGGGTGTTGGCCATGTTGAAGGACAGGGCGAAGCCCGAGTAGCGAACGTCGGTGGGGAACAGCTCGGCGAGGAAAGAGGCCAGCGTGCCGTCGTTCAAGGTGAGCATGAGTGCGAAGAGCAACTCACAGCCTATGAGCACTAGCAGCGAGGCATGTGTCATGACGTGGAATACGGGAACGGTGCCGATGATGAAGGCCACGGAGGCGATGATCATGATGCGTTTTCGTCCCAGCAGGTCGGACACATGCCCCATGACCATGATCAGTGCGATGTAGACCGCCAGAGTCACCGATGTCGACAGGGTTGCCTGGGACTCCGGGAAACCGAGTTGAGAGGTGACAAAACTGGGCATGTAGTTCAACAGTAGGTAGAAGGCCACAGCGTTCAGGCAGGAGATGCCGAAACCCGCCAACACGGCTCCGCGGTGGTGGCGCAGCAGTCTGCGCAGGGGTTCGATGCCCGACGACGGCGTGCCCGCCAGCTGCCCGGACGCAGCGACCTTCGCCTGCTCCAGCCTACTGCGCAGCTGCGTATAGGCGGGGGAGTCCTCCAGGTGGGTGCGAATGTAACGACCGACCAGTCCCAGTGGCCCGGCCACGAGGAAGGGGACCCGCCAGCCCCAGGTCACCATGGAGTCGTGGTCCAGCGCGGCGAAGAGCGCCGAGACCGCCAGCGAGCCGACGAGCAGGCCGGCAGCGGTGGATGCGGGCACCAGAGACACGTAGACGCCTCGCCGCGACGGCGGTGCGTACTCCGCCAGGAAGGTGGCGGCGCCGGCGTACTCGCCGGAGGCGGAGAAGCCCTGAACCATGCGCGCTGTCAGCAGGGCGACCGCCGCCCAGATACCGATGTGGTCGTAGCCGGGTAGGCAACCTACGACCACCGTCGAGCCGGACATGAGCAGAATGGACCAGGCCAGTGCCCACTTACGGCCTTTGCGGTCGCCCCAGGCGCCCCAAACGATCGCGCCCACGGGGCGCAGAATGAATGAGACGGCGAAGACGGCGAAGGCGGACAACAGGCGCGTGCTCGGATCCGAAGCGGGGAAGAAGACCTCACCGATGACGATGGCGAGATAACCGTAGGACGCATAATCGAACCACTCGATGAAGTTGCCGATGAAGGAGGCGCAGGCGGCGCGCCGTACCGCGCCCCGCCGCTTCCTCATCCAGATGCGTACTGTCAGGCATGGATCCGTCTCCGACCAAGGGCATCAATGACAATGGGTGCGAAGCCGCCGCCCACGATCAGCACGCCGCCGATAATCCCCGCGGGTGCCAAGCGTCTCGTGGAACAGCAACAGTCCGCAGACCACGGCCACTGGGCACTCCCAGTAGGAGATGGTAGACATCTCCACCGCGGGTAAATTGCGGCCGGCGACGACCAGGAATCCCAGGGCGAACAGGCCGCAGACCAGGAACAGGCCCGTGGCCCAGGTCCAGTTTGACGACGTAAATGAGGCCACTCCGTGCCATGGGCGAAGGATCACGGACATTATGGCGGTGGCGACGGCCGCCCACAGGAAGTTCCATACCCCGCGCACAATGGAGTCCACGTCCTTGCGGTAGCCGTTGAAGAACAGAGAGAGCCCGTAGAACACACCGGAGAGTAGCCCCATGAGATCGCCCAGGGCCTTCTGGGGATACTCCGCGGAGGACGCGGACAGGTCCAGTCCGAAGGCGATGGCGCCGTCGCGGAAGTCGATGATGCCCATGGTCAGGAGCATGCCGACGAATACCAGCAACAGGAACAGTCCGTTGAGCGGACTGATCATCTCCTTGCGGAAGATGCGTGCCAGCAGCGTGCAGAACAGCGGTCCGGTGTAGATCAGGAAGACGGCATTGGCGATCGAGGTCAGCAGGGTGGAAGAGATGTACAACCCGAGCGAAAGTCCGATACTGATACCTCCCATGACCACCGCCGGACTCAGGCGGGTGGACCTGAACAGCCCCAGCTTCTTGGTGAGCAGTAGCAGGAGCATGAAGCCGACGAAGCCGGTCCCCATGCGACCGAATGCTAGGAAGGAGCCGATGACGGCCTTGTCCTCGGAGATGAGCCCGGCGGTGGCGCCGCGGGAGAAGGTCCCCACCAGGCCCATGCCGGTGGCGGACAGGATCATGGCGATTGCGCCGAGCTTCTTGTTCATGATGTAGCCGCTCGTCGAGGCTGACGGCTCGGTGTGCATATCAGTTCCTTGCAGTGGGAGCAGTGTGATCGGTCGGTTTCGGATGTCGCGGGGGCGTGCGCCGTCATGTGTGACGATGGCGCACGCCACCACCTGACGCCCGGGGGAGGAGCGCAAGCAGGGGTGCGATCGGCTCCTCCCCCGGGGCTTGGCAGAGTACGTCCGACGGTGTGTCGAACGCCGCGGTGTTCAGTCCCCGCGGCCGGGGGCTTCAGACTCGTGTCGGGTCATCGACCTGGTTCGGGAAGTAGTCCTCGCAGCCGCCCTCGCGGTAGACGTCCGCGGTGGCGCAGTGCAGGGCGCCGCCGAAGGGGTAGGCGTCGCGGAACGGCACGGGGATGACGTTCATTCCGAGCTTGTCCATCTGCTCCATCTGGTGGACCTCGGAGGCCTCGCAGATGACCGTCTTGTGGTCGAGCACCAGGCAGTTCATGGACAGCCACACCGAGGAGTAGCACAGCGGCGGGGGCGTGTCGTGAGCCGGCTGGGCGGCGTCGACGATCTGCCAGTCGTTGGCCTCGAAGATCTTGCGCTGCTCCTCGGGCAGGCGACGCTGCGGGTTGTTGATGATCAGACCGGGCCGCAGCGGCACGAAGGTCGCATCAATGTGGATCGGGTAGGGGTCGCCCGGGAAGTTGACCGCGTGCACCCGCAGGTCCGGGTAGTAGCGCTTGAACCACTCCATGGCCGTGCGGTTGGTGGTCAGGCCGTGTTGGATGAACAAGTCCTTGCCCAGCCGGAGCACGTCGGCGGCGTCCCACATGGGCTCCACCTCGGTGGTGACGAAGTCCTTGTTCGCGGTACGTTCGAGCCGCTCCTCCAAGGAGATCTGCTCGTCGTAGTAGTTGTGCTTGTAGGACTTGTCGGTCAGGCGGGGGCGAGGGGCCTGGGTCCACTTGAACTCCGGGTCCTCGTCGAAGTACTGCTTCATGAGCGGCCAGTAGGCCAGATACTCGAAGTAGCGGCAGCGGAAGGAGTTGGCGGAGGCCATGATCTCGTTGCCGATGGTGAGCAGGATGTCGCGCGGCGGCATGCACGTCATCATCGAGTCGTTGCGGAAGTCCGGCGTCTGAATGTGCTGGTTCCACTGCAGCGGGGTGGGGCGGTCGACCTTGACGCCGTGCTCCTCAAGGGTCTTGGCGAGAAAGTCGAGTTGGGCGGCCGCCTTCTCCACGGTCTCCAGGGGGCGGGGCCCCCACATGCCGCGCATCTCGGAGTCGATCGGCACCTTCTCGGAGGTGGCGGGCTCCTCCGGCGGGATGACGGAGTGCTCGGCACGGCCGACGATGACGTGCTTGAGCGGGTCGAAGTCGTTCCATGAGTTGACGATCTTCGTCATGGTGGTCACTTCCTTAGTGAGTGTGTGTCTGTGCGTCTGCTGCCTGGTAGTTGCGGACGGTTGGTCGGTCCTTGAAGACCTGGTGGTTGATTGCTGGCATCACCTTCTCGACGTGTGTCTGGGTAGGTTCAGAACTGTTGGTGACGGGGGAACATGAGACCCGGCATAGGCGGGCGGATGTCCTCCGGTCCGCCGTAGTCCCCGCCCGCGGTGACGATGGTTCCCGCGGTGCCGTCGATAATCTCGGTGGCGTCCTCCAGGCGGCCAATGGCGGCCATGTCTCCGGTCAACTCCACGAAACGGCACACCGCCTCCACCTTGGGTCCCATTGAGCCGGCGGGCAGGTCCAGGGCGCGCAGTGATGCCGGGGTGGCCCTGTCGATGCGCTTCTCCTGCGGGGTGCCATAGTCGGTCCTCACGCCGTCGACATCGGTGAGAATGAGCAGGGCGTCTGCCTCCAGGTGCTCCGCGAGCACGGCGGCGGTCAGATCCTTGTCGACGACGGCCTCGACGCCCTCCAGCTTGCCCTTGGCGTTGCGGATCACCGGTACGCCACCCCCGCCGGAGCAGACGACTACGGCGCCGGCTTGAAGCAGGATGCGGGCCATGCGCGTCTCGATGAAACGCTGCGGTTTGGGAGAGGCGACCACACGACGCCAATGGGCGCCGTCGGGCTTGACGGTCCAGCCCCGCTCGGCCGCAAGCGCCCGGGCCGTGGCCTCGTCGTAGACCTCGCCCACGAACTTGGTGGGGTTGTTGAAGGCCGGATCGCCGGAAAGGACCAGGGTCTGGCTGATCAGCGAGGCGACGTGGCGGCCCGGCAGTGCGTTCTGCATGGCCTGGAGGAGCCAGTAGCCGATCATGCCCTGGGTCTCGGCTCCGAGTGTGTCGAAGGGGTAGGGCTCGCTCAGCCGCTCGTCGTTGGCGGACTCCAGAGCCAGCGTACCGACCTGCGGGCCGTTGCCGTGGGTGATGATGAGCTCATGCTCCTCGGCCAGCGCGGCCAGCGCCTTGGCCGCCCGCTTGACGTTGTCGATCTGGGTGCGGGCGTCGGGCTTGTCTCCCCGACGCATGAGCGCATTGCCTCCGAGTGCGGCGACGATTCTCATGGTCGCATCAGTCCCATTCGCCCAGGGTCGCCACCATGACGGCCTTGATGGTGTGCATACGGTTCTCCGCCTGGTCGAAGGCGACGTTGCGCTCGGTCTCGAAGACGTCGTCGGTCACCTCCAGGCCGTCCAGTCCTGTCCTGGTGTAGATGTCCTCCCCGACGGTCGTGTTGCGGTCGTGGAAGGCCGGCAGGCAGTGCAGGAATTTCACGTCCGGGTTGCCAGTCCGCTCTACTAGGGAGGCGTTGACCTGGTAGGGCTTGAGCAGGGCGATGCGCTGATCCCATACCTCCTTCGGCTCGCCCATGGACACCCACACGTCTGTGTACAGGAAGTCGGCTCCCTTGACGCCCTCATCGACGTCGGAGCCGATGGTGATCCGGGCGCCGGACTCCTCCGCCAGGCGCCTGGCCGAGGCGACGACGTCGTCGGCGGGCAGCAGTTCGGCGGGCCCGACCAGGCGCACGTCCATGCCCATGAGGGCCCCGGAGACGAGCAACGAGTTGGCAACGTTGTTGCGACAGTCGCCCAGGTAGGCGAAGGAGATCTCCTTCAGCGGCCGCTCCGCGTGTTCCAGCATCGTCAGCTGGTCGGCCAGGGCCTGGGTGGGGTGCCAGTCGTCGGTCAGCCCGTTCCACACCGGCACGCCGGACAGGTCGGCGAGTTGCTGGACGTGTTCCTGCTTGTGGCCCCGGAACTCGATGCCGTCGAACATGCGCCCCAGCACGCGGGCGGTGTCGGCGACGGACTCCTTGTGCCCCATCTGAGAGCCGGAGGGGTCGAGGTAAGTGGTACTGGCTCCCTGGTCGGCGGCGCCGACCTCGAAGGCGCAGCGAGTGCGCGTGGAGGTCTTTTCGAACAGCAGGGCGATGTTCTTACCCTTGAGGCGCTGGACCTCCCGGCCCGCCCGCTTGTCGGCCTTGAGCTGGCCGGCCAGATTGAGCAGGATGCTCCACTGCGAGGCCGTGAAGTCGAGCTCCTTGAGGAAGGAGCGCCCGGACAAAGGATGCGGCATGTTGTTCTCCTGATGTGTTTCGAATGTGGATGGATCAGTCAACGGGATTGCGCAGGACTGGACAGCTCATGCAGTGTGGTCCGCCACGGCCGCGGCCCAGCTCCGAGCCGGGGATGGTGAGTACTTCGATGCCCTGGCTGGTCAAGTACCTGTTGGTGTTGACGTTGCGCTCGTAAGTGATGATCGTGCCGGGGGCGATGGCCAGGGAGTTGGCGCCGTCGTCCCACTGCTCGCGGGCGGCGGAGCGGGAGTCCTGGGGGGTGGTCAACACGACGATCTCATCGAGCCCGAGGGCCTCGGCGATGACTCGGTGCATGAGCTCGGGGGCGTTCTCCCTGACCTCGATCTCATCGGGGCTGTCGCCGGGGCGCAGTGTGACGGTGGGGAGCATCCCGGCGCCCGCATACTTGGTGAAGGTGCCGCGGTCCACCATCGTCATGATGGTGTCCAGGTGCATCTGCGCACGCGACTTGTGCATGCGCACGGCGACGACCTCACGAACGCCTCCGGCGAAGAGCTTCGCCGCCAGATGCTCCACGCCCTGCGGGCAGGTACGTTCGGAAACGCCGATCATGACCGCGCCGTTGCCGATGATTTGGATGTCGCCGCCCTCGATGCTCATTTCGCGGCCGAGCGTGCCATCGTTCCACAGGGGGAAGTCGGCGTTGGCGAACAGCGGATGCCACCGGTAGATGGCCCGATAGTTGAGGGTCTCGCGGCGGCGGGCGGTGCGGCGCATGGTGTTGACCGAGACTCCGTCGTAGATCCAGCTGGAGGAGTCCCTGGTGAACAGGTGGTTGGGCAGAGGCGATAGCAGGAGGTCCTCGTCGTCGATGGAGGACATGACCATCGAGGAGACACCGGGAAGCTGTTCAAGGAGCTCTGCCTTGGTGATGCCGGCGATGAGTACCTCGGCCAGTACCGCGGCGGGGGCCTCCTCGGCCCACCGGCGCACCGTGGGGGCGGCCGTGAGGCCGGTGTGATCAGGGGTGAGCGCGCCTTCGAGCAGGTACTCCCGGGCCGCGGGGACCTCAATGGTGTCAGTGAGGAGGTCCTGGAGATAGAGGACATTGACGCCGCGCTGTTTGAGGATCGCCGCGAACTGGTCGTGATCCTGCTGGGCCCTCTCCAGCCACAGCACGTCGTCGAACAGGAGCTCGTCCTTGTTGTCCGGGGTGAGTCGGTTCATCTCCCTGCCGGGGCGATGAAGGATGACCGTTGCTAGTTCGCCGATCTCAGAGGCGACGGAAAACTTCATGTCGTGTCTCCAGGTCTTGATCTTCGGCACACCTGCGTGCCTGCGTGGGGTGAGTGCCCCGTCACGATTGGGACAAGCGTACCAATGTTCGTGTGAACCTAAAAGAGGGGTGGGCGCATTTCTGGTACGTTTGTGCGAAAAGTCTAGCCCGGGCGGCGGGCGGCCTTCCTCTGAGAGCCCAGCTCACGCAGGTATTCGCAGGCGATGTTTGGACTTCCTGGGGTGGGTGTGGTGAAGAGCGGTCAAACGTTGGTCTTTGTAGATAACCACAGTTTCGCTGGTCTTGCTTGCTGGTCGGCGGCCGGACGACGCCTCCGCGGCTGCCGACAGCTCGCCAAGGTCGGTCTCAGGCGCCGCCCCGCCGCGCTCTCAACGCGTAAGAGCTGTGAATGTGACTTGCGACCGGATCGCAAGATTGCGACAGGGCGGCGACAGCCTGGCGGTATGCGGGCCTGTAATCTTCCGATACACGATTTGTTGACCCCCGGAAGGAACACCTGTGCGTATCCCCAACAAGCTCCTGGTCCCCGCCACTGTCCTCGCCCTGGGCGCCTCCCTGGCCGCCTGCTCCATCAGCGTCGGCGGCTCCGACGGCGAGTCCGCACCCTCGCAGGAGACCACCGCCGTTGTCGCCACCGAGGAGGCCACGCAGGAAACTGACGACGCGGATGACGTCGACAGCGGCGACACCGCCACGGATGAAGCCGAGGGCGCTGACGCGGACAAGGCCGACGCCGATGGCACCGCGGCTGCCGGGGCCTCTGGCTCCGGCACCGACGGCATCACCAACCCCGACTGGCTCGGCGTCATCTCCGGCGGCATACAGGAGTCCGTCTCCGGCGATTACGGGATCCAGAGCTCCGGAGGCACATACAACCTTGTCGGCGAGCTCGACAGCCTGGCCATTCAGGGGTCTGAGGTCACGGTTTCCGCGCAGAGCGTCGGGACTCTCACCGTGCAGGGCTCGGACGTGACCGTCTACGTCCGCGAAGTGGACGATGTGGTGGCCTTCGGCTCGAACGTGAAGGTCTACTACCTTGAGGGCGACCCGACCGTGCAGGACATCGGCGCCAACAACACCGTCGAGAAGCTGAGCGACTGACCGGCGCGCCCGGACATCCCACTGCCCCCGGTCTAGAACCAATGCCCCGCCCCGCCCCGCCCGCCGCCTCAGCGGCACCTGTACCGGCCATCGCGCCTACCGCGACCGTCCTACTCGTCGACGACGAGGCCCCCATCCTCACCTCACTGGGCTCCTACCTGGAGCGCAGCGGCTACCGGGTGATGCGCGCGAGTGACGGCGTGGAGGCACTCGGCCTGCTAGCCGCCTACGACATCGACATCATCGTCAGCGACGTGCTCATGCCCCGCATGGACGGCCGCGAGCTGGTGCGGCGGGTGCGGGCGGGCGGCACCTGGACCCCGATCATCCTGCTCACCCAGGTAGACGCCACCTACGAGCGCGTCTCCGCCCTGGACGACGGCGCCGACGACTACCTTTCCAAGCCCTTCGACCCCGCCGAGCTGACCTCCCGTATTCGCGCCGTCCTGCGCCGCACCCGCGGGGTGGGGCAGCCACTGACCGCTGCGCCCCGGCTGGTGTCCGGGGAACTCGCCCTGGACCGGGCCGGCCGCCGCGTCACCCTGGCCGGCCGTGAACTGTCACTTACCCCCAAGGCCATCACCCTGCTCGACTTCCTGATGAGCCACCCCGGCGAGCTGCACACCCGCGAGGCGCTGCTGTCCGCCCTGTGGGGCATCGACTTCGTCTCCTCCACGCGCGCCGTCGACCACCGCATCCGCGAGATCCGTCGGGCTCTGGGCGACGACGCCGCCAACCCCACCTACATCGAGACGGTGCCCCAGGGCGGCTACCGCTTCCGTGCCGAGGTGCACGCATGAGCGCCGCCGAGCCACGAGACATGCGTGGGGCACCGCCGGGAGGCGGACGGCCCGAGGCCGGCTCCGGGGGTGACAGGCGGGGCGGGCGTGGCCGCCTGTGGCTGTGGTGGGTGTGTGGCGTCGTCGGCGTCGTGGCGCTGACGATCCTGGCGCAGCTGCTGTGGAGCGGATTGAGCCTGTACGTGACCGTCCGCGTGCCCGTGGTCGTGGGGACGGCAGGGGCGGTGGTGCTGCTCATCGCCGCACTGGCCGTGCTCATCCGCATCCGTCGGCGCGCCGCCGTCCGGCGCCTGCGCGAGTCCGTGCAGGCGGAGTCCCGCACCCGCCACCGCCAGTTCCTCCAGCGTCTAGACCATGAGCTGAAGAACCCACTGACGGCGGTGCGCGCCGCCGTCGCCGACGCCTCCCGTACCGCCGGCCCGGCCGTGGCCGCCGACCTGGAGGTGGTGGACGCCCAGTCGCGGCGGATGAGCCGCCTGCTCACCGACCTGCGCAAGCTCGCCGAGTTGGAGACCGCCCCGCTCGCCCTGGAGGAGGTCGATCTGGCCGAGACGGTCCAGGACGCGGTCTCCGCCGTAATCGAGGAGGCGGCCGGGCGCGGCGCCGCCGTGCGAGTGCGCCTGGACCTGCCGGCCGTGCCCTGGCCACTGCCGCATGTGCGCGGTGACGGCGATCTGCTCTACTCCGCCGTCTACAACGTGATCGCCAACGCGGCCAAGTACACCCCGGAGGGTGGCGCCGTTGAGGTGCGCGGCCGGGAGGAGGCCGGCGCCGTCACCATCGAGGTGGCCGACACCGGTATCGGCGTGCCCGAGGCGGACCTGGAACGGGTCTTCCACGAGTTGGAGCGCGCCGGCAATGCGGGCGGCCTGCCGGGCTCCGGGCTGGGCCTGGCCCTGGTGCGCACCATTGTCGACCGGCACGGCGGGCGGGTGCGCATGGCCTCCCGCGAGGGGGTGGGCACCCGGGTTTGGCTGACGCTTCCGGTGGCCGGTCCGCCCCGCAGCGTCCCGCTTCCACCCGAATGACCGCATGAGGCCGACGAGGCCCGAACCAGACCGCATACCGACAGGCCAGGAGATCAAGAGATGAGGAACACCACCATGTATTCCCCGACTACTTCTGCTCAGCTGTACCGCTCCGGCCGTACGCCGGTGGTACTTGTCGCCGCCGGGGCCCTGGCACTGGCCCTGGCCGGCTGCTCCGGTGCCGGCTCGACGGCGACCCCAGCCCAGACCCCGGGCGGGCAGGAGCCCGCGCCGCAGGCATCAGTTACCGAGTCACCGCAGCTGAGCCCCTCCGCCACGGCCGACTCCGCCTTGGCCGTACCCGGCTATCAGGTCGGTGAGGTGCCGCCGATCCCGCTGTTCACACTGCCCGACCTTGGCCTGCTGACCGCATCCACGGGCAGCCTCACCCCGGACCTGACCGGGAACATCCAGTCCCGCCCGGGGATCACCGTCTCCCCGGCGCGCTGTGACGAGGCGGGGCTTCTGGCCGGCGGCATGACCGTCGTCGGCGGGGACGGCTCGGTAGTCACCTCGGACGGCGACTCCTCCCTGGTCAATGACGGCGAGGGCGGCGCCGTCTATCAGGACGGCACGGTGAGCATCGTCAACAACGGCGACGGCTCGGGTACGTACACCGATGACACCACCAGCATCGTGGTGGAGACCGACGGCACCGGCACCTACACGGATGCGACCCTCAGTGTCGTCGTCGGGGACGATGGCGCCGGAACGTATGACAATTCCGCCACCGGGGAGTCGATTGTGATCGGTGGCGACGGCTCGGGCGTGTACTCCACCCTGACCGTCACCATCACCAATGAGGGAGATGGCTCCGGCACGTACACGGATCTCGCATCCGGACTGAGCATTGTCAACGAGGGCGACGGCACCGCGCTGGTCAGCCGGGGCGTGCTGAGCATGGAGGTCGGCGCCGAACCACTGGCCCCAGTGGGGAGCGTCGGGTCCTTCCCGAGCATTGACGCGGCCCAGCCGGTCGAGTCCTGCGGGACGGTCATCACCCTGGAGGACGGGGTTCTGTTCGACTTCGGCTCCGCCGAGATCCGTGCCGATGCCGCTGGCACCTTGGAGGAGCTCGCCGGCCTGCTCCAGGATGCGCAAGTGCCGACCGCCAACGTGTACGGGCACACGGACTCGATCTCGGATGAGGACTTCAACCAGGCCCTTTCCGAGAATCGTGCCCAGGCCGTTGTTGACGCGCTGGCCAACAAGGGCGTGACCGCCTCAATGGAGGCGACGGGCTTCGGCGAGACTCGGCCGGTGGCGCCCAATGAGAATGCGGACGGCTCGGACAACCCGGCCGGCCGTCAGCTCAACCGCCGCGTGGAGATCTACGTGCCGGCCTTCTGAGGCGGCCGGGTGCGTCAGCGGGTGCTCGGTGGTGTCATGGAATGCACCACTTTGGGAACTGCTGCCGCCGGTGGCGGCGACTGCGCCCTCGGATCACGCGGTTTGTCGGCTCCGGAACACGGCCACTACTTGGAAAGTGGTGCAGTCTGTGGCAGGGGCGGGTCCGTTGCGCGGGGCCGCCCCGCCCCGGCGCGGTCTCCGGCTACGCTGACGCCGTGAACTTGTCCGCTTTCGCCTCGGTGCCGCCCGCGCACGCCCATCCCGGCCTGTTCATCTCCTTCGAAGGTGGCGACGGAGTCGGCAAGACCACCCAGATTGAGCGTTTGAGCGCGCTGCTGGAGGCTGCCCACATCGAATTCCGGCGCACTCGCGAGCCCGGCGGCACCGAGCTGGGGGCACAGATCCGTCGGCTGCTGTTGCACGGCGGCCAGGTGAGCCCGCGGGCCGAGGCCCTGCTGTACGCCGCGGACCGCGCCCATCACGTCGCCACGGTGGTGCGCCCCGCCCTCGGCCGCGGCGAGGTGGTGCTCACCGACCGCTACCTGGACTCCTCGGTGGCCTACCAGGGCGCGGCCCGTGCGCTTGGCCCGCAGGAGGTGCGCGACCTGTCCCTGTGGGCCACCGACGGCCTGCTGCCCGACCTGACCATTCTGCTCGACGCCGACCCTGCCGTCGGTTCCGCGCGCGCCGGTGCACGTGGGTGCCGGGACCGGCTGGAGCGCGAGCCCGACGCCTTCCATGCCGCCCTGCGCGAGGAGTTCCTGGTACTGGCGCGGCAGGAGCCCGAACGCATCGAGGTCGTCGCCGCTGACCGGCCCGTGGAGGAGGTGGCCGCGGAGGTGGCCGGGCTCGTCGAGCGCCTTATCTCCGCTCGTGGCACGAGCGCACAGCTGAAGGCCTTCCGCGCCGCCGCTAGGCTGGAGGCGTGAACCAGTCCAGCTCTACCGCGGCCGCGGGCCGGATGCTCACTTCCTCCCCGCAGGAGCAGGCATGACCGTTTGGGACGACGTTGTCGGCCAGGAGCGCGTCGTCGCCGCCTTCCGGGCCGCCGCTGAGGCCGCCCGCGCCGTCGTCGCCGCCCGCGCAGGAGACGGCGGCCAGGCTCCATCCGCCCGGCCGACGGCGCCGGAGAACGCCGACGCAGCACCTGCCGCCGTGGCCAACGTTGACACCTCTGCCATGACCCACGCCTGGCTGGTGACCGGCCCGCCCGGCTCCGGCCGGAGCGTGGCCGCCCGCGCTTTCGCCGCAGCCCTGCAGTGCACCGGTGAGATACCCGGCTGCGGGCGGTGCAAGTCCTGCCGCGAGGTGATGAGCGGCGCCCACCCCGACGTGGTGCGCATGGCCACCGAGAAGCTCCTGATCACCATGGATGAGGTCAAGACGCTGATCGGCCAGGCGCAGCGCCGCCCCTGGACCGGCCGCTGGCGGGTGATCCTGGTTGAGGATGCCGACCGCATGGCGGAGCGCACCACCAATGTGCTGCTGAAGTCGATTGAGGAGCCCCCGCCGCAGACGGTGTGGATCCTGTGCACGCCCAGTGCCGACGACGTTCTGCCCACCATCCGCTCACGCTGCCGCCTGGTCACCCTGCGCATCCCGCCGGCCGACGCCGTCGCCGAGCTGCTGGTGCGCCGTGACGGCGCCGACCCGGACCTGGCGGCCCGTGCCGCCCGCGCCAGCCAGTCCCACATCGGGCTCGCCCGGCACCTGGCCACCGATGCCGGCGCCTGGGAGCGGCGCCGGCGCCTCCTGCTCGCCCCCATCTCCCTGCGCAGTGTGGGCGACGCCGTGCTCGCCGCCGCCGACCTGGTCGATGCGGCGGAGGAGGAGGCCAAGACGGCCACCGCGGAGCGCGACGCCGCCGAGAAGGCGGCGCTGATGCGGGCGCTCGGGCTGGAGGAGGGCGGGCGGGTACCGCCTTCTTTGCGCGCGCAGGTCCGGCAGCTGGAGGAGGACCAGAAGCGGCGTGCCCGCCGTGCCCGCACGGACGTGCTCGATCGGGCGATGATCGACCTGCTGTCCTTCTACCGGGATGTGCTGGCCGCCCAGCTCGGCAGCGACGTCGAGCAGGTGAACATAGACCTGTCGGACGCCGTGGCCCAGGTCGCCGCCGCCACCGGGCAGCAGCAGTCGCTGGCGCGCATCAGTGCCATTGAGGAGTGCCGCGGCCGATTGCGTTCCAATGCGGCGCCACTGCTGGCGGTGGAGTCCCTCATGGTGCAGCTGCGCCCCCAGGCGTGAGGGGCGGCGGCCGACGCCGGGGCGGCCTCAGCGCTGCCGGTCCGCCGCGGGGGCGAGCTCGGTGGCGGCCCAGGAGGACAGCAGCCGCAGCGCCTCCGCGCTTGAGCTGCCGGGCTCGGCCCCGTATACGAGCATGGTCATCCCCGGTGTCGACGCCATCGCGGCGGGCTCGTAGTACAGGTGCATCTGGCCGACGACCGGGTGGTTGACCACCTTCTCCGCGCGGCACACGTAGCCGACGTCGTGCCGCGCCCACAGATCGGCGAACTCCCGGCTGCGCGTGGACAGCTCGCCGATGAGGGCCTGCAGGCACGGGTTGTTCGGGTCCGAGCCGGCTTCGAGCCGCAGCATGGCCACCAGGTCCTCCGCCCCTGCCTGCCAGTCGGGGAAGAAGGTGCGCGCACGCGGATCCAGGAAGATGAACCGCGCCATATTCGGGTGCGCGCCGGCGACGTCGGGGATCGGGTCGATGAACATGGGGGAGTACAGCGCCCGGGCCATGTTGTTGGCGGCCAGGTAGTCGCCCGAGCCGTTGCGCACCGCGGCCGGCATCACCATCGCATCCAGGATCCACTGGGTGTCCTGCCGTATCGCGCAGCTCTTGGGACGCGCGCGACGACGCCGCACCCGCCCCGTGGGGGTGATGGTGCGAGCCAGGTCGATGAGGTGCTGGCGTTCGGCGTCGTCCAGCAGCAGCGCGGAGGCGAGCGCGTCCAGGACCTCTTCGGAGGCGCCGGCCGCGTTGCCGCGCTCCAGGCGCGTGTAATAGTCGACGCTCACCCCGGCGAGCATGGCGACTTCCTCCCGGCGCAGGCCCGGCACGCGCCGGTGTCCGGCGACGACGGGCAGTCCCACCATCTGCGGGGTCACCTTGGCCCGGCGCGTAGTCAGGAAGTCCTTCATCTCCCTACGGGCGTCGGCGGGCACGGAGGGCGGCTGCTGCTTCATGGGTGAAGGCTATGCGCCGCGATGGGACGGAGGGAGGACCGCTTAGACCCCGTCAGGTGGCGTGGGGTCTTCGGGCGGCGGTGGCGCGGGGCTGAGGGACCGGGCTGAGCCTGGCGGCGCCAGGTGGCTGTGCGAGGCGGCGGATCTTTAACAGCTGCGTCGCAATGGTGGGGAATCCGCCCGTCCCGCGGCCGGTCGGAACCAGGTCGGCTCGTAGGCTGCCCGGGTGAACATCCTCCAGGGACGCCCTCGCCACGCGCTCGCGGCGCTCACCATCGCGTTCACCGCGGTTGGCCTGGCTGCATGCGGTGCCATATTCCCCGCCACGAGTGTCAGCCCCTCGGCTGCAGCCAGGGCGACGCAGGCCGCCACCGCGGTCGTCCCCGCGGGGCTGGAGGGCTACTACAGCCAGGACATCGAGTGGTACCCGTGTGAGGAGGGGAGCATGACCGAGGCGGACGGCGGCGCCGACTTCGAGTGCGCATACGCCGCCGTGCCCCTGGACTACGCCGACCCCGACGGGCAGACCATCGACATCGCCATGAAGCGGCGTGCCGCCTCGGGTTCCGCAATCGGAACGCTGTTCATCAACCCGGGTGGGCCCGGGGGCTCCGGCGTGAACCTGGTGGAGTCGGTCGACGGCTACTTCTCCGACTCCCTGCTCAGGTCGTACGACGTGGTCGGCTTTGATCCGCGCGGCGTCGGCGCCTCGACGGCGATCGACTGCCTTACCGACGCGGAGCTGGATGCGGACCGGGCCGGCTCCGAGGTGGACTCGGCCGTGGGAGCCCCGGCCAAGGACGACGCCGCGGACGCGGCCGAGACTCAGGCGGAGGTGGAGGCGTACGCCTCGTGGTACGAGGACAAGTGCGAGGCCAACACTCCCGCGGACCTGCTCGACCACGTTGACACGGTCTCCGCCGCCCGTGACCTGGATGTGCTGCGCGCCGCCGTCGGCGAGGACGTGCTGACCTACCTGGGCTACTCCTACGGCACCTACCTGGGGGCGACCTACGCCGAGCTCTTCCCCGCCAACGTGGGCCGCATGGTCCTGGACGGCGCCATTGACCCGACGCTGAGCGCCGGCGAGCTCACCCTGGGCCAGGCCGACGGCTTCGAGAAGGCGCTGCGCGCCTATGTGGAGGACTGCCTCGCCGGCGACAACTGTCCTCTGAGCGGTGGCGTGGACGGCGGTGTCTCCCAGATCCGGGACTTTCTCCAAGTCACCGCCGACGCGCCGATCCCCACCTCCGATCCCGACCGCCCGCTTACGTACTCGCTGGCCGAGTCCGCGGTCCTGGGCATCCTGTACCAGTCCGAGTCCTGGCACGTGCTGACCCAGGGCCTGGACCAGGCGATGAACCAGGACGACGGCTCCGTGCTGTTGCGTGTGGCCGACCTGTTCGCCTCCCGGGAGGGCGACGGCTCGTACAGCGGCAACGGCAATGAAGCCATCAATGCGATCAACTGTTTGGACTATCCGGTGGTCGGTGACGCCGACAGCTGGGAGGAGGAGCGGGAGGCGCTTGAGGAGGTATCGCCGACCTTCGGCGCGGACCTGGGCTACTCCGACCTGTTCTGCCAGGCCTGGGGGCACGAGTCCACGCGAGAGCGCACGGAGATTCACGCCTCCGGCGCCGCCCCGATACTGGTGGTCGGCACCACCGGCGACCCCGCGACTCCGTACGCCTGGTCGCAGGCGCTCGCGGAGCAGCTCGACGACGCCCGCCTGGTGACCTGGAGGGGTAATGGGCACACCGCTTATGGGCGCTCGGACGCGTGCGTGAGCGACGCCGTCGACGACTACCTGCTGGCCGGCGTGCTGCCGGAGGCGGGACTCACCTGCGGCTGAAGGTGCGCCGTCGGGCGGGCGAGGGGCCGGCCGCCTCAGCGCTCGGTCGGCTCTGTGAGCTCTCCGGCCAGGTTCCGCCCCATCCAGGTCCCGAGCTCGGCCCCACGCATTCCCTGTGAGGCCAGGAACTGTAGTTTCGCGTAGGTGGCCTCCAACGTCATGTCGTGGCTGCCCACGGCACCCGCTTCGGCGGCTCCGGCTCCGGCGGCGTAGCGGCCAAGTGCGACCTCCGCCTGGAGGCACTGGGAGGCGACCACTACGGTGACGCCTGCCCGTGCCGCGCGGGACAGCGCGGACAGTGGGCCGTCGTCGGCCGCGGGCAGGTTGCCGACGCCGAAGGCCCGCAGGATCACAGCCACCGGTGCAGGAGTCAGCGCGGCCTCCAGGCGGGCGGCGGTCAGTCCGGGCACCAGGTCGATTACGACGACGTCGTGGCGGGTGTAAGGCGCCGGCGCGGGGCGCCCGGTGCTCGCGTCGTGCTCCGCGCGCTGCGCCGACCAGTGCCAGGGGGCGCCGGCGGTGGCGAGCGGGGGGATTGCGGGGGAGTCGAATCCCTGGAGGTCCCAGGTGGAGGTCTTGGTCGCCCGGTTGCCGGCCAGTAGGCGGCCGCCGAAGAACAGGTGCACTCCGCGCGGCGCACCGTGAGTAAGCGCGTAGACGGCGCCGGTGACGTTGGCGGCGGCGTCGGAGTGGGCGGCGCCCAGCGGCAGTTGGGAGCCGGTGACCACGACCGGCCGGTTGAGATCGGTCAGTGCGTAGGACAACGCGGCGGCCGTGTAGGCCATGGTGTCGGTGCCGTGCAGCACCACGAACGCGTCGGCCCGATCCGCGTGTCGGCGTATCTCGTCGATGATCGTCTGCCAGGTCTCAGGGGTGGTGTCTGAGGAATCGAGCAGCGGGCTCAGGGTCGTGAGCGTGTAAGTTGCACCGGACGACGACGCCTCCCGTGGCGAAGAGCCGGCAGGGCGCTGCGCCTTGGATATCGGGCGTGTGGGAGCGGGCGGGACCAGCCGGGACAACCAGCTGTCAAGGTCGGCGCCGGGGCGGAGTCCGCGGGGCGAATCGACCATGCCGATGGTGCCGCCGGCGTAGATGAAGTGGATGTGCATAAGTCCAGGGTACGCAGCTCTTGGCCCGGCATTGTGCTCCAAACCACCGTCCGGGATTGGGGTGGCGGATTGCGCGGCGCGGCCGTCAGGCGGTAACGTGCGTCTCGCCGCTTTGGCGGCAGGCCACCTTAGCTCAGTCGGCAGAGCGATTCACTCGTAATGAATAGGTCGTGGGTTCGATTCCCACAGGTGGCTCCGTCAATCGTTGGACCGAGGGTTTGTTCGATGATAGAACTAGCCCCGCCATGCCGTAATTTCCGATTTCCTTGCTTCAATTGGCTGGTTATGTCTATCCTGTTACCCGGGATGATCCCGCACCAGAGGTGGGACCCGCATGATCTGTGGCAAGGAGGACCAATATGGCACAGAAGACCCAGATTGTTCTTGTGGATGACATCGACGGCTCTGAGGCGACTCAGACCATTACCTTCGCTCTCGATGGTGTCACTTACGAGATCGACCTCAACGAGGAGCACGCGGCCGCATTGCGCGAGTCGATCGAGGAATGGACGGTGAAGGCCCGCCGCCGTGGCGGTCGCCGCACGCTCCGTCGTCGCCCGCCTACGGGCGTCACCCAGAAGATTCGTGAGTGGGCCCGTGCCAACGGCTATGAGGTCTCTGACCGTGGGCGCATTCCTGCTCCGGTGCGCGAGGCCTACATGGCGGCCAACAACCCCAGCAACAACGGCTGAGGCGAGCACGCGGCCGCCCCGGGGCGGCCGTGCGCGGCCGCGGCGGAATCGCGCGGCGCGGAACCGTCCGTGTCACCAGGCCCCTGGATCCGATTTAGGACCCAGGGGCCTGGTGACGTCTGCCCGGGCCTGGCACAATGTGCCCCATGGCTTACACCCTTGTGCTGCTCCGCCACGGCGAGAGCGAATGGAACGCTAAGAACCTGTTCACCGGCTGGGTGGACGTCGCGCTGTCTGAGAAGGGGCGTGCCGAGGCCGTCCACGGCGGTGAACTCCTCAAGGAGGCCGGCGTCCTGCCCGACAAGCTATTCACCTCCACGCTGCGGCGCGCCATCATGACCGCGAACCTGTCCCTGGACGCGGCCGACCGCCACTGGATCCCGGTGGAGCGGCACTGGCGGCTCAACGAGCGCCACTACGGCGCTCTCCAGGGCAAGAACAAGAAGGAGATCCGCGACCAGTACGGTGACGAGCAGTTCATGCTGTGGCGCCGCTCCTACGACGTTCCGCCGCCGGCCATTGAGCTCGGCTCGGAGTTCTCCCAGGACGCCGATCCGCGCTACGCCGGCGAGCCGATTCCCGCCACCGAGTGCCTGAAGGACGTCCTGGAGCGGCTGCTGCCGTACTGGGAGGAGACCATCGTCCCGGAGATCAAGACGGGCAAGACGGTCATGATCGCCGCTCACGGCAACTCTCTGCGTGCCATCGTCAAGCACCTCGATGAGATCTCCGACGACGACATCGCCGGTGTCAACATTCCCACCGGCATTCCGCTCGTCTACGAGCTCGATGAGGAGACCCTCAAGCCCATCAAGAAGGGTGGTCGCTACCTGGACCCCGACGCCGAGGCGAAGATCGCCGCGGTCGCGAACCAGGGCAAGTGACTTGCTGATTCGCTGAGCAGGGCGCGCGCTGCGCCGGAGTTCACGCTCCGGAGTCGTGCGCAGTGATGGACACGGCGGGGCGGGACGACGATTCATGAGTCGTCCCGCCCCGCCCCGTATGCCGCACGAGCGCATCCGACGGCTCGCGGCCGGGCACAACCGGGTTACGCCTGGTCACGAGCACCGCTCGCGGGGGCTATGGCCGCAGTTCCGGGAGGTGGCGGGGTCCGCGTGTGGCGGCGCCGCGGTCAGGACTCATTCGGGCCGGGCACGGTAATGCCCGAGACCAGGTAGGCCATGCGGCGAGCGACCGACGTCGAGTGATCGCCGAATCGTTCCAGGAAGCGCCCCATGAGTACTGCATCGACGACTTGCTGACGGGTGAGCTCGATTTCCGGGTCGAGGATCATCTGGAAGGACTGCCGGTGCAGCGCATCCAGCTCGGCGTCGCGGCGCTGGATCTCAGCGGCGAGCTCCAGGTCCTGGGTGTCGATCAGGGTGCGCACATCGCGGCCGGCCTGCACCGCCGCGTCAGCCATTTTCACCATGAGGCCGAAGATCGGCTCTGGCGCCGGCGGGAGCGGGTAGCGTCCCCGGGCGATGGCCGCGACGTGGCGGGCGAGGTCCCCCTGCCGTTCCAGGGTCTGGGCCATGCGTAGTGCGGAGATGACGTTGCGCAGGTCGCGGTCCACGGGCTGCTGACGCGCGAGCAGCATGACGCACATGTCGTCGATGTCGCGTTGGAGGTCGTTGATGCGCTCATCGGCGTCGATCACCTGCTCGGCGACGATGATGTCCCCGGTGCGCAGGGACTCGGCGGCACGCTCAATGGCGGTGGCCACCTGCGCCGCCATTGACGCCAGGTCGGTTCCCAGCTGTTTCAGCTCCTGGTTGAAGATGTCGCGCACGGTGAGCCTCCCAAGTCGCTGGCGCGGCGCCGGGCTCGCGGATCACCCGGGCACAGCTCTACCCTAGGGGGCGTGGGAACCGTTTGGTTGATCATCGCCGTGGCCGTAGCGGGTGTCGCCGCCGGCGCGGCGGCAGGACTCGCCCTCGGGCACGCCACTCGCGATGCCCGTGGCAACGGGATAGTAGCCGGGTCCACGCTCGAGCGCGATGGGCTGATCCCGATTCTCGCCGCGCTGAGCTCGACCGTCGTACTGCTCGACGACGACGGCGAGGTCCTGCGGGCCTCCGCGGCCGCCTACACCTACAACATCGTGCGCGACGACGAGGTCAGCGAGCCGCAGGTCGCCGCGATGATCGAGCGCGTACGCGCCACCGGCAGGGCGGAGGACGCCGAGATCACCGTGGCGCGGGGGCGCGTTGCGGGCGCCGGCAACTTCCACTTGCAGATCCGTGTGGCAGGCATCGGCCGCGGGCGCGTCCTGGTGCTCATCGAGGATCGCACCGCCGCCCGACGCGTGGAGGACATGCGCCGCGACTTCGTTGTCAACGCCTCCCACGAGCTCAAGACTCCGGTCGGCGCGATTTCGCTGCTGGCTGAGACCGTGCGCGAGAACGCCGACGATCCCACGCTGGTCGCCGACTACGCCGCGCGCATGAACCGGGAGTCGCACCGCCTGGAGCTGCTGGTGGGGGACATCATCGAGCTCTCCCGCCTGCAGGACGGGGATGCGCTGGTGGAACCGGAGGACGTGAGCGTCGACGACGTCGTCGTCGACGCCCTGGACCGGGTACGGGTGGAGGCGGATGCCAAGGAGGTCGCGCTGGTGTCCGGCGGCACCGAGGACCTGCACGTGCTGGGTGACGCCTCCCTGCTGGTCACCGCCGTCAGCAACCTGCTGGACAACGCCATCCGCTACTCCGACCCGCGCACGCGCGTCAGCGTGGGGCTGAGCACGGACGCCGACGACCCGGAACTGGTGCGCATCGCCGTCGTCGACCAGGGGATCGGCATCCCCAAGGACGCGCAGTCCCGCGTATTCGAGCGCTTCTACCGGGTGGACAAGGCGCGCTCGCGGGCCACCGGCGGCACCGGGCTGGGCCTGTCGATCGTCAAGCACGTGGCCGCCGACCACGGCGGCACCGTGGAGCTCTGGTCCACACCCGGGCGGGGGAGTACCTTCACTCTGGTGCTGCCCAGGCACCGTACCGCGGCGGACCAGTCGGCCCCCGACCTCGAGGCGGTCCAGGCGGTGGCCAGCGGCGCCGCCGGCGCCTCATTCGCCGCCATAGCCGCCATCTCCGATGCACCGGATCAGCGTGCCGAGCAGAGCACGCGCCTCCCGGGGCCGGACCCGGAGGAGGAACAGCCATGACTCGCATCCTGCTGGTGGAGGACGAGGAGAACTACCGTGAGCCGCTGGCACTGAACCTGCGGCGTGACGGCTTCGACGTCGTCGAGGCGCAGGACGGCGCGGCCGCCATCCATCGGTTCGAGGCCTCCACCGCACCGGATGGCCCCGGCTCCATCGACCTGGTACTGCTGGACCTGATGCTGCCACGCATGTCGGGTGCCGAGGTGTGTCGCCGCATCCGCCGCTCCTCCCGCGTACCGGTCATCATGCTCACGGCGCGTGACGCGGAGATGGACAAGATTGCGGGACTGGAGCTCGGTGCTGATGACTATGTCACCAAGCCCTACTCATACCGCGAGCTCGTCGCCCGGGTGCATGCCGTGCTGCGTCGCACCGTGGAGGAGGTGCCCGAGGAATCGGTGCTGACTGCGGGGAGGGTGAGCATGGATGTGGCCCGTCACGAGGTGAGCGTGGACGGACAGGTCATCGCCATGCCCAAGCGCGAGTTCGAGCTGCTGGAGCTGTTCCTGCGGCACCCCGACCACGTGCTCACCCGCGGCCAGATCATTGAGCGCCTGTGGGGCGCCAACTACGTGGGTGATACCAAGACGCTCGACGTACACGTCAAGCGCATCCGCGCCAAGATCGAGGTCGACCCGAGCTCCCCGAAGCTGCTGACCACCGTGCGCGGCGTGGGCTACCGGCTGGTGACCGCGCCTGACCCCGGGCCTGCCGTGTGAGCTAGCTCCCCGGCCTTCCGGCGTCATTTCCTGATAAACTAGTACCCCGCGACAAATCTGGAGTGACCTCACACATGACATTTGAAGTCGGCGAGACCGTTGTCTATCCCCACCACGGAGCCGCCCGGATCATTGACATCCGGCAGCGCAAGGTCAGGGGTGAGGAGAAGACCTACTTGCAGCTCGAGGTCGCGCAGGGCGACCTGACGATTCTGGTTCCGGCAGACAGCGTCGACCTCATCGGGGTGCGCGACGTCGTTGACGAGTCCGGGCTTGAGCGCGTCTTCGAGGTTCTGCGCGCGCCGCTGACGGAGGAACCCACCAACTGGTCGCGGCGCTTCAAGGCGAACCAGGAGAAGATCGCCTCCGGTGACGTCATCAAGGTCGCCGAGGTCGTGCGCGACCTGTCCCGTCGTGACACCGACAGGGGCCTGTCCGCGGGGGAGAAGCGCATGCTGGCCAAGGCCCGGCAGATCCTCGTCTCTGAGCTCGCGCTCGCGCAGAAGACCGCCGAGGAGGAGGCTGAAAGCACGCTCGATGAGGTGCTGGCCTCCGGCACGGCGGCCTGAAGGCATCCACCCCGGTTCCCGTTGTCTTGACACTCGTCGCGGCCTGAAACCCGGCTGCGGCCGCGCGGTCCCGCGACACTGGTAAGGTCCCGCGCATGTCGGATAAGACCGCTGGGATCGCCGTCGCCGTACTCACTGCTGCCGGCTCCGGCACCAGGCTCGGCGCCCGGTGCCCCAAGGCGTTGGTGGAGGTTGGCGGCGAGTCCCTGCTGCACCGGGCCGCCCGCGGCCTGCTCGCCTCCGGCGTCATCGACCACATCACCATCACCGCTCCCGGCCCCGAGGTCGACCGTTTCACCGCGGAGGTTGTCGACCTCGCGGGTGAAGGGGCTGTCGCCGTCGTTGCCGGCTCGCCGGACTCCCGGCAGGCCTCGGTCGCCCTGGGACTGGACGCCGCGCTGAAAGCACGCCCCGAGGCTGAAGTGGTGTTGGTGCACGACGCCGCGCGCGCCCTGACCCCGCCCGACCTGATCCGGCGCATCGTCGCCGCCGTGCGCGCGGGGCACGACGCCGTCGTCCCCGGGCTGCCCGTGGTCGACACCGTCAAGGAGGTGACCGACGAGGGGGAGCGGGTGGAGCGAGTGGTGGGCACCCCGGACCGTGCACGGCTGCGGGCGATCCAGACCCCGCAGGGCTTCGCCCGCGCCACACTCGAGGCCGCGCACCAACTGGGGGCGCTCCGCGCCGCCGATGAGGCCCAGGCCGCCAGGGACGACGCCGCTCTGGTGGAGGCGATGGGCGGCCGGGTCGTCGTCGTCGCCGGGGACCCGCTTGCCCTGAAGGTGACTACGCCACTGGACCTGGCTCTCGCCGAGGTACTCGCCCGCCGGGAGGGCATTCGGTCTTAGGCTCTAGGCCATGAGGCCACATATTCCGGGACGGGATGCCGAGTTCACCCCGGCCGGGGCGGCGGACGGTGACCGCGCCGCGCCGACGCGCGGCAAGCTGCTGACCTGGCCGGTCCTCGCCTGGGGGTTGTGGGACTGGGGCTCGGCGGCCTTCAACGCGGTGATCACCACCTTCGTCTTCTCGGTCTACCTCACCAGTTCAGCGTTCGGCGATCCCGCCGCCAACGGAGTCGGCCCTCTCGGTGGGGCTTGCCCTCGCGGGGGCATGCATTGCCCTGCTCGCCCCGGTCACCGGGCAGCGCGCCGACCGTGCCGGCAGCACCGTGTTTTGGCTGGGGGTGTACACGGCGATCGTGGTCGCTGTCAGCGCGGCTCTGTACTTCGTGCTGCCCGAGCCCGGCTACCTGTGGCTGGGAATCACGCTGCTCGGGATCGGCAATGTGTTCTTCGAACTGGCATCCGTCAACTACAACGGGCTGCTGTCCCGCCTGGCCACCAAGGACCGGGTGGGCGCCGTGTCCGGGCTCGGCTGGGGCATGGGCTACCTCGGCGGCATCGTGCTGCTGCTGATCCTGTACGTCGGCTTCATCAACCCGGAGGTCGGCTGGTTCGGGGTGACGGACGAGAACCGCATGGATATCCGTGTTTCCATGCTGGTGTCCGCCGGCTGGTTCGGTCTGTGCGCGATCCCCGTGCTGGTCACCCAGTCCGGCAAGCACGCCTGGCGGCGGTGGGCCGCGATCGAGGCCGCCGCCGGTGGGGACGACCGCGCCCTGGCCGGGTTGGAGAGCGAGCCCGTGGATCCGGTTGAGGCGCCGGCGCGGATCATGCGCCACGAGCCCCTGGCCGCCTCCTACAAGCACCTGTGGCGCACGCTCGTGGGACTGTATCGCACCCATCCGGAGGTGCTGTGGTTCCTGCTGGCGGCGGCGGTATTCCGCGACGGGCTGGCCGGGGTGTTCACCTACGGCGGGATCATCGCCCAGAACACCTTCGGCTTCACCTCCGGCGAGGTGATCGTCTTCGCCGTTGCCGCCAACGTGGTTGCCGGCGTCGCCACCATTGCCGCCGGACGGCTGGACGACCTGCTCGGCCCCCGCCGAGTCATCCTGGGCGCGCTGACGGTGCTGGTAGTGGCCGGCCTACTCGTGTTCGTCCTGCACACGGCGGGCGCACGAGTCTTCTGGATACTGGGCCTGGTGCTGTCCGGTTGTGTGGGGCCCGCCCAGTCCGCGGCCCGCTCCTATCTGGCCCGGCTGGCACCGCAGGGGCGTGAGGGCGAGATCTTCGGCCTGTACGCCACGACCGGGCGGGCCGTGTCATTCATGGCGCCCATGATGTACGGAGCATCCATTTGGGTGGGCACGCACATGGTAGGCGCCGGTGCCGGCTACTGGGGCATTCTCGGGATCGTGACGGTGCTCGCCGTCGGCCTGCTGCTCATGCTGCGGGTCCAGGACCCCGCCGGACGCATCATCGTTGGCGAGTGAGGCCCCGCGCGTTTACATGAGCGCGGGCAGAGGCAGCGGCACTGTTCCAGGCTGGCATGCGGGCCCCGCCGCACACATAGGAGTGCAGCAGCGGACTCAGCGGCGCTGCTCCCGGCCGACGTGCGTGCCCCCGCCGCACGCTTACGAGCATGACCTGCTCCGAGCGAAGAGGCTTTTCGCCCGTCATTTCAACGTTCTCGTATTTCGGACGAAAATGTGGATGTGCTCCTGCGTGCGCCGAGGAGCTCGGCGCACGCAGGAGCACATCGACGCTGCTAGCGTGATCGAGTTTTCCGCGGAATCTCGCGGATCTTGCAATCGGTCCCGATGGTTGAGCGTGCGGCGGTCTCAGTCGTCGGAGACGGTGATGGTCACCGGGATGTTGCCGCGGGTGGCATTGGAGTAGGGGCACATCTGGTGAGCGGCCTCTGCCAGCGCCTGCGCCGCATCATGCGGCTGCGCGGGAATGACAACCTCCAACTCGACGGCCAGGCCGAAACCGCCCTCGCCGTTGGAGCCGATGGATACCCGGGCGCCGACACTGGAGTCACCCAGTTCAGCCTTCTGCATGCGGGCCACACCCTGCAGGGCGGAGTGGAAGCAGGCGGCGTAACCGGCGGCGAACAGCTCCTCCGGGTTGGGCAGGTTCGCGCCGGAGCCGCCCATCTCCTTCGGCACGGCCAGGTCGGTGTCGATGCGGCCGGTGGAGGAGGCGACGTGACCGTTGCGGCCGTCACCGGAGGCCAGGGCTTCGATGGTGTAAATGGGAGTGATGGCGTCGGGCATGGTGGACCTTCTTATGCTGTGCGGTTACGTAGTGCTGATGTCTGTCCGTACAGGGCCGGCATCCGATTGGACGGCCGGCCCAGCACGGACGTCCGACGGGGGACAGGATTGCGTGTATCGGTAGCTTTGTCAGCCCCGCAGGTCCGGGAAGTCCTCGGCGGCGTCGGACTCGCCCTCGCGCGCTGCGTGCTCCTCGTACTCTGCGCGCAGGCGGTCCAGGTCCTCCTTGGTCAGCGGGCCCTGCGTGGTACCGGCGGAACCGTCCTGGCGCGTCCAGGAGACGACTAAGCCGTCCTCGTAGCCGAAGCGCGCCAGGTGCCGACCGGCGACCTCCTCCAGGCGCGGCAGCTCCTGCGCGGAAGCCGACAGGGTCAGGACGAGTGCGTCGTCCTCGCAGGCCAGGTCCGCCACGCCGGTCACGGCCCCGTCGCGGTTGAAGACCAGGTGACCGGTGGACTCGGCCCCATTCCACTCGCCGTCGATCCTGCGGCTCATGTGGCTGACAAGGCGGCGCCCGTAGTCGGCCGGCTTGACGGTCGCCACGCGGGCCACCGAGCGGGAGCCGAAGTCCGGAGTCTCATTCGCATTTGCTGAACTTGTGGTCATGTAATGAGGCTAGCGTCGTGATTGAGGCCCGCCTAGCCTTATCGCCCATGGCTGAGTACCCGGGATATCGCCCGCATCGGGAATACGACGAGTGCCTCAGGCGGGTCGCCCCATGGGCGCCGCGGGTCGGTTGCTGAGCCCGATGACGACGGTCTCACTGTTACCGGAACTCCCGGAGCCGAAGGAGACCCGGGCGGAGCCATCCGGGTCTTCGGCGGTGGCCGAGCGCGAGCACGCCAGGGCGATGATGCCGGGCGCCGGCACCAGGTAACCGTCGTCGAGGTAACGCTGGTCGGCCGCGGAGACCGCGGTGTGGCCCTCAATAGCGTCGCGGTCCAGGTGTACGGCGGTGGCGCCGTCCGGGGCGACGATGTCGAAGCCGACGTCGTCTGGGGAAGAAGTGCTTCCGGAGCGCCTGGTGGTGAGGATGTCGAGGTACCCGCGGCCGGAGGCCCGCTCGGTCAGCGCCTGGACGGCGCTGACCTGCCCGGTAGCGGGATCGAAGACGGCGTCGGTGGAGTCGGCCGAGGAACCGGCTTGGACGCGCAGCGTCCTGGCGGCGTGGTTCTGTACCGGTGCCGTGAAGTCACCCAGGGGCACGACGGATGTGGGCGTGGCGCCGGATAGGGCGTCGAGGTTGACGGCATCCAGGGGGTGGACGGTTGTCTCGGCGGTGTCCTGGCTCTGGTCCGCGAGCTTCTGGTAGACGGTGTCGGGGGCGTGGTAGCGCACGGTCCACCCGTCGACCACGACCGGGCCGCCATGGCGTCCGGCGGGGACGATGCCGTCGACGGTGGTGATGGCGGTGGGGTCATCATCGGGCGCGAGGGTCAGCTCGCACCATCCCTCCCGGTCGCTCGGGCAGTAGGTGCCCAGGATGAGGGTCGAATGCCCGCCCTGGAAGAACGAGGCGGGCTCCCAGCCGGAGATCGCGCAGCCCCAGTCGTCCTCGCAGACCGGGAGACGTGTCTCCGGCACTGTGGTCAGGAGGGAACCATCCGTCAGCGACAACACGTCGTCGTCGACCATGAGCACGTGGTCGGTGATCTGTAGGTGGTTCTCGGTGCCTGACCAATCAGGATTGGAGTGGTGGTGCATGTGTTCGAAGGCGATGCGCCCGGTGGCGGTGTCGATGCCCACGAGCAGGGTGCGGGTCGGGCCGGCGCCGTAGGCGACGACCAGGTGTGCGCGGTTCGGGCTGAGGGCCGCGTAGCAGGACGCCTCCCGCTGGTCGCCGTCGCAGTCGCCGATCGCAATGGTTGACGCCGCGCGGGTTTGGATCCAATCGGTGTAGCCGCTGTTGGGATCGAGTCCGAGAACGCCGTGGTCGGTGATGACCATGGGGGTGAACGCTCCCGCCACGACGCCTCGGACGGGCTCGGTCTCGTCGAACACCCGCTGCCAAGCGACGTCGTCGTCGATCGTGTCGGGGACCGTCACCGGGCGCACGGCGGTCAGCCACACGGACCGGGCGCGGTCCGGGAAGGACAGGTACGGGACGATGACCGTGGAGGCGGCGATGACCAGCGTGAGAACTGCGGCGGCCAGCGCTGTCGGCGTGGGGCGCAGGCGGCGTTGGAGCGGTCGGGGCGCCGCTGGGTGCCGCTGTCGGGTCAGGCGCAGCAGGACGTCGGCGGTGACGGTCAGGGCCAGCCCCGCGGCGGTGATGGTGAGTGGGAACAGCGTCGGATAATTCATGCCGATCTCCCCGGACTGTTGCAGCCACAGTCTGCCGAGGAGGACCGTCATAGTGAATGCCGGCACGATGACCAGGAGCAGCACGAGCAGAGTGACGACCCGGGTGCGGTGATGACGGGGGCGTACGCCGACCAGGCGCGTATAGCACACCCAGACCAGTATGGCCACGGGCATCAGTAGGGCGAGACCGAGGATGAGCACGTCGGCCGCGGCCTCCAGCATGCCGGGGTTGCGTGATGCCTGGCTCATGGCCCGGGCTCCGGCCACGACGGCGGTGATCGCTCCTCCTGCGCGCAGACCGCATAGGACCTCGAAGGTGCTCCGGGTCTCGGTGGCGGCTTCACGCATGGACGACGGCGGAGGGGGCGGGACCTCCGGGGCGGGGCGGGTGCCGTAATCGGCGGATCGAGCGCCTGAGGACGGTGCTGCGTCGTGGGAGGTGGAGCCGTGGGAGGGACACATGAGTTAAGGATGACAGCTGACGGCGGAGTAGGGGGCACTTCGTGGTGGCGTTGTCATCGGCCGATCGCGGTGAGTTCCTAGCCGAGGCCGACCACCACGGTTTGGTGGTTGCTGGAGGGTTATTCATGGGGTGTATGTGAAGGTGAGTGCGAGTATGGCGGTGACGGTTGTTGGGAAGGTTTGTATGGGTCCTCTGTAGCCGGTGTGCAGGGTGCGCCAGGTCTTGAGGTTGGCGACGGCTCTCTCGGCGACATAGCGGATGCGGTTGATCGAGGTGTTGCGGCCTGTTTTCCGAGAAGCTTGGACTACGACACCCAAAGCCTCTCAGGAGCAGGCCGTCCTAACCCCCACCCGCCACACGCGCGTGTCGACAATCCCCCACACCCCCATGAATAACCCTCCCGCGAGCACGTGGTAGTAGTGGCCGGCCTGCTGCCAGGCCCAGACGCCGGTGATCACTGCGATGACCAGGGCGCCGAAGCGCAGACCGCGCAGCGCCTCTGTGCTGCGACGCCGGGCCGAGGTGACCGGGGCGGACGCGGGCGCAGCGTCGTCGTCGGGGGAAGCATCCACGATCCCAGGGCGACATACGGTGCCGCGCCTGGCCATGGGAAGTGCTGCCGAGATACCACGACGCGCCCCACAGCCTCCTGCCGGAGATTGTGGGGCGCGGCGTCGTCGGGTGCGTGCCGATGCTCTCCCCGGATCAGCGGTTGTCGAAGTGGGAGTCGAAGGCGGCGTCGGGCAGGTCATAGACGTGCTCGCGCGCGAACTTCAGGGCCATCGGGGCGCCGTGGAGGCGGTCCATGCCGGAGTCCTCCCATTCGATCGAGATGGGGCCCTCGTAGCCGATCTGGTTCAGTGTGCGGAAGTAGCCGTCCAGGTCGGCCTCGCCCAGGCCGGCGGAGACGAAAGTCCAGCCACGGCGCGGGTCGTCCCAGGGCAGGTGGCTGGACAGCCGGCCGTTGCGCCCGTCGAAGTGGGTCTTGGTGTCCTTGCAGTGGACGTGGTAGATGCGGTCGGCGAAGTCGGTGAGGAAGACGGCCGGGTCGATCTGCTGCCAGATCATGTGGGAGGGGTCCCAGTTGATGCCGAAGGCCTCACGGTTGTCGATGGCGTCCAGGGTGGCCTTGGTGGTCCAGTAGTCGTAGGCGATCTCGCTGGGGTGGACCTCAAGGGCGAACTTGACTCCCTCGGAGTCGAAGACGTCGATGATGGGGTTCCAGCGGCGGGCGAAGTCCTCATAACCGTCGGCGATCACGTCGGCTCCCACCGGCGGGTACATGGCCACGTACTTCCAGATCTTGGAGCCGGTGAAGCCGGTCACGACCTTGGCGCCGAGCTTGGCGGCCACCTTGGCGGTGAGCCTCAGCTCCTCGGCAGCGCGCTCGCGCACACCCTCCGCATCGCCGTCGCCCCAGACACGATCGGACAGCAGGCCGCGGTGGCGGAAGTCGATGGGGTCGTCGCAGATGCACTGGCCGGTGGAGTGGTTGGAGATGGCGTACACGCTCAGGTTGTGGCGGGCCAGCGTGTCCTTCCACTGCTGGCAGTAGGCGTCATCCTCGGCGGCGCGGTAGACGTCCAGGTGGTCGCCGGCCACGGGGACCTCCAGGCCGTCGAAGCCCCACTGCTCCGCCAGGGTGCACACCTCCTCGAAGGGCAGATCCACCCACTGGCCGGTGAACAGGTTGATGGGACGCGGCATGGCGAAGCTCCTTTGCAAACGTATGGTCGTCCGGAGGCTGACGCGGCGGCGCACGACCGGAGCCCCCCGACGAATGCGAAGCTACCGATCTCGGGCGGGGTACGGACAGAGCCAGGGGCCCGCCTTCTGCGCGCAAGGTGCAGAAGGTCGGTGCTGTGCGCTCTTAGGTCATGTCGTGTTGTTCGTTTGCGGTTGTGGGTCGGTACTGGTGATGTGGGAGGTGGCCTGGTCGCCGGCGGTCGGCGGGGCGAGTGGGCCTTGCGCCGCCCCGTTGGACCGCTCACGCCCCGTTGGACCGCTCACTTCCCGTTGGACCGCTGTAACCGGCGGCTACGGCGGTCCAACGGGGGCACAGGGGTCCAACGGGGGGACAGCGGTCCAACCAGGCCCGACCGGCCACGCACACGGGCACCCGACCGCGCACCGCCGCCCAAGCACTCGGACAACCGGACCTAGGCGTCGTGCTCGCGCAGCCAGGCCAATGAGGCCGCGATGCCCTCGAAGACGTCGCCCGCATAGTCATCGAACTCGACCACGCGCAGTGCCCGCGGCGCCGCACGCAGCGACGCGGCGACGTCGACCTCGCCGCTGCCGGCCGGCCGCTGCTGGGCCGTGTACTGCGCCATGACGGCGGTGATTGCCTCGCTGCCGTCGGGAAGTCGCGGGGGAGTGGAGGGCAGGACGCCGTCCTTGACGTGGATCGCCCTGACCCGGTCGCCCAGGCGCCGCAGCAGCGCCGGTGCGTCCGCGCCGCCGAACGCGGCCCAGAACGCGTCCACTTCCAGGGCCACACCCGGCTCGAGGGCGTCGGCGAACACCTCAAGCGCGTGCCGGTCGTTGATCAGCGTGGACGTCTCCCAGGCGTGGTTGTGGTAACCGAGTGTTATCCCGGCCTGTGCGGCAAGGGCTGCCACCGCATTTGTCTTCTCCGCCAGTCGGGCGACGTCATCGGCGGTCCGCCAGCGGTCTGGCGGCAGGTACGGGTCGATGAGCAGCTCGACGCCGATCTCCTGCGCCGCCGCGAGGGTCGGCTCGGGGTCCTCGGCCTCGATGACTGAGGCGTGCGCGGTCGGGGCGGCGAGCCCGGCGGCGTCCAGGGCACCGCGCAGCCGCTCCGCCTGCTCGACGAAGGCGAAGGCCTCGACGCGGGTGTAGCCGATCTCGGCGATACGGGCGAGGGCGCCCTCCAGGTCTGCGGTGAGGGCGTCGCGGACGGTGTAGAGCTGGACGCTTGGAGCTGACATGGCGGGATCCTCCTTGACCGGTTCCCGCTATCCTCCCGCGGGCGTGCCGGAATCGCCAGGTCGGGGCGGTGCGCAACTGCACGTCCTGGGCGGAAGGGTCCTGCAAATCCCTACCTTCGGAGTCTGCGGATCCCTACCTTCAGCCATGCTGTGGGCATGGATACGGCACAGGAAGTGGGTATTGCCGACCTCCCGCGCGCCGTGGATGCGGCGGTCAGCAAAGCCCTCGAGTCCGTCGGGACCGTTGCGTTGTAGGGGCCGCGGGGATGCGGAAAGACCATGACCGGCCTGCATCACGCCGGATCGTACGTTCTGCTCGACGTCCCCGAGGCGCAGGCCGCCGCCGACGTCGACCCGCGCATATTGCTCGAGGGCGAGACGCCACGGCTGCTCGATGAGTGGCAGACCGTCCCGCAGGTCTGGAACCTTGCTCGCCGGGCGGTCGACTTCTCGAACCAGCCTGGGCGTTTCATCCTCACCGGTTCGGCTGTGCCTACCGCTGGCTCGGTAAAGGCACACCGGCGCGAGCCGATTCATCCGTATACGTCAGCGCACCATGACCTGGGCGGAGAAGACCGATGAACTGGCAACTCCAGGCATCGGGCTGCAAGACCTCTTTTCCGGCTCGCAGCTGACACCGTCAATGCGCACCAGCCCACTCGCCGATGTAGTCAACAATGTGCTCACTCCGGGCTTCCCTGCCTTGCGCGCAGCCGGCGCGCAGGTGCGGACCCGTGCGTTGAACGGCTATCTTCAGGACATCGCTACCACCTACTTGTTTACGCCGAGGCGGTGGGCGGCCGCGTGCATCGCCACCGGCGTTCCGGGCCGTCATCACCAGAATCGTCGTGACCCTTGCGACGGCCGTCCTCACTTTCTGGCTGATCGTGCGAAAGCCGGTCTCCGTTGCCTGGCCCGGAAGCGGCGCGGACCGTAGCGTAGTGGGCGTTCGGCGTCGACGGCGTCGGGGTGATCCCGCCCCGGACCGGTGACGACCGGGCTGGCCGGGAGCCGACGCAGACTCCCGGGTACCGGGGTTGAAAGGGCTATTCCCCCGGAACTGTGCGGTCGTCCGCGCTCGCAGTTCCGCGCGCCCGGCCCCGACCGCCTTACTTCCCACATGCAGAAGAAAGGACGGAAACATGGCACTCAAACGCGGAGTGACGCTGTACGCGCTCCAGGACGCCTACGGCCGGGGTGGCCTCGGGCTGGAGGGGTGCGTCAGTCTGGTTGAGAACATGGGCGCCCAGGGCATTGAGTTTCTCAGCGACCAGATGCTCAAAGGCGCCCAGAATGCCGGCGATGCCGCTATCGATGAGTTCAACGCGATCATGGAGCGACACCCGCTGGAGCGCGTTGCCAACGACATCTTCATCAATTCCTCCCTGTTCAGAAATCGGTGGCTGACCCTGGAGGAGCAGGTGGCCTCCCTTCAGGCGGATCTGCGGCTGGCGAAGCGACTCGGCTTCCCGCTCGTGCGCCTGGTCTCCCGAACCGACCCGGCCGTGGTACCGCCCGCGCTGCCGCTGGCGGAGAAGCTGGGCATCACCATGGCGGTCGAGGTACACGCAGGTATGAGCTTCGACCACCCCCTCACCGCCGCCTGGATCGGGCAGATGCGGGATCTGGACAACCCGCACGTCGGACTCGTGGTCGACTTCGGCATCTACTGCCACCGCTACCCCGAAATCGCTACGAACTACTTCCGTGTACAAGGGGTCAGCGAAGATGTGGTTGCGTACATCGCCGACATCTACGCCTCCGGATCCGACGGTCGCCGAGCCTTCCCGCGCGCTACTAAGGAGGGGAACCGGGACGTCTACGAGTTCCCCGAGGAGCTCACGCGCCTGTTCAAGTCGCCGGTGGATGAGGTGTACGCGACCAACGCCTCCGGCTATGAGAACACGTCCCTGGACACCTTGGACGAGTACCTGCCGTGGATCAAGTCCTTCCACGCCAAGTTCTGGGAAATGGTTCCCGACGGCGTCGGCGGCTACCAGGAGGCCTCCATCGACTACCCGGCCGTTGTCGCTCGCCTGAAGCAGCTCGACTACGACGGCTACCTGTGCAGTGAGTACGAGGGGCAGCGCTTCATCATCCCCGGGGACCCGATTCCCGACGTCGAGCAGTTGACCCGCCACCAGCAGATGCTCCAGGCACTGATCAGCGGAGAATGAGGCAGCCGGAACCGTCACGCCCTCAAGCCGGAACAGCCGCGTTTCCCGGGGCGATGGAGATCAGGTCGGCTCGTATTGGACGATCGCCGGAGCGCCGGTGGACAGGGCGAGCAGCTGGGGAATGATCGTTGTGAAGTGCGCCGAGGCGTTGTGCGTCTCAATGGCGTCGTCGTCGGCCCATGCCTCCAGGAAGGTGAGGGTCGCGGCGTCGTCGCGGGCGCGCAGCAGTTCGTAGGAGATGTTGCCGGACTCAGCGCGCGAGGCCTCCACCAGCTGACGCGCCGCGGCGGTGAACTCTGCGACGGCGTCGGGACGGACGGTGAATGTGGCGATGATGCGGATCATGGGAACTCCTTCGTGCAGGGGCGTGGCTGCCGGCGGTGCGGCTGCGGCATTACAACCGACCTCGGCATGTAACTTCTACCGACCTCGGTACGTAAGATCAACCGACCTCGGCATGTAACTTCTACCGACCTCGGTACGTAAGATCTACCGATCTCGGTGAGAGAAGGGGCGGGACGGGTGCGGGGTCAGGCGGGGTCAGGCGGTGGCGGCGGTGAACACCGAGTCGACGGCCAGCAGGGCGCAGCCGCGCAGCTCGTCGTCCAGTCCGCTGGCGGCGGGCAGGATCTCCAGGTCCGTGGTGGCCAGGGACAGCGCGCGCTCATCCACGATGCGCCTGATTACGTCCAGGAACATGGGGCACCCCTGCGGCATCGGCCCGGCCAGCACTACCCGTCCGGGGTTGAAGAAGCTGACGAGCATGGCCAGGGCGTCCCCGACGGCGGTCGCGGAGCGCACCATCAAGGTGACGCACTCGGTGTCGCCGGCATTCACGCCGACGACGATGTCCTCAATCGTCAGCTCGCCGCGTTGATCCAGGCATTCCTTCAAATGCGGGCTCAGCCCCTCGACTGCGGCCCGGCGGGCGTCACGCAGAAGCGCCCAGCCCCCCGCCACCGCCTCCAGGCAGCCGGTGCGCCCACAGCGGCAGATCACCGAGTCCACCCCGGACACCTGGACGTGCCCGATGTCGCCGGCGGCCCCCGCGGCCCCCAGGTGCAGGTGCCCGTTTGACATGATCCCCACCCCGATGCCGGTTCCCACCTGCAGGTAGAGGATATTGCCGGGCTCCCGGCTGGCCTGGTCGGGGAGTGCCGAGGCGTAGCCCAACAGCATGATGTTGACGTCATTGCCCGTACTCACCGGTACGTTCAGGGCCGCCTCAAGGGCGCCGACGACGTCGTAATTGTCCCAGCCCGGCATGATTGGGGGACTCGATGGCCGACCGGTGTCCTGATCGATCGGGCCGGGGAGCGAGACGCCGGCCGCCCACGCGGGTGGCTCGTGCCCGCGCGCCATCTCCTGCAACTCCGCGGCGGCGCGCGCCAGCGTGGCCTCAGGGCCGCGGGTGATGGGCCAGTTCAGGGTACGGTGCTCGAGCGGGTGCCCGGCCAGGTCCGTCACCGCCAGGCGCAGAGTCGAGGTGTGTACTCCCACGGTCAGCACCAGCCCGGACTCCTGCCGGAATCGCCAGGTGGCCGGGGCGCGGCCCCCGGTGGACGGTGCTGAGCCGTTCGGTGCGATCAGCCCGGCAGCGATCGCGGTGTTGATCAGGGCGGAGATGGTGTTGCGGCCCATCCCGGTGGAGCGTGCCAGCTGCTGCCGGGTAATCGCATGGCCAGTGCGGATGAGGTTGACGGTGGTGAGCACATCGGTGTCAATTGCGGCGATGGGACTGGACACGGCTGCCTCCCGGGATGAATGACCGCGGCGCCGCTGCGGGATGGGGCGTCGACCTGACATCAGCCTAATTCAGGCGTTAGCACAACCGCGCCCGCGCCGGCTGTGCTCGTGGCCTGCGGTGGCCCGCCGGCTCGCGCCCTCCGCTGTCACCAGCCCGCCGCATCGTGACCAGGGCGGGCTTCGACGTCGTCGCCGGGGCTAATGCCGTGATCGTGCAAAAGCCGCATCCGGGCGTCTGGCCGCCGGGAGCCGCCGCGCCATAGCCTCGGTGCATCCGGGGAATCCCGAGACAGTAGCGGCTATCAACCACGGGCAATCCCGCCCGCGGCGCCTGCCGGCCGCACGTGAACTCAGACCCTCCAGGAACCCTCCAAGGACGGAGAGAGGACGGATACATGACTATCAAGAAGGGCGTCTCCCTGTACTCACTGCAGGACGCCTACGGACGCGGCGGCCTCGGGCTCGAGGGCACCGTCGCTGCCGTCGAGGAAATGGGGACGCAGGGCATCGAGATCCTCTCCGACGAGATGATCCGCGGCGCCGCGCGCGCCAGCGAGGAGACCCTCACCGAGTGGGAGGCGATCATGGAGCGCCATCCGCTCGAGCGCGTCTCCAACGACATCTTCATCAACTCATCCCTGTACAAGAACCGCTGGCTGACACTTGAGGAGCAGGTCGAGCTGCTCAGCGCGGACCTGCGCCTGACTCACCGCCTGGGCTTCCCGCTGGTGCGCATCGTCTCCCAGACGGACCCGGCGGTCATCCGCCCGACCCTGCCGCTGGCGGAGAAGCTGGGCATCACCATGGCGGTCGAGGTACACGCCGGCATGAGCTTCGACCACCCGATGACGGAGGCCTGGATCAAGGAGATGAAGGAGGTCGACAACCCGCACGTCGGGCTCGTGGTCGACTTCGGCATCTACTGCCAGCGGCACCCGCGCGTGTCCACCAACTACTTCCGTGAGACGCTCGGGGTCAACGAGGACGTCATCAAGTACATCGACGACATCTTCGCCCGCGGTACCGACCCGCGCCAGTTCTTCCCCCGCAACCCGGAAAACCCGGACGACTACCTGTTCCCGGAGGAGCTGACCCGGCACTTCCGCACCTTCCAGGACCGCTTCTACGCCATGATGTCCACCGGGTATGAGAACACCCCGCTGGACACCCTGGACGAGTACCTGCCCTACATCAAGTCCTTCCACGGCAAGTTCTGGGAGGTCACCGATGAGGGCGAGGAGTACTCCATCGACTACGGCCGCATCTTCACCCGGCTGAACCAGCTGGGCTTCGACGGCTACGTGTGCTCCGAGTACGAGGGGCAGCGCTTCGTACTGCCGGGCGAGCCCATCGCCGACCTCGAGCAGGTGCGCCGTCACCAGGAGCTCATGGAACGGCACATAAGCGACGGCAAGGACGACGGCGCCGACGCCGCCCAGAACGACGGAAAGTGAGCAGCACTCATGTTCGACGGATACATTTTCACTGAGAACTCTCTGGCCAACGTCGTGGAGGACGGCAAGACCGCCGGCTTCCAGATGCGTACCCGCATCCCCTACTACCGGGGCATTCCGCTGTCCATGGTGCACGACGTCGAGGTCGAGGTGGATGGCGAGGCCGTGCCCCGCGAGGACATCCGCTTCACCGCCGACGACGGCGAGCACTGGTTCACCCTGGAGGAGATGGAGACGGTCACCTTCTTCCGCTGGGAGTACGCCGACGAGGCCACCGTGCGCGTGCTGCGCGAGGGCGGGCTCGCCCCCGGCGAGCACGAGGTACTGCTGCGGGTCTCGGCGCGCGTGGCCTACATTCCCGTGCCCTTCTCCGGCGAGATGAAGCGCACGGTCACCGTCTGAGGCCACCTCAGGCACATCCCGACGACGGCGGCCCGGTTGGCTCCTCGCCACCGGACCGCCGTCGTCGGACACCGGTTCCGCAACCGCCCACAACCGCCACAGCCCCGACCATTCCGAAAGCCGAAGGAGACGTTCCCATGAACCGTATCGACAGCCGCCACCTGGTGGTCGGGGGACACCCCCGGCTGCTGGTGGGCGGGCAACTGCACAACTCCACCAGCTCCGACATCGAGCTCGCCCGCGTCGCCTTCGACCGGGTGGTTGAGCTCGGCGGGAACGCCGTCACCGCCACCGCCAGCTGGCACCTGGTGGAGCCCCGCGAGGGCGACTTCGACTTCACGGGCGTGGACGCGCTGATCGGCCTGGCGCGCGAGCGCGGCCTGGCGCTGACCCTGCTGTGGTTCGGGGCGTTCAAGAACGCCGCCTCCACCTACGCGCCCCGCTGGGTGCGTGCCGACGCCGGGCGCTTCCCGCGTGCGGAGGCCGGCGCCGACGGCGCCACCGGTGCCTTCACCCGACCGGGCACCCCCGTGCTGTCGGTGTTCTCTCCCGCTTTGCTGGAGGCCGACCGGCGCGCCTTCACCGCCCTGGCCCGCCACATCGCCGAAGTGGACGCCGACGGCACCGTGGTCATGGTGCAGGTGGAGAACGAGACCGGCCTGCTGGGCGCCTCCCGCGATCATGCGGCCGACGCCGAGGCCGCCTGGTCCGCCCCGGTGCCGACGGCGCTGCTGGACTGGCTCGCCGCGCACCCCGAGGCCACCGGCACCGCCTCGCGGCTGTGGCGCGAGCAGGGAGCGCCCGCCTCGGGCACGTGGACCCAGGTGTTCGGAGCCGGTCCGGGCGCCGACGAGGTCTTCATGGCCTGGGGCTTCGCCTCCTACTGCGAGGCGCTGGCCGCCGCCGCGGCCGAGCACCTGGACGTCGCCTACTACGCCAACGCCTGGCTGGGCCCCCAGCCGGGGCAGGAGCTGCCGGGCCAGTACCCCAGCGGTGGGCCCGTGGCCGGCGTCGTGGACGTGTGGAAGGCGGCGGCGCCGACGCTCGCCCTGCTCGGCCCCGACATCTACGTCGACGACGTCAAGGGCGCCGTGGCCGGATACGTGCGGGAGGACAACGCGCTGCTGGTGCCCGAGTCGCGGGTGGCCGTCGGCAACGTCTTCTGGGCCGTCGGCTCGGGGGCGGTCGGCTTCAACGTCTTCGGGGTGGACGACCTGCGCCCCGACGGACAGTTCGCCGCCGCCTACCACCTGCTCACCGGGGCGGAGGACGTGATCGTGGCGGCGCAGCGCGACGGCCGTATCCGGCCGGTGCTGCTGGAGGCGGATGAGACCGCCGTCGTCGAGCTGGGCGGCCTGACCTGGACCATGCGCGGCGCCGCCGACGTGCTGAGCAGAATCTTCCTCGATGCCGGCGTACAGGTGCGCACGCAGGCCCGCGGCGAGCAGGAGAACCTGGAGGAGGCGCTCATGCCCGCCCCGGCGGACACGCGCGCCATGGGCGTGCTGATCGACCTGGGAGAGGACGAGGTGCTGGTGATCGGCCAGGGACTCATGCTGGAGGCGGCCGGTGCCCCGGGCGAGATCGTGGAGATCGACGACGCCGTCGAGGGCCGCTACGAGGCGGGGGAGTGGGTGAGTGGTCGCAACCTCAACGGCGACGAGCGCCTGAACCTGCTGCCGCTGGACCGCCTGGCTGCCGTGCGGGTGCGCGTGCTGCGGCGCTGAGAACGGCGACGCGCCGTCTTCACCACCGTCGACAGCTAGGGCGTGAAGGACAGTCCCCAACCGGTGGACGGGGGAGCCTGAGGACCACGTCCTGGGGACCTCCCGGGGCGGGTGGTCGACCAAGGTCCACGCCGCCGCCGATGCCGCCTGCGGGGTCCTGACACGTCTCCTGACTGCCGGTCAGGCGGCCGACTGCCCGATGATGATCCCCGTCCTAGACAAGATATGTGTCCAGCGCCCTGCCGGTGGGCGGCCCCGCACGCGCCCGCAGATGATGCTGGCCGACAGGGCCTACTCCTCACGCGCGAATCGTGACTGGTTGCGCGCCCACCACATCGCAGCGACCATCCCCGTCAAGGCAGACCAGGCCGAAAACCGCCGCGCCAAGGGATCCCGAGGCGGGCGCCCTCCCGCCTTCGACCCTACGGCGTACAAGGACCGCAACGCTGTGGAACGCTGCTTCGGCCAACTCAAGCAGAACCGGGCCATGGCCACCAGGCACGACAAACTCGCCGTCCGCTACCAAGCCACCACCCACATCGCCAGCATCGGCCACTGGCTCAAACGACTTACATAACACGCCCTATTTGAGTGGGCTGCGTGCGCCCGTGGGGGACGCGGAGTCGCCTTCGTGAGCACGCTGGCGCTGTTGGGAGCGTCGTCCCGGAGCCGGGTTGTCGACGTGGGTGCCTGTGGGCGGGCCGGTTGTGTGCTTAGCGAGGATTGGTGTGCGCAGTCAGGCGCGTAGGGCGTTCTCGCGGTGTCGGGGGCCTGGTTGCCGACAGTCGAAGGGGGCGAGTGGGTCTTGTACCGCCCCGGTTGGACCGCCCACGCCCCGGTTGGACCGCTCACGCCCCGGTTGGACCGCTCACGCCCCGTTGGACCGCTCACGCCCCGTTGGACCGCTGTAACCAGCGGCTACGGCGGTCCAACCGGGGAACAGGGGTCCAACGGGGGAACAGCGGTCCAACCGACAGGCTCAACGGCCACGTACACAGACACCCAACCGCGCACCGCCACCCAAGCACTTACACAACAGGACCAAATGCGGGCGTGACGAACGGTGGTGTCAGCTACGCACTCATGCTTCTGTTTCGATGGGGTGCGACGTGCTGGCCTGTCTGGATTCGTCGGCGTTGTCGATCGCGGCGAGTGCGCACGCGAGCACTTCCTCCGAGGTGAAACGCTCCGTGGTTGTCTCCATCTCGACTTCCGCCGCGGCCAGCGCCTCGGTGATCTCCCGGTTGAGCGCGAGCGCCTCGTAGTGCTCGATGCTCATCACCACCATGTCACCAACCCCATTGCGGGTCAGGAAGACCGGGCGATTGTCCTCATGGACGGTTGCGGAGATCTCCGTGAATTTGTTGCGCAGGTCCGAGAGCGGGCGGATGACGGGCACGGGTGTCTTCTCTCATCAGCGACGATCTATCATGAAGATGATAGTAAGCTGGCGAGGTCGGGGTGGTTTGGCTCGTGACAACGCACGGTTTCGGTGCGTCACTGGTTCCGGTCTTGATGAAATGGGGCGGGAAGCGGTAGGCGAAAGGCGGTCACGCGTCCTGACGGCGGTGGGTGACCAGCTCCTGCACCCCCACCGGGGAGCCGTGGGGGAGCCAGACGTGCATGACGTGAGCGGATAGCAGGCGGTCGGTGACCATGCGGCAGGCACCTGCCAACGCGTCGTCGCCGTTGCCCATGCGTACGCGCAGGCGCTCGGAGGTGGCCGGCAGGACGCGACGCCGCAGAGCCTGACCGACCGCGCGGGAGAAGAAGCCGCCGGCCTCGGCCACGCCACCGCCCAGCACGACCTCCCCGGGGTTGTAGGTGGTGGTCAGTACCGCCAGCACCACCGAGAGCCGGTCCGCGGCCTCGGTCAGCAGTCGCATGCATACGGGGTCGCCCTCCGCTGCGCCGCGGAAGACGTGTTCGCAGCGGATGCCTCCGGATTCGTCGAGTCGGCGCAGATAGGAGGAGCGCTTCAGGGCCTGCGCGGTGACGGCCGCCTCCTCCATGGCGCCGCCGGATAGCGTCGTCTCCAGGCACCCCTTGCGTCCGCAGCGGCAGGCGCGTCCCCCCGATCCCGTCATCTGGATGTGGGCGATCTCCCCGGAGGCCGCGGCGGCGCCCCGGTGCACCTGCCCGCGGGAGACGATGCCCATGCCGAGCCCCAGGCTGAGGCGGACATATAGAAGGTCCTGGGGGGCGCCGATGCGCTTCGCGGCGGCCAGCGCCAGGACGTTGACCTCGTCGTCGACCCACACCGGTAGGCCCAGCGCCTGCGCCAGGCGGCTGCGCAGCGGGAAGCCGGTCCAGCTGAGGGTGTCCGAGGCGCCGCCGGTCCTGGCCGTGGCCGGGGCGATCAGGCTCCCGTCGCGGAAGTCCACGGTGGTCGGGATGCAGGCGCCCACGCCCCAGGTAGGTGGAAGCTCGGGGTGGCGGTCACGCAGCGCGGTGAGGTGCTCCAGGGCGTGCCGGGTGACCGTCTGCGGATCGCTGAGAATGCCCTCCTCCCAGCTGGCCCGATCGATGATTGCGCCGTTCAGGTCCGTCAGTGCGGCGGTGCTGGAACGGTAGGAGATCGACAGGGCCAGGATTGTGGCCGCGGACGGATTGAACCGCCACATCTCCGGGGCGCGGCCGCCGGTGGACACGCCCCGGCCGGCGGGGGAGAGCAGCCCGAGCTCGACGGCGGTCTTGAGCCGCCGGTCGACGGCGTTCCGGCCCAGCGTCAGGGTCTCGGACAGGTCGGCGCGGGAGACTCCCTGGGGATACTGCCGTGCCTCAGCGACGAGGTCGGCCAGTTGGGATACGTGGGCGAAGGAGGGGCTGCGGGGCTGCGTGGCAGCGCGCGTGGGAGTCCCCTGCGGGGACGATGAGGAGTTGGGCGGCCGCAGCTCGTCATGCCTGCTACGTTGGGGCGTCACACGGGCAGTGTCCGCCGCGCTTCGGTGCGCGTCAACCGAAATCAGGGCATCAATGCTGCGACTTTTGCCTCTAACGTGCAAAACATTCGGATTATCGTCTGGGCTCCAACTCTTTTGCTGCATGGGTGGCGAGAGTCCCCTGAGCGGGGGCGATGGGTTGCGAGGGAGGCGATGTGGGGTATGCGATGCGGGCGGGGCATACCTGGCCTTATGCACGGGGAGTGCGAAAGTGTGGCCTGCTCCACTTGTTGGTCGTCGTGGGTGCGCGTTGACTGGCTGTCAGAACGCAACGAGGTGCGGACGTCGCAGTCCCTGGCCTCGGGAGTTCCGGGCAGAGCAGCCCGCACTTCGCATCACAGAAAGGCCCGTCATGACGACGCAGTCTGCGGCACCCGCCAAGAAGGGGGCCCAGGTCCCCCTCAAGGAGAAGATCTCCTACGGCTTCGCCGAGTTCGGCTCCCAATTCATCTGGACCACAGTCGGCTCCTACCTCATCACCTTCTACACCGACATCGCGCTCATCCCAGCGGCGGCGGCGGCGAACATCCTGCTCGTCGCCCGTGTTCTGGACGGCTTCCAGGACCTCGCCTTCGGCTACGTGGCCGAGCGCACGAAGAGCCGCTGGGGCCGCTTCCGTCCCTACGTGATCTTCGGTGCCCCGCTGCTGTCGATCAGCATGATCCTGGCGTTCTGGATGCCGTTCCACGGCGGTAACGGCGCCAAGATCGCCTGGGCGGGCATCGCCTACGTGCTCCTGTGCTTCCTCTACACCGTCGCCAACATGTCCTACGGCTCACTGGCCGGCGTCATGACCACCGACTCCGGCGAGCGCGTCATCCTCAACTGGGTCCGTAACATCGGCTCTCAGGCGGCCGGGCTGATCCTGGACGTGGCCACCCCCTTCCTCCTGGTCTCCCTGGTTGCCTCCGAGGCCGCCAAGGATCGCGGCTTCGATAACCGCTCCTACTTCCTGACGATGCTCATCTTCGCGCTTATCGCCTTGCCGGCCTTCCTCATCACGGGTCTCAACGTTCGCGAGCGCATCACCATGACCCCCGAGCAGCAGAAGGTTCCCTTCAGCCGGACTGTTAAGGCGGTCGTGACCAACGATCAGCTCATGGTCGTCTTCTTCACGCTGCTGTTCCAGCTGTTCGGCCTCTTCGGCCGTATCGGCATCATGTTCTACTACTGCCGCTGGATCCTGGGTAACCCGCTCCTCATGGCCGGTGTCATGCTCGCCTTCCGAGTCGGCACGATCATCGGTAGTGTCACCCTGCCGCCCTTCGCCCTCAAGCTGGGCAAGCGCAACATGATGATGGCCTCGGTGCTCTCAGGCGGACTTATCCTCCTGCTCATCTTCTTCTTTGGGCAGACCAACATCACGGTGCTCCTCGCGCTGCAGTTCCTTTACGGCCTGTCCGGCTTCGCCTCTCCGATCGCCCTTTCCATGGTGCCCGACGCCGTCGACTACTACGAGCACAAGACCGGCATCCGCGCCGATGGCACCTCCTACGCGACCGTCTCCCTGTCCACCAAGTTCGCCAACGCGATCGGTGGCGCCGCCGCCCTGTACATCATGGGCTGGTTCGGTTACAACGGGGCCCTTGAGGTGCAGAGCGCCAGCGCGCTCACGGGCATCAATATCGCCGCCAACCTGGTGCCGGCCATCATGGCCTTCCTCGCCTTTGTCCCGCTCCTGTTCTGGAAGCTGGACACCAAGACGATGGCCAAGATCTCCGCTGAGCTCGAGGTCAAGCGCGCCGCCCGGGCGGAGGCCCTCGCCGAGGGAGTCAGCCGTGAGGAGGCCGAGCGCCTCGCCGAGGCGGCCGAGCGCGCCGCCGCGGAACGCGGCGAGATCTGATTACGCCGCGGGCGGGCGCAGGCGGATGATCGGTCCCAGGACCGGCACCCTCCTGCGCCCGCCCGACCCAACTCAAAGCCGCCCGCCCCATCCACCGCCGAACCGCTCAACGAGGAGCCCCACATGAACGCCGCCGCAGCCGTCAACTCCGCCGACCACGCCGACACCAGCCCGAAGAGCCCCGCCGCCCAACTCACCGACGCCCAGCGCGAGCGCATCGAGTCCATCCTCGCCTCCCTCACCTGGGAGGAGAAGCTGGCGCAGGCACAGGTCACCTTCAAGATGACCACCGAGGAGTGCCTGGAGGCGGCGCGTGCCGGTATCGGCGCCCTGTTCTGGCCCGGCAACGCGGCCGACGCCAATGCGATCCAGCGCGCCGCGGTGGAGGAGACCCCGCACGGCATCCCCCTGCTCATCGGCCTGGACGTCATCCACGGCCAGCGCACCATCTTCCCCACCCCGCTGGCCATGGGGGCGTCCTTCTCCACCGCCGTCGCCCGCTCCTGCGCCGCCGTCTCCGCCGTCGAGGCCCGCTCCGGCGGCGTCACCTGGACCTACTCGCCCATGGTGGACGTCGCCCGCGACCCGCGCTGGGGCCGCGTCGCCGAGGGCTTCGGGGAGGACCCCCTGCTGACCGGCGAACTCGGCGCCGCCATGGTTGCGGGCTACCAGCACGAGCGCCTGGACGAGCCCGGCACCATGGTGGCCACCGCCAAGCACTTCATCGGCTACGGCGCCGTCGAGGGCGGTCGCGACTACAACACCGTGGACATGTCCGACCAGCGGCTCCACTCCGTGTACCTGCCACCCTTCGCCGCCTGCGTGGACGCCGGCGTCGGCTCCGTCATGGCCTCCTTCAACACCGTGAACGGCCGCCCTGTGCACGCCAACCGCCGCCTGCTCACCGACCTCCTCAAGGACGAGCTCGGCTTCACCGGTGCGATCGTCGGCGACGCCTCCGGCGTGGAGAACCTCATCCCCCACGGTGTGGCCGCCGACCTGCGCGACGCCGCCCGCATGTCGCTGTTCGCCGGGCTCGACATCGAAATGGGCGGGCACCTGCACGACCCGGCCGCCCGCCCCGACCACCCCGCCCTCCTGGACGGTGACGACCCGGCCCTGGTGGCCCGCGTCGACGACGCCGTCCGCCGCGTTCTGGCCCTCAAGCTGGCCCTCGGCCTGTTCGACAACCCCTACGTGGACCCCGCCGCCGAGATCACCGCCCCCACCCCGCAGCACCTGGCCGCCGCCCGCGCCGCCGCCGAGAAGTGCCCCGTGCTGCTCACTAACGACGGCTCCCTGCCGATCGCCCCCACCGCCCGCCGCATCCTGCTGGCCGGCCCGGCCGCCACCCACACCGACCACCTGGGCGCCTGGGTGCAGCACTTCGCCGCCCCACCCACCCGCTCTCTCGCGGACGCGCTGGCCGCGGCCCTGGAGGCCCGCGCCGCCGACGCCGGCACGCCCGCCCCCGAGCTGACGGTGCTGGGTGGGCAGGACCCGCTCGGCGTCACCGGGGAGGAGGTCGACGCCGTCGCCGCGGCCGCCGCCGACGCCGACCTGGTGATCCTCGCCCTGGACGAACCCAGCCAGCTCACCGGCGAGGCCACCTCCCGCGCCGACCTGCACCTGCCCGGCGACCAGGCCGCCCTCGTCCACGCCGTCGCCGCCACCGGCACGCCCCTGGCCGTGGTGCTCGTGGCCGGGCGCCCGCTGGTCGTGGAGGACTGGATCGAGGAGCCGGGCGCCGTCCTGGCCGCCTGGCACCTGGGCACCACCGGCCCGGAGGTCATCGCCGACGTCCTGACCGGCGCCATCAACCCCTCCGGTCGCCTGCCCATCGGCTTCCCCCGCCACTCCGGGCAGCTCCCCGCCACCTATGACGCCCACGAGAACACCGGCCGCCCCGCCACCCGCGGCGGGGAGATGATCAAGCCCGTCTTCGACATGGGCCTGGACGGCCCCGCCAACCTCCAGGAGTTCTTCACCTCCAAGTACCGCGACCTGCCGCTCGGCCCGCGCTTCCACCTCGGCCACGGCCTGTCCTACACGAGCTTCGCCTACCGCGACGCCGCCCTGAGTCGCGCCACCATCTCCCGGGCCGAGCTCGACGCCGGCGCTACCGTGGAGGTCACGGCCGCGGTCGCCAACACCGGGGAGCGGGACGGTGAGGACGTGGTGCTGCTGTTCACCCGCGACGTGCTCGCCTCGCTCGCCCCCGCCGTGCGCAGGCTCGCCGGCTTCCAGCGCGTCACTGTTCCCGCCGGCGGCAGTCAGGCGGTCTCCTTCCGGCTGGACCGCAGCCACCTGGCGCTGTGGGATGACGACGGGGAGGGCTGGCGCGTCGAGCCCGGCGATTTCGAGATCCGCCTCGGGGACGACCCCGACGCCGAGCCCCTGCTGCTGACCGTCACCGACTGACCTCGCGCACAAGCACCCGTAAGTACGTACGAGGAGGTACGACCCATGCGCTTCAACTCGATCCACGACCCCGTCGTCGTCACCGCGGGCCCCGAGAAGGTCGGCCGCGTCGCCGGCGTCCACGGCGAGCGGATTCACGTCCTGGACGGCCTGCCCCCGCGCGGCCCCGGATTCACCGCCGAGCATCAGGCCCAGGCGGCCCGCTACGACCTGCCGGTCGAGCCGGTCGACCTGCCCGAAGTGGACCGCCGGGACGATGCGGCCCCCGGCCCGCACGGGGACGTGCCCGTGCGCGTGTACACCCCGCACGGGCTCGCCGCCCCCGACGCCGCCGGCTGCCGCGGCGCCGTCGTCTGGATTCACGGGGGCGCCTTCATCTTCGGCGACCTGGACATGCCCGAGGCCGACCACACCGCCGCCCGCCTGGCCGAGGCCACCGGGCTGCCCGTGATCAGCGTCGACTACCGGCTCGCCGTCGACGGCGTCACCCATCCCGTCCCGCACGACGACTGCTGGGCCGCCTACCAGTGGGTGCGCGCCGGCGGGCATGGACTGCCCACCGACCCGGCCAGGGTGGCCGTCGGCGGCGGCAGTGCCGGAGCCTGCCTGGCGGCCTCGGTCGGCTTGCACGGGCGCGACGCCGGGCAGGCCCCCGTCGGCGTCTTCCTCGCCTACCCGCTGGTGCACTACCCGCTGCCGGAGCCATCCGCCGAGCTTGCCGCCGTGCTCGCGACTCTCCCTCCTCTACTGTGGGCCGGCCGTGAGGCCGCTGTCGCCCAGAACGACTACCTCATCGGGCAGCTCCTCGGACCCGAGATGACCGGCGTCGAGCACTTCGACTACGCCATGCCCGGGAACGCCGAGTCCCTGGCCGGCTACCCGCGCACCTACATCGAGAACTGCGAGGCTGACGACCTGCGCGCCTCCGGGGAGCGCTTCGCCGAGCAGCTCGCCCAGGCGGGCGCCGACGTGGAGCAGCACACCGTGCCGGGGGAGACCCACGGGCACCTGTCCGTGCCCGGCCTGCCCACCGCCAAGGCCACCTGCGCCCACTTCGCCGCCTTCATCGGCGACGTGCTGCGCTGAGCCCCACCCCACCTCCCCCGACCACCCGAATGCTGTACACAACCGCCGTCGCACCACCGGAGTAACCAAATGACTACCACCGACATCCCGTCCGTCGCCCCCGCCTGGGGGCGTGGCATCGAGAACCAGCGCCGCGCCAACCTCGGCGACGGCACCTACCGCAACCCCGTCATGGGCGGCGACTACCCCGACCCCACCGTCCTGCGGGTGGGGGACCGGTACTACCTGACCTACTCCTCCTTCGAGTCCAGCCCCGGCATCGTGCTGTGGCGCTCGGAGAACCTGGTGGACTGGGAGCCGGTCGGCCCCACCTGCCCGGAGCCCTGGGGCAGCGTCTTCGCCATCGACCTGGTTGAGCACGCCGGCCGCTACTACATGTACATCCCCTTCATGCCCACCTCCTGGTCGCGCGTGGACGCCCCCACCATCGCGGTGATGTGGGCCGACGACGTCGAGGGGACCTGGCACGGCCCCATCGACCTGGGCCTGCGCGGCTACATCGACCCCGGGCACGCCGTCGGGGAGGACGGCGAGCGCTACCTGTTCTTGAACGGCGTCGCCCGGGTCCGGCTCACCCCCGACGGCCTGGGAACCGTCGGCGAGGTGGAGCACGTCTACGACGGCTGGCACTACCCGGAGGACTGGGTGGTGGAGGCCTACTCCCTGGAGGGCCCCAAGCACGTGCAGCGGGACGGCTGGCACTACCTGGTCTCCGCCGTCGGCGGCACCGCCGGCCCGGCCACCGGGCACATGGTCATCGTGGCCCGCTCCCGCAGCATCGACGGCCCCTGGGAGAACATGCCCACCAACCCGCTGGTGCGCTGCACCGACGCCGCCCAGCCCTGGTGGTCCCGGGGCCACGGCACCCTGCTGGAGGGACCCGGCGGGCAGTGGTACGTCATCTACCACGCCTACGAGCGGGGCGCGCAGGGGCTGGGTCGGCAGATCCTGCTGGAACCGGTCGACTGGACCGACGACGGCTGGCCCGTCGCCCGCGGCGGCGACCTCACCGCGCCCCTGCCCCTGCCCGGTGGCGGCAGCGAGCAGCGCCCCCACGGCGTCGCCCTGTCCGACGACTTCCACGCCCCGGCCTGGGGCTGGCGCTGGACCTTCGACCGGCCGGGTGCCGACGAGACCGCCCGCGCCGCCTTCACCGAGGCGGGCCTGGTGCTGGCCGGGAAGGGCCAGGACCCGGCGTCGGCCTCACCCATGACCGTGCGCGCCCCCGACCGCTCCTTCCGCGTTGAGGTGGGCGTCGAACTGCTGGACGGCGCCGGCACCGGGGACGAGCCGACGGCGGGCCTGCTGCTGTTCTTCAACCACCGGCTCTTCCTCGGGCTGGAGCTGGCCGCCGGGCGCCTGCAGGCCTGGACCGGCGGCACCCGCACCTGGGGGAGCCAGCCGCTGCCGGAGGGCACCCGCGCTCTGGAACTCGCCCTGGAGAAGCGCGAGCACATCGTGCAGATGTACTACCGCAGCCCCGGGCACACGGAGTGGACCCACTACCCGCTCACCCTGGAGTGCTCCGGCTACCACGCCAACACCGCGAACGACCTGGTCTCGCTGCGGCCCGCCGTCTTCGCCGCCGGACCCGGCAGCGCCCGCATCACCGACTTCCGCTACCGGGCCCTGTAAGGGCCGCACGTCACAGCCAGGAGCACACCATGACCGCGCCCGCCGACCTGCGCCGACCCGCCACCCGTGCCGCCCTGACCCGGGCGCGCTTCGCCACCCCGGAGATGACCGACCGGCCCGGCATCCGCTGGTGGTGGCAGCAGCCGGTTCCGGTTGAGGAGCTGCTCGAGGAGCTGCGGGCCATCGCCGCCGCCGGCTTCGGGGAGGTGGAGATCGCCTTCTCGCCCGGCTTCTGGGCCGACGCCGCCCAGCGTGAGGCGCTGGCGGCCGTCCTGGCCGAGGCCCGGCAGCTGGGGGTGGGGGTGGCCATGACGCTCGGCGCCGCCTGGCCGCTGCAGACCCCCAACACCACCCGCGGCACCGCCTACGCCGCCCAGGAGCTCCAGTACGGGGTGAGGTGGGTTGAGGGCGAGGGCCGGGCGGAAATCCGGGGCGACGCCGGCCGGGCAGGCGCCGAGGAGTCCGCCGAGACTCATGGGCCCGGCGGTGGCCGTGGCGGCGCGGTCACCACCCCCGTCCCCACCCCCTTCGACGACGCGGAACTGACGCGCGGCGGGAGGCTGGTCGCCGTCGTCGCCGCCCGGGTGGTCCGACGCGGCACACCACCGCGGGTGGTGGACTCCGGCAACCCCTGGGGCAAGCCGACCAAGATCATCGCGCCCGAGCACTCCACCCTCCTGGACGAGACCACCCTGACCGACCTGACCGGGCAGGTGCGCGGGGAGGGGGCCGGCGCCGTCGTCGACTGGGAGCCCGGGCCGGCGCAGTGGGCGCTCATGGCCTTCTGGAGCCGCGACAGCGAGCAGGGGGTGACCAGCTTCCTGGACGGTGCCGCCGCCCGCGCCGCCCTGACCTACCTGGACGAGCACCAGCTCGGGCCGGAGGGTGCTGCCGCCCTGGGGGCGGAGGGGGCCACCGGCACCGAGCTGTTCGAGGACTCCCTGGAGCTGAACGCCGACTGCCTGTTCTGGAGCCCCGACCTGCATGAGCGCTTCCGGGCCCGGCGCGGCTACGACCCCACCCGCTACCTGCCGCTCCTGATCGCCCACGGCCAGTGCCGGTACTGGGTGCCCGAGGCGCCCCCGCGTCCCGACTTCGACTCCGCCGACCCCGACGGCGCCCCGACCTCGCTGGGGCGGCGCGTGCGCGCGGACTACGACCGCACCGTCACCGACCTGTACGTCACCGACCACCTGGCCCTGATCCAGGACTGGGCCGTCGGGCACGGCATGCGGCACAAGGCGCAGGCCGCCTACGGGCAGAACCTGGAACCGGTCCGCTCCTTCCGGGAGCTGGTGCGCTGCGGCGGGCGCGCGGAGGTGGAGTCCCTGAACTCCGGGGACCGTGTGCCCATCAGTATGGGCCACCCGAACTGGCGCTTCGCCCTGGACTGGCAGCGCAGCTGCGTGGCCGGCGCCCACCAGGGCGGGGCCGTGCGCGTGTCCACCGAGCTCGGCGCCCAGATGGACAAGTGCTACGACTTCTCCCTGGCCGACTACCGGCACATGCTGGACAAGGAGTGGGCGGTGGGCATCACCAAGCCCTTCGTGCACGGCTTCGCCGCCCAGGATGGCGAGGCGCCCTGGCCCACCCGCGGCCGATTCGGCACGGTGGTCTCCGAGTCCTGGAACCACCGGCACTTCCCCCAGTGGGAGCACTGGAAGGGCCTGACCGACTACTGGGCGCGCGGCACCGCCGTGCTGGAGACCGGCACGCCCCGAGCGGATGTGGCCGTCTACCGGGACGGCTTCCTGACCACCGCCGCCCGCGGCAACGCCGAGGCCGACGCCACCGCCCCCGGCCGGCTCATCGACGCCGAGCCCCTGGAGCGCGCCGGCTACAACGTGCAGATCCTCGACCCGGTCGGTCTGGCCGAGGAGGGCGCGATCGGCGTCGGACGTGACACGGAAGCCGGTGGGACGGTGCTCTTCCCCGGCGGGCCCGCCTACCGGGCGCTGGTACTGGATGCCGCGCTTCAGGGCGGCGCGATCCCGTTGGATGCGGCCCGCGCGCTGGCGCGCGCCGCCGCGGCGGGACTGGCGATTGTGCTCGTTGGTCGGCCGCCCACCGGGGATGCCGGCTGGGGTGGCGCCGACGCCGACGCGGCGGTGCGTGAGGCGGTCGCTCCGTGCTCGCGGGGCCGCGCGTGCAGCGGGTGGACGCCTGGGCGCAGGTGCCCGGGGCGCTCGTGGCACTCGGGGTGCGGCCTCGCGTGGCCTGGAACGGGCCGGTGCTACTGACCCAGGTGCGTGACGCCGCCGAGGGCCGCTACGTGCTCGTCTACAACCCCGCCGCGCAGGCGGTGGCGCTGCCGCTGGAGATCGAGGGGACCGGGCGCATGGAGGTGTTGGACCTGGACACCGGCGAGATCACACCGGTGGGTGCCGAGGCGGCCGCCGGGTGCACGCGGGTGGAGGCCTGCCTGGAGCCGCTCGGCTTGGCGATGCTGCGATTGGTATCCGCGCAGCCCGGGCCGGGTACCGGTGAAGTTGCGGGGGCGGGCGGGGCCTGTGCCGTTGCCGGGGCCGTCGTCGGTGCGGGTGCGGCCGGGCCCGGGCGGCGAACCGGAAGCGGCGGCGGGGAGTTCGTGCTGACGGACTGGAGCCTGACCGTCATAAGTGAGGAGCCCGCCGGGCCCCGCACCATCGTCCTGCCCGGGCAGGGACCCGGCGACTGGCGCGACATCGCGGTGCTGAAGGACATCTCTGGAACCGGCGTGTACCGGGCGCGCGTGGAAGTCGGTAGTGGCGCCGACGCTGGCCGGGCTGCGCTCGCGGATGCGGTGCTGACGCTCGGGGAGCTGGGCGGAAGCGCCCTGGTGCGGGTGGGCGACCGGGTCTTCGGGCCGGTGCTGCGCGATGACGCGGCCGTCGCGATCGGGGGCGCGCTGGCGGCGGCCGTGGCCGCGGGCCGCGAGCCGATCATTGAGATCGAGGTGCGCACGACGCTGCGCAACGCCACCCTCGCGGCCGACGCCTACATGACCGGCCCCTGGGCGGTCGAGCACCCAAGCAGCCCCCACGGCCTCCTCGGCCCCGTCCACCTCCACTACCCCCTTCGCCGAGGTCGGTAGATCTTACGTACCGAGGTCGGTAGATCTTACGTACCGAGGTCGGTAGATCTTACGTACCGAGGTCGGTAGATCTTACGTACCGAGGTCGGTAGATCTTACGTACCGAGGTCGGTTGATCTTACGTACCGAGGTCGGTAGATCTTACGTACCGAGGTCGGTTGCTATAACGGCTGCTGCCGGGTTGTGCCCTCCGGGCGGGCCGGCCGGCACAGGAGACGGCGCGCTGCGCGATGCGGGCCGGCGGTGGGAAGTCGATGAGAGCGGTGCTCGTGGAGGACCAAATGGCGGCCCCGGCGTGCCCGCGACATATTCAGTGTCGCAGGCACGCCGGGGCCGTCTCTTCCCTGCCGATACCGGGCGAGCCAACTCGCGGATCGGGTACTCCCGCACCCAGACTGGGGCGGCGTCAGACGTTGGTTATGCCCAGGTGGTCCAGTAGGCCGGGCACGTTGATGCCAACCCCGTCCGCGGGGGTGCGCACCACATACTCGGCGATGGCGGCCAGCGGGTCCGGGCCGAGCGCGGCCTGCACGTGGGCGAACTCATCGGGCAGGCCGGTCTGCGCTCCGGCGTAGATCCGCTCCAGCGCGCTGCGCAGCCGACGGCGGGTGCGGTACTGGTCGTACTTGACCTTGACCATGTGCTGACGGGCGTCAGTGAGCACCACGCCTTCCACGGGACGGTCCTGGCTTGCCAGCGCATCGTCGTGGAGCACCCGGTCCAGCTCGACGCGGGACCCCACAGTGGCCAGCACCTCCACGCATGCCAGGCCGAGCCCGGCCAGCTCAGCCAACAGCTCGTCGCGACGGCGGAAGGCGAAGCTGTTGTCAATGACAGCTAGGGCCGTGACCTCGGGACGGTGTGACTCGTCCACGAGGTGGGGGTCGCAGGGCAGCGTGACCTCGAGGGCCACTGACACGTCGTGGTCGGACAGGAAGCTCATGAGTAGTCGGCGCGCCTCACCGGCTACTGCCCGCTCCACCGCCTGGGCTGCGGCCTGACCGTGGCCGGTGTCCCCGGCCTTGGTCCACACGTGAAGATCTCCGTCCAGGGCGAACATGATGCCGAGGAACCCGTTGACCTTGCGGGTCAGGGTCACGGGGTAGGTGAGTTCGTCCAGGGTGGTGCCGCGCTCACCGACGTTGAAGAACTTGTCGAACCCGCGGCCCACGACCTTCCCATCGCGCACGAACAGCCCGCGGGCGGTGGTGGTCAGCTCATCCCAGTTGCCCTTGAAGAAGGCTCGCCGGGTGAACATGTAGGACACCACCCCGTCAGGTCCCTCGCGTCGACGGATATCCGGGTGGGCGTCCAGGCGGGCGACGACGTCGGAGCCGGAGTCGGCAACGTCGCAGGCGCCCCCGTCGTCGCGGTACTCCTGGACACGGACCTCCAGGGCGCCACCCTTACCGGCCCGCAGGCGGGCCACGCGCAGCGCGCCGCCATCCTCCACCTGGTTCTCCAGGTTGTAGACGCCCGCCACGGCGTCGGCAGGGGCGGGGTGGCTGTGATGCGTACCGTTGCGGTGACCGTGGAGCTGGACCACCTGCCCGTCGTCCAGGACCAGGAGCTCGTCGACGTGGTCATAGGTGGAGCGCCCCGAGTAGGTCAGGGCACGCCGGGAGGTGCCGTACATGAACTCGTGGTCAACCAGGTGCGCCAGGCCGCAGCCCGACTGCCGCCCGGCCAGGGCACGCTCCAGCGCCGCCTGAGTGACGCCCCCGTGAGTAACCACGCACACGGTGTCACAGCCGTGGACCTGGAAGGTACACAGCGGCACAGTACGCCGCAGCAGGCCCAGGATGTCGCGGTCGCTGTAGCGGGTCCTGATCTGGTCACGGCTCGTGCTGGTCTGTTCGGACGGCCGACCGATACGGCGGATGAGCTGCAGCATTCGCAGCTCGTGGTTTCCCTGGATCAGCACCACGCGGGTGGGATCAAGGGCACGCACCTGTTCGAATACGCCCAGCGCGTCGGGCCCGCGATCGAATAGGTCACCTGCGAACACGATCACGTCACCGTCGGGGGTGTCGGCCAGCGCCTGGGACAGTGCATGGGAGCACGACTGGACGTCACCGATGACCGTCACGCCCTGGGTGGTGAGCATGACGTCCTCGGCGGAGAACAGGCTGGTGCCGGTGGCTGCGGCCGCGGAGGTGCCAGCGGCAGGGGCGCCGTCGATCGACGGGGCGTCGTCGATCGGCGAGGCCGTGCCATCCGCACAGGGTGCGGCGACAGGCGCTGCGTCGGCGTCGGCCCCTGGCGCGCCGGCAAGCGGTTCGTCAGACGCACCGGCGGCCACGTCTGCCACGGTGTCCGCGTAGGAGAAGAACCTGGCCACAGCGGCCGGGTCGGTGGGGCTGATCCTCTCTACGGACCCCACCACGGCATTGGCCTGGGCGCGCTGGAGCATACGCTCCAGGGCGGCCTCGTCCAGCCTGTCGGGACCACGGGTGATGTTTCGCCGACGCAGTTCGGCGTCGCTGATGCCCTCCTGGCAGTCCACCAGGCCCACCCGGTAGTGGTAGCGCATCGCCAGCTCACGCCACTGGTTCTGCTCCTTGGGGGTGAGATTGGTGGAGTCGACGACGACAGTGGCTCCGCGGCCCATGCGCGCCTCGGCGGCGTCGAACACCATCCGCCAGATCATCTTTTCCGCGCCGCCCAGCAGCGAGGTGGCGCCGTCCAGGGTCATGGCGCGCGGGTACACGAGTTCACGAAACTGGTCGGCAGAGACCACTAGGTTCTCCAGCCCATGGCGACGTATCCAGGTGGTCTTGCCACTCCCGGGCGCCCCTCTCATCAGCAGTAACCGACGCATTTTCTTATTCTCCTTCCTGTCAGTACCTCGTTTCAGCTTTCCGTTATCCGTCGACTCGTTCGCAGTCGTTTGCCAGCACGCGTGCGCTCATGCTCCCTCACAGTCGGAGTGGTCTGCGGTCCGACGGCGACTGGGCCAGGCCACCGGGTCGAGCTGCCGCGGGGGAGTCGTGGGCTTAGCGCCCTGGCGTTTTTTGGCGGGGAGCAGGCCCGACGACGCCGGTGTGCGTAGCGCGGGTCCGTACCGCGGCTCCTAACGCTCCTACGGGGCTGATTGACGTCACAGTCCCGGCCGCGAGACCCTTGCGAAAGGGAGGGCCTGCGGGCTACCCGGAGCCGTAGCGCGAGCGCTCACCGCCATTCCTGGAACGGCAGTTACCCGCGGAACCCGGAACGCCCTGAGGTCCTGCTTTTCAAGAGCAGCCAGCCATTCGCGCGCAATGCCGCGAGGTGCGGGCACCACCCGTGCCGGAGCTAGGGACGGCTCAACTGAGCTTTCGTCGTGGACTCAACTGCTCTCGCCCCCGCGTGGCTGCAATGCGCACGTCACTCTGGTGCCGTTTGACATGAAGCAACGACACTGGAGGCATTGAGGATGAGGACAGCACGGGCCATTTATACATCCTTGATGGCTCGCTGGCAAGACGTGCTCCTGGGGCGGGGTGTCCGCGCGGACCCCGGCAGGCCTCGGCGCCGTCGGCCTCGCGGCTTGACAGGCCAGGTCGTTTCCGGGGTGATCGTAGGACTGAGCTAGCCGGGGGAGGGCGGTGAGGCGGCGGTGGTGCAGGGGTCAGACGCCGGTTCTGTGGTGGGTTTTCCACAGGCGCTGACTCCGGGGTGGCGCCACCGCGCTGGTCTCGGTACGGTTGCGGGCGTCGGTGACAAGCCGGCATCCCAGCTAGTCCCATCCGGGTCCTCACTGAGGAGGCCGCCCTCTCATGTCCGCTACTCCCGCAACCCGCTCATCCCGCCGGCGCCGCAGACCACTGTCCACTGTTTCCCTGGCCCGGCTCGCCGCCGCGCTCGGCCTGGTTCTCCTCGGGGCCGGCTGCTCGCACGACAGCGGGGCGAGTGGCCTGCCCACCCCTGCCTGGACCCCCTCGCCCACCGCCAGCGCCACGCCCACGCTCCCGCCCGAGCAGGCCGAGGCCAGGGCCACCGCCCTGGCCATGGAGCCCCCGGACCCCTACACCCCGGAGTTCACCCCCACCGGCGCAGCCGACGCAGCCACATACTTCTTCGAGCTGTTCCCGTACGTATTCGCGACAGGCGACCTGGACGCCTGGAAGAACATGAGCGAGGACAACTGTTCCTATTGCGTAACCGTATCCGACAATGTCAAAGAACTACACGATTCGGGCGGCTGGGCCGATCCCTGGGAGCAGGAGATCACGCCGCTGGAGTGGTGGACCGACCAGGAGGACCCCAACCGCTACGTCGTACGAGCAGACGTCACCTCACATGCCCACACCGAACATCCGGGAAACAACAATCCCCCAAGAACAGTCGAAGAGTCTCGCGGCGTTTTTCTGTTGCAGGCATATTGGACCGACGGCTGGAAAGTAGAAGCAGTTCAGCTTGAGGAAGAGGATGACTCAGAATGAGGCTGGTTTGCACAATGCGCAGGACTGCCTGGGCCTCGGCATTGCTACTACTTATCTGGTTTGTCGCCCCGAGCGTGAATGCCGACGAGCCCCCGCTGAGTGACGTCAAAGCTGGCGCGCATGGTAATTCTGTGACTGTTTCTGGTGGGCGGTCGCAAGAGGTGGTGGAGTCGGTTCCGGGCGCGCCGGTCCCCGGGGGCGGCTACCCCGGAGGCGCGCAGCAGCCAAGCGCCGAGGGCGTGCGCTACAAGTACGGGCCACCCACCCCCAGTGCCCCTACGGCACCATCTCCTCCCCAGCGGCGTACGCCCCATCTGGCTAAAGTGCCTGGACGCCCCCCAGCACCGCCGGAGGCACAGTAGTAGTCACGTCACCGCCACCGACGCCGCCACCCTCCTGGCCGACGGCTCGGGCATCACCGCCAGCCCCCGGGCGACCAGGTCCTGATCAGCAAGGACTTCATCGTCTACACCAGCCCCGACACCCAGGTACTGACCACCACCGTCGCCGGCACCCCGGTAACCATCCACGCCACCCCCACCAGCTACACCTGGGACTGGGGCGACGGCACCACCACCACAACCACCACCCCCGGAGCCCCGTGGCCCAACCAGACCGTCACCCACGCTACACCCACACCGCCCAAGACGTAACACCACCCTGACCACCACCTGGAAAGCCACCTACACCCCCGCCGGAGGCACCACCACCCCCATCACCGGAACCATCACCACCACCAACACCACCACCCCCTACGACCTCGTACGCACCCTCACCTACCTCACCGACCAAGCCGAAACCCAACAAGGACACTGACACCACCACCCACACACCACCCACACACCACGCCGGAACCGAACCCTCCCCAGACCGCCACCACGGCGCGTCCCAGGACACCGGTCCGACGTCGTCCGTCACTTATGCACGCACAGGGCGTAAGCCTGTGCGGTTGGCCTTGGGTTCGGCCACGCTTGCCGAGTTGAATCGATCCTGTGAGGCGGGAACGCATCCTGCCGGGCCCAGCCACCGCCGGCGGGCTCAACCCGAACACAGGAGTTCAGACATGAGCAAGAAGCTTCGCATCGGCATCGTGGGCCTGGGATTCATCGGAACCCAGAAGCACCTGGTGGGCCTGGCGCAGCACAAGGACAAGTGCGAGATCGTCGCCTTCTGCGACTTCGACATTGAGCGCGCCGAGGCCGGCAAGGCCCAGTGGGGCAACGAGGACGCCTACACCACCACCGATTACAAGGACCTCGTGAACGACGACTCCATCGACGTCATCCACGTGTGCACCTGGAACGCGAACCACTGCGAGATCACCTGCGCCGCCCTGGAGGCCGGCAAGCACGTCATGGTGGAGAAGCCCATGGCCGTCACCGGCGAGGACGCCCGCAAGATGCGCGACACAGCCAAGCGCACCGGCAAGAAGCTCACCGTCGGCTTCCAGTACCGCCAGCGCGAGGAGTACCAGTTCCTCAAGGCCCTGGCCGACGAGGGCAAGTTCGGCGAGATCTACGCCGCCAAGGCCCACGCCACCCGCCGCCGCGGCGTGCCGATCTGGGGCGTGTTCACCGACAAGACCAAGCAGGGCGGCGGCCCCCTCATCGACCTGGGCGGCCACTCCATCGACGTCGCCCTGTGGCTGATGAACAACTACGAGGTCGCCTCCGTCACCGGCGTGGTCAACTACAAGCTGGCCGACAAGCCCGCCGGCAACATCGGCGGCGAATGGGACCCGGCCACCTACGAGGTTGAGGACTCCGCCTTCGGCTTCGTCACCTTCAAGAACGGCGCCTCCCTGTTCGTCGAGGCCTCCTGGGCCCTGAACATCAAGGCCGCCCGCGAGGGCTGCATCACCATCATGGGCACCGAGGCCGGCGCCGAGACCATCCAGGACCCGGCCGGCTCGGCCAACCTGGTCGTCGACGTCAACTCCATCGAGGGCGGCAAGCAGGTCAACACCGGCTTCGGTGAGGGCGGTGCCTACTTCTCCGCCGGTGCCGCCGGCGGCGCCCAGACCGGCTTCTCCTACATGGGCGGCCTGGAGGCCGGCCTGTGGCTCGACGCCATCCTGAATGACACCGAGCCCTACGTGACCGCCGACCAGGCCGTCGTCGTCACCGAGATCCTCGACGGCATCTACAAGTCCGCGGCCCAGGGCGGCAAGCCCGTCTACTTCGACTGACGGCCCGACGGCGTCGCTCGCCCGGCCCGACGGCGTCGCCCGCCCGGCCCGACGGCGTCGCCCGCCCGGCCCGACGGCGTCGCCCCTGCCGCAGTCCTAATCCATCAATACCCGCCGCACCGTCCCGGCCGCGCCCTCGGGCGCAGCCTGACGGACAGCAACAGGTTCGGCCCCGGTCCCCACCGCGGGGCCGGGGCCGAACCGCACCGCGGCCGGTTCCCGGCCGCACCAACCTGCAAACCGCACTCAGAGAGGAGCGCATCAATGACCTCGCAAATCAAACGCGGAGTCAGTCTGTACTCATATCAGCACGAATACGTTCACGGCACCATGGACCTCGAGGATTGCGTCGCCGCAGCCGCCAAGGAGGGTGCGCTGGGGATCGAGACCCTCGGCGAGCAGATGATCCCCGGTTTCCCCTTCCCCGGGCAGGCGGATCTGCCGGACTCCTTCTACTCCTGGTGGCAGGACCTCATGGCGAAGTACGGCACCACGCCGACCGTCCACGACATGTTCCTGGACACCAAGCGCTACCGCGGCCGCCTGCTCAACCACTCCGAAATGGTCGACTCCCTCAAGCGGGACATCCGGCACACCGCCAAGCTCGGCGCCAAGGGCATCCGCATCATCGTCAACACCCCGCCCGAGGTCGTCGAGTCCGCGGCCCCCTATGCGCGCGACCACGGCGTGTGGATGGGCGTGGAGGTCCACTCGCCATACTCCTTCGAGGACGACTGGATCAAGCGGCACCTGGAGGTCGCCGCGCGCGTGGGCTCCGACGTCGTCGGCTGCGTACCGGACATGGGCATCTTCGTCCACAAGCTGCCGCGCGTCGTCGTCGACCGGGCCCTGCGCGACGGCGCCGACCCGGAGCTGGCCCACGAGATCGTGAACACCTACAACTCCCACGGCGACACCCAGGCCCTCTTCGACCGCCTGGAGCGGCAGGGAGTCGACGGCGTCACCCTGGGCCTGGCCCGCAATGGCATCCACATGATCGCCCAGCCCGTGGACTGCCTGCGCGACCACGCCGAGTTCATCAAGCACATCCACGCCAAGTTCTACGAGATGCACCAGGTGGAGGGCTTCGACTACTGGCACGAGTACTCCATCCCCTACCACGAGATCGTCCCCGTCCTGGAAGAGATCGGCTACGACGGCTACCTCTCCAGCGAGTACGAGGGAAACCGCCACATCGAGGACGCCGAGCCCGTCGACTCCGTCACGCAGGTCGCCGCCCACCAGAACATGCTCAAGGCACTGATCGGGAAGGAGAACTGACATGTTCGACGAGATGATCATTCGCGAGGGAAGCGTCCGCAACGTCACCGGCCCCGACGGCGAGGCGGTGGGCTTCTCCTTCGAGGCCCACATCCCCTACTACCGCGGCCTGGGACTGTCCATGATCGAGACGCCCGACGTCGTCGTCGACGGCGAGGCGGTGCCCGCGGAGGACCTGCGCTTCACCTACGACGGCGTGACCCGCACCTTCGCCGAGCTAGCCGACGTCTCGGACGTGCGCTGGGAGCTGCGCACCTTCGCGACCATCACCGTCCTGCGGCCCGGCGGCCTGGCCCCCGGCGAGCACGACGTGCACGTGAACCTGCGCCTGCGCGTGTCCTACCTGCCGTTCGTCTCCGAGAACCGCTTCACCCGCAGGGTCGCGGTGGCCTAAACAGTGTCACCTCACTGCTGCCTCACTAGCTACCAAACTCGAACCAACCGAAGGAATCACCCATGCCCACCAAATTCATGAAGCTCGGCTTCGACGAGCAGGTGCTGCGCCGGCTCGCCAACGACTCCGACGGCTACGTCCTCGACGTCGGCCTCAACTACTACCGCGGCACCCCGATCTCCGCCGTCGAGCGGATGGAACTGAGCGTCGACGGCGAGCGGGTCGACGACGACCGCATCCTGGTGGAGATCAACGGTAAGTTCCTGCGCCTGAAGCAGGTGCCGCTGGCATTCACCGAGTACTGGGGCGTCAAGACCCCGATCCGCCTGCACGTGACCGGCGAGCCGCTGGCGGCCGGGCCGCACCACGTCGACTTCGTGTGCGAGGCGCGCGTCGTCTACATGCAGTTCGCCCCCGGCGTCTACGGAATGTTCGACGCCTCCGCATCCGCCACCCTCGCCGTCGCCGAGAACTCTGAGAACTGAGGAGCAAGACCACCATGGCAACGATCAACGGCATTGAACAGGGCATTTCCTGCTACAGCTACACCCAGGAGTTCATTGAGAACGACGACTGGAGCATCAACACGATCTTCGAGCATGTCGCCGCCAAGGGCGTCAGCAAGGTGGAGCTGGTCGGTGCCCAGACCTTCCAGCAGTACCCCACCCCGCGGCCCGAGGAGATCGACGCAGTGCTGGCCGCCGGCGCCAAGCACGGCGTGGAGGTCTTCTCCTACGGCGGTTACGTGGACCTGGGGCGCATCACGGGCTACCGGATGAGCCGGGAGGACATCCTCTCCGACATCCGCCTGGACATCATGACCGCCCGCAGTCTCGGCGCGAAGTATCTGCGCGCCACCGGCTTCGAGCCGGAGCTCGCCCCCGCCGTCAACGACCTGGCCGAGCGCTACGGCGTGCAGATCGGCTTCGAGATCCACGCCCCGCACACCCCGGCCGACGCCACCACCCGCGGCTTCATGGAGACGATCGAGAAGAATCAGCTCGGGTGCTTCGGACTGGTGCCCGACTTCGGCATGTTCATTGAGCGGCCCACCGAGATCGCCATCAACCGCTACGTGGGCCTGGGCGCCAAGCGGGAGACCCTCGACTGGATCATTGCCAACCGCCACAACGGCATGACCGAGGAGGAGATGCAGGAGCACGTCGCCAAGAACATGGGCGGCGGCGAGGGGGAGAAGGTCGCCATCTCCGAATGGTTCGGCTACCTGTCCTTCGCGCCGGCGGAGCTCGACTCCTTCGCCGCGATGGTGCCGTATGTGAAGTACGTGCACGGCAAGTTCTACCACCTGGAACTCGACGCGGATGGCAAGGTCTTCGAGCCGACGATCCCGTATGAGAAGGCACTGTCCATACTGGCCGACGGCGGCTTCCAGGGCGCCTTCATCTCCGAGTATGAGGGCCACGCCTTCTACCTCAACGACGCCGACGAGCAGCTCGACCGCCACCTGGCTCTCGGGAAGAGCATCCTCGAGAGCCTGTGACGGGACGGACCGGCCCCGCCCCTCTCGCCGAGATCGGTAGATCTTACGTACCGAGGTCGGTAGATCTTACGTGCCGAGGTCGGTAGGTGTTACGTGCCGAGGTCGGTAGTTGTTACCGTACCAACGTCGGTTGAAAAGGGCGGCTGCTCTGGCAATTGGGGCGGTGAAAACGGGCTCTTCCGGTTCGAGGGGGTGGTGGTTCCAGCTTGGGTTGCGCGGTGTGGGTTAGTGGTTGGGGCGATGAGGTAATCGTCGGGCCGACGAGGACGACCCCGCTGCAGGCAGGACGGTCGTCGATGGGATCATCTGCAACGCCACTTCGGGGTTAACAACGCTACTTGACGGTCTGCTGAAGGGCACTGAGGTGTACAACAGACGGTTAAGTAGCGTTGTTAACGTCCAACCGGCGCAGCAGACACCCAGCCCGGCGCCATCACCACACCCACAAACCGAAAGCGCCGGTTTTGGTCGATATGGCTCATCCCCGTAACCATATCTACCGACCTCGGTACGTAAGATCTACCGACCTCGGCGGCGGGGAAGCGGGATCACTCCAGCTCGAAGGCGCCGGTGTAGAGCTGGTAGTAGGTACCGCGCTGCTCGATCAGCTGGTCGTGGCTGCCGCGCTCGATGATGCGACCGTGGTCCAGCACCATGATCGCGTCCGAGTTGCGCACCGTGGACAGCCGGTGGGCGATCACGAACACCGTCCGGCCCCGCATCAGGTTGTCCATGCCGGCCTGCACCAGTGCCTCGGTGCGGGTGTCGATGGAGCTGGTCGCCTCGTCCAGGATCATCACCGGCGGGTCGGCGACGGCGGCGCGCGCGATCGACAGCAGCTGCGCCTGCCCCTGGGACAGGCTCGAGCTGTCGCCCGAGATCACCGTCTGATACCCGTGCGGCAGACGGCGGATGAAACCGTCGGCATTCGCCAGCTTCGCCGCCGCGATGCACTCCTCATCGGTGGCGTCCAGGCGCCCGTAACGGATGTTGTCCATGACCGTGCCGGTGAACAGGCGCACGTCCTGCAGCACCACGCCCAGTGAGCGGCGCAGGTCCGCCTTGGCGATCTTGTTGATGTTGATGCCGTCGTAGCGGATCTTGCCGTCGTCGATGTCGTAGAAGCGGTTGATCAGGTTGGTGACCGTGGTCTTCCCGGCGCCGGTGGCGCCCACAAAGGCGATCTTCTGCCCGGGCTCGGCCCACAGGGAGACGTCGTGGAGAACCTCCTTGACGCCGTCGTAAGAGAAGTCGACGTGCTTCATGACGATCTCACCGCGCAGCCGCGTGTAGGTGACCGTGCCGTCCGCCTGGTGGGGGTGACGCCAGGCCCACACGTCGGTCTTGTGATCGGCGGGCTGAACACCGCCGTCGGGCGTCTCGACGGCGTCGACCAGACCCACATAACCGCCGTCCTGCTCGGGCTGCTCGTCGATCAGGGCGAAGACGCGGCCGGCACCCGCCAGGCCCATGGCGATCAGCGCGACCTGCTGGGAGGCCTGGTTGATGGTCTGGGACAGCTGCCGCACCATCGTCAGGTAGGAGACGATGATGCCGACGGTGATCGTGCCCATGCCGGCGAAGCCGATGTTGGTGACCTGCAACTGAATGAGCAGACCACCCACCATGGCGACCAGCACATACAGCAGGTTGCCAAGATTACCCATGACGGGCCCGAGGATATTGCCGTACTGGTTGGCCTTCTCCGAGTCGGAGAACAGCTGCCGGTTAAGGGCGTCGAAGTCGGCCTTCGCGGCCTCCTCGTGGTTGAAGACCTGGACCACCTTCTGCCCGCCCATGATCTCCTCGATGAAGCCCTCCTCGGTGGCCAGCGACTGCTGCTGGGCAACCATGTAGCGCGATGACTTCCCGCCGAGGTTGCGGGTGGCGCCGACCATGATCGCTGCCACCGCCAGCACCAGGATCGTCAGCCACAGGCTGTAGTAGAGCATCATCGCCAGCATGGCGCCCAGTGTCAGACCGGACTGGATCAGGGTCGGCACCGACTGACCGATCAGCTGGCGCACGGCGTCGGTGTCATTGGTGTAGGTCGACATGATCGCGCCGTGCGCGTGGGTGTCGAAGTACTTGATCGGCAGGGACTGCATGCGGTCGAACATGTCGTCACGCATGTGCTTGAGCGAGCCCTGCGTTACCACCGCCATGATCCGCGAGTACAGGAAGCTGGTGATCACACCGAGTGCGTAAACCACCCCCATGGCGGTGATGATCCGCACAAGCGTCGGCATGACGGCGTCCAGCCCCATGCTCAGGCCGGGGGTGATCACCTCGTCGACCACCCGCTGCATGAAGATCGAGGCGATGGTGGAGGCCACCGAGGCGATCACGATGCTGACGGCGACGATGATCAGTTGCCACGGGTAGTAGTGGAATACGTAGGCGAGCAGGCGGCGTGCCGGGTGCTCGATATGCGGCAGGTCGTGCGGGTCGGGCTGCTCGTTCCGGCTCGGCGCGGACCGGTCGGCTTCGGCTGGGGAGGTGCCGACGACGGCGGTCGCCTCACCGGAGCCGGGGCGCTCCTCGGGCTGGTGCTTGCGGTTGGGCGCCATGGTCAGGCCACCTCCTGTTCCTGACTGGTGCGGTTCTGCGAGGCGTAGATCTGCTGGTACTCCCCGCCGGCCGCCATGAGCTCGGCGTGCGTGCCGCGCTCCAGGATGTGGCCGTCGTCGAGCACGATGATCTGGTCGGCATGCTCCACTGAACTCAGGCGCTGGGCGATGATGATCTTGGTGGTGTCCGGGATCTGCTCGGCGAAGGCGCGGCGGATGAGTGCGTCGGTGCGCGTGTCGACGGCGGAGGTGGAGTCGTCCAGGATCAGGATCTGCGGCTTCTTCAGCAGGGCGCGGGCGATGCACAGCCGCTGCTTCTGGCCGCCGGAGACGTTGGTGCCTCCCTGCTCGATGCGAGTGTCGTAGCCGTCGGGGAACTGGCGGACGAACTCGTCGGCCTGGGCGAGCTCGCAGGCGTGGATGAGCTCGGCGTCGGTGGCGTCGGGGTCGCCCCAGCGCAGGTTCTCCTTGATGGTGCCGGCGAACAGGACGTTCTTCTGCAGGACGACGGCGACGGCGTCGCGCAGGGTCTCCAGGTCGTAGTCGCGCACATCCACGCCACCCACGGTCACCCGGCCGGAGGTGGTGTCATACAGGCGGGAGATGAGCTGGATGAGGGTGGTCTTGGCCGAGCCGGTTCCGCCCACGATTCCGAGGGTGGATCCCGACGGGATCGTCAGGTCGATGCCGTGCAGGACGTCGGACTCGGCGTCGTCGGAGTAGCGGAAGGAGACGCCCTCGAAGCGGACCTCGCCGTCGGGAACCGAGGTGCGTCCGTCGGCGGGAGAGGTGAGGCTGGGACGGTGCTCGATGACCTCGGCGATGCGGTTGGCGGACTCCACCGACATCGACACCATAACGAAGATGAACGCGAGCATCATCATGGAGGCGAGGATCTGCACGCCGTAGGTCATCAGGGAGGAGAACTCGCCTGTGGTCAGCTCGGTCGCGCCGCTGGCCACAACCACGCGCGCGCCCAGGTAGTTGACCAGCATCAGTGCCACGTAAATGAAGAAGACCATGATCGGGCCGTTGAGGGCGAGGATCTTCTCGGCGTAGGTGAAGTCCTTGCGGACCTGTTGGGAGGCGGCGCGGAACTTCGTCTTCTCGTGCTCCTCGGTGACGAAGGACTTGACCACCCGGATGGCGGAGACGTTCTCCTGCACGGAGTTGTTCAGGGCGTCGTACTTCTTGAAGATCCGCCGGAAGATTGGGAACACGTAGGCGGCCAGGCCGATAAGTGCGCCTCCGAGCAGCGGCAGCATGATGATGAAGATCAGCGCCAGGCGCGCGTTGATCGTGAGCGTCATGATGATGGAGAAGACCACCATCAGCGGCACGCGCACGGCCACGCGGATGATCATCTGGTAGGCGTTCTGTACGTTGGTGACGTCGGTGGTCATGCGGGTCACCAGCGACGACGTCGAGAAGTGGTCGATGTCCGCGAAGGAGAAGTCCTGCACCCGGTAGAACAGGTCCTGGCGCAGGTTGCGGGCGAGGCCGGCGGCGGCTGTGGCGGCGCGCACGCCGGACATGACGCCGCAGGCGAGCGAGATGAGCGCCATGACCACGAGTGCCAGGCCTATGCGCAGGATGGGGCCCATGGAGCTGCCGGTGAGTGTGTCGATGAGCTCGGCCATCATCAGGGGCAGGATGCACTCGAGCCCGGCCTCGCCCACCATGAACAGCGGCGCCTGCAGCGACGGCTTGCGGTACTCACGCAGGCTGCGCATGAGTGTGCGTACGGTCTTCACAGAGGTCTTCCACCAATTGTTCGGGCGGTTGGATGGCGGCATAGTCTACCGAGCCGCGGTTCCCGGGCACAATGTGCACCGGCGCAGTATTGGTGATATGCGGTTGAGGGTGGCCTCAGTCGCCGTCGAGTGCGCGCACGACCCTGGCGGGTATACCCCGGCGACGACGCTCCCGCCGGGCACGTCCTTGGTGACGACGGCGCCTGCGGCCACGACGACGCTGCTGTCGATGGTCACGCCCGGCAGCACGGTGACGTTGCCGCCCAGCCACACGTGGTACTCCAGGCCGACCTCGAGCCTGTCGAGCTCGCTCATTGACTCCGGGGGAATGCCCGAAATAGCCCTGGTAGGCCCGGTAGAAGTTGCTCGTGCTGGAGTAGCCCACGGTCCGGGTGATCTCCTCCACCGGCAACGTGGTCCGCTCCACCAGCAGGGCGGCTCGTTCCACGCGCAACTGGAGGACCAGTTGGGAGAAGTTCTTGCCGGTCTCCTTACGAATCAGCGTGCTCAGGTAGTTGGGGTGGTAGCCCAGGCGGTCGGCCAGCACCCGCAAGCTTGCCCTGCCCAGGTCCCGGGATTGCGTGTCGGACGTGCTCTGCCCGCCATTCCCGGGCCACGAGCTCCACCAGCGCCAGTGCCAGCGGCTTGAGCACCTGCTGGGAGTCGCCGCGGCAGTTGGCGTATTCCACCATCATGATCTCCAGCAGCCCGTGCACGGGGGAGGAGGCGGGGATGGTGACGTGCCGGAAGGCGTCACTGAAGGTGTCGTCGCGCAGACCCAGATAGAGGTCCAATAGCTCGGCGTCGGCCATGACCGGTGGGAGGAAGTCCCGGTAGAAGGCCTGGGCGCGCACCAGCACGCCCACAGTGGTGCACTGGTCTCCCGCGCTGGAAGCGCAGCGCGTAGCCGTTGAAGGGCTGCCCGGCGTACATCTGGCCCCCGTGGACGGTCACCAGGTTCCCGGGCCGGTGGCTGAGCGCCCGGTAATCGCCCTGGTAGGCGTAATTGAGGAAGAAGAACCCGTGGCGGTGGAAACGCTCACCAATGCTGCTGCCGCGGAAGGCACAGACCATGACGTCCTCGTCGTCCCCGCCGAACCACTCGAAGCCGACCTCGGCGCCGTCGGTTCCGGGTACCTCCCGGATGGAGAAGTGTCCAAATCCGGCATAAACGAGTCGGCGAGGGCGGTGCTCGTTTCGCAGATCGTTGGAATTACACCATTCCTCCAGCCACCATAAGACGCACCGGTGGTGTTCGTGCCGAATCTGGACAGCACGCGGGGCGTTCACTGGGAGTGGGCGTGGACGGGTTCGCGCTGGGGCTGTGCGCCGCAGCCGGGGCGGAGGCGACGGGAGCGTCGGTGGGTCGGCCCGGAGGCGCGGCAAGGCGAGCGGGATGGCTTACTACGCCGATTCGCCGTCTACTACGCCGGTCAGCGGTCGGTTGAACGCCTGACAGGTACACAACCGACCGCTAACCGGCGTACCCAACGCCGAAGTGGCGTAGTAGAAACGGCCGACTATGAGCAACGACGACCTCGTATAGCCCCCCGTGATAGCAGAACTGCTGCAGCAGCTGGTTGACTGCGGACCGCGGAAGCACCGGGGCGTTTAGAAGGAGGTGTCGAAGGCCGAACCCAGTCGGCGCGACGCAGATGCCTCCGGCAAGCGCACTCCCAACAACACTTCAAACCCGGAGGACTAACGAAGCCTCCTCCTAGCTATACCGGCAGCGGTAAGGGGCACAGGTCGGAATCGGCATGGCGCGCTCAGCCACCAACCATTGAGGGCGCGCCACTGCCATATCGACCGACCTCAATGGTTATAGCGAACGACCTCGACGAGAGAGGGCTAGGCGGTCAGTCCGGCGGTCAGGTTGCGGGCGGAGACGGCTAGTAGCGCCGCCATGAGCACAATGTAGAAGCGGCGCACCGCGGCGTTTGAGCAGCGGCGGTTGATCCGTGTGCCCACCAGCCCGCCGACGACGGCCGCAGCCACCACCACCGGCAGGGCCCGGAACGTGAAGTCGGCGGGCACGCCACTGATGGCCACCGCGGCCAGCTTGGTGATCTGGGAGAAGAAGATCGTCGCCAGCGAGTAGACGGTCGCCTCCTTCATCTCGAAGGAGAACAGCAGTGTCAGCAGGGCGATGTTCAACGGCCCGCCGCCGATCCCGAGGAACACCGAGATCGCCCCCAGGAACACCCCGACCGCGGCCACCGCCGCCGCATTGCGCAGCCGCCAGTGCGGCAGGCGCTGCGCCGCCAGCGTGTAGGCGAGGATGCCCAGCAGGGTGACGCCCAGCAGGCCCGCCTGGACCGCCTTGATCCGTCCCTCGCCCAGCGAGTCCGCGGCCAGGTTGAACAGCCGTTCGCCGATCCAGCCGCCGGCCATGGACCCCGCCGACACCGATATGACCAGGCGCGCCTCGAAGCGGAAGCCCGCCCGCAGCTGGGCCGCGATCGAGACCAGGCACATGGCGAATACCGCCACCGCCGAGTACACGCCGATGGAGGCGGCCCCGTGCACGCCCATGAGGTCGAGCAGGGGCTTGATGATGACGCCGCCGCCCAGGCCGGCCACCGCTCCCGCGGTGGTGGCGGCCAGGACGACGACGGCGTACAGGGCCTCGGTCACGATCGGGCCCAGGTACGGGTGAACTCGGCGACTCGGGCGGCCGCCGCCTCGGCGTCGAGCCGCACCGGGGCGATGGCCTCGATGAGTACCTCGGCGCATTTCTCCCGCGACAGCACCCCGCTGTTCAGGGCGAGGTCATAGCCGCGCAGGTCGCCCCAGCCGGTGGGGGAGACGGCGTGGTGGTAGGCGGCGCGGGCGCGGTCCTGAGCGGCGATGTGGCGGTCGAGTTCGGTGGCCGTGGCCCCCACCAGCTGCGGGAAGTGCGGGTCGTACTCGGCCCGCGGTCGCAGCGCCTCCCGGTCGCTGCTGTAGACCATCACCCGCAGCACGTCGTCGCGTCCCGCCAGGAGCGCCGTCGCCGCACGTCCGTGGATGATGCAGGGCCCGGCGTCGGCCGCGGCCCGGATCGCCCGGGACAGCGCCGCCTGTACCTCGGCGAGTGGGCGGCCGTCCGGGAGCTCCGGGGAGATCGTGGCCCCGGCGACCGTGGAAGCCCCGTGGGACGCGGCGGGCGCTGCAACCGAATGCGTGCCGGCTGCGGCCTCGGCGGCCGCGGCGTCGGACAGCACCCGGTCCAGGCGGGCCAGGTACTCCGGCGTCAGCCAGTCCCCGCCCGCCAGGGTGCACAGCTCCCGGTCCTCCACCAGCTGCATGCCGGTGGCCGCACCGGCGATCACGGAGATCCATCGCCCCATGGAGCAGTACTCGCTGTCCATGGCCACCGCGCGGATGCTCCGGCTGGGCAGCACGGTGCGGGCCACGGAGTCGTCGACGGCGGCGCCGGCCCCGGTGGCGTGCGCGCGGCCGCCACCCGCGCGATCCCGACCATCGCCTACAGCGGCGCCCTCACTCATCGCCCGCCTCCTCCGCGTCCTCCGTGTCGGCCGCCTCCGCAGCCGCGTCGTCGGCCCCCTCATCCCCGAGCCAGGCGCCGTTGGAGGCGATCACCCGCCGGTACCAGTCGAAGGAGTCCTTGCGGTACCGCTTGAAGGTGCCCTGCCCGGCGTCGTCGACGTCCACGTAGATGAAGCCGTAGCGCTTGGACATCTCCCCGGTGGAGGCGGCTACCAGGTCGATCGGCCCCCAGGAGGTGTAGCCCATCACCGGCACGCCGTCGATGTCGATCGCCTTGCGCATCTCCCGCAGGTGCCGGCGCAGGTAGTCTATGCGGTAGGGGTCGTGGACGGTGCCGTCGGCCTCCAGGGCGTCCACGGCGCCGAGCCCGTTCTCCACCACCATCACCGGCAGCTGGTAGCGGTCGTACAGGAGGTTCAGGGAGTAGCGCAGTCCCATCGGGTCGATGCCCCAGCCCCAGTCGGAGCGCTCGATGTGGGGGTTGGTGTAGCCGGTGTCCAGGCCGTTCAGGCCCCGCAGGATCCCCTGGGTCTTCTGCCCGGTCACATGCGTCATGTAGTAGGAGTAGGAGATGAAGTCCACGGTGCCCGCACGCAGGACCTCCGCGTCGCCGTCGCGCACCGGCAGCTCGATGCCCTCCCGCTCCAGCTCGCGCAGCTTGTAGCGCGGGTAGGCGCCGCGGCACTGCACATCGCAGTAGAACAGCATCTTCTGCATGAACTCCATGGTGCCGATGACATCGGCCGGATCCGGGCTGGCGGGGTAGGCGAAGTGCCCGCAGAACATCATGCCCACCTGGTTGTCGGGGTCGATCTCGTGGGCCAGGCGCACCGTGCGCGCGCTGGCCAGGAACTGGTGGTAGGCGGCCCGCATGCGCACCGCCTCATCCTCGGAGTCGATGCCGCCGGCGTTCCACGGGTTGGTGGACATCACATTGATCTCGTTGAAGGTGAGCCAGTGGCGTATCCGCCCCCGGTAGCGCTCCAGCAGGGTGCGGGCGTAGCGGACGTAGAAGTCCACCACCTTCCGGTTCTCCCAGGAGCCGTAGCGTTGCAGCCCCAGCGGGTTCTCGAAGTGACTGATGGTGACCAGCGGGGTGATGCGGTACTTCTCCAGCTCGTCCAGGATCCGGTCGTAGAAGGCCAGGCCCGCCTCGTTGGGCTCGGTCTCGTCCCCGCTCGGGAAGATGCGCGACCAGGCGATGGAGAAGCGGTAGACGTTGAAGCCCATCTCCGCAAACAGGGCGATGTCCTCGGCGTAGCGGTGGAAGTGGTCGATGGCGGTGTGGCTGGGGTAGAACTCGCCGGGCTCGACGCCGTCGGTGATGCGGCGCTGCTTCACGCCGCGCACGCCCGCGGTCAGTACGTCGGCGGTGGACGGTCCCTTGCCGTCGGCGTCCCAGGCGCCCTCGATCTGGTTGGCGGCGGTGGCGCCGCCCCACAGGAAGTCAGCGGGGAATCCCATGGTCTGGTTCCTTTCAGTGCTGGTCAAGTGCTGGTTGGGTGCTGGTTGAGTGCTGGTTGAGTGGTCGGTGCGGATGGTCGGTTTCGGACCCGCATTTGCGGGACTGGGCGGGTGCGCCGGACGGGCTCAGGTGGTCAGGACGAGCACGTCGTCGCCGGCCGCGACCGGCCCGGAGGCGGCCGGGCGCACCGAGGAGTACTGGGCGGTGTTGGTGACGACGACGGGCGTGGTCACCTCGTAGCCGGCGGCCTTGATGGCCTCCACGTCGAACTCCACGAGCAGGTCCCCGCGCTTGACCGCGGCGCCCTGCGCCACGTGGGTGGTGAAGTGCTCCCCGTCCAGGGAGACGGTGTCGAAGCCGATGTGCATGAGCAGCTCGGCGCCCGCAGCCGTGGTCATGCCGACGGCGTGGCCGGTGGGGAACATGACCGTGACGGTGCCGTCGGCGGGGGCCACCAGGCGCCCGGAGGCGGGGACGATGGCGATGCCCTCGCCGAGCGCGCCCCCGGAGAACACCGGGTCGGACACCTCCGCCAGTGCGATCGCCTCCCCGTCCAGGGGCGCGTGAATCTCCTCGTCGACGATGGTCACGTCCTTCTGGTTGCCCAGGTCGTCTGCGCCGTTAGCGGGCGCCGCAGCACCTTCGACGTTGGCGGCGTCGGCCTGCTCGTCGATGCCCCAGGCCAGGGAGATGACGAAGGCGGTCAGGAAGGCGATGACGACGGCGACGATCGCCCAGATGAGAACGGACAGGTTGCCGGGCTCCTCGGGGTTGATGTAGGAGGGCAGGGCGAGCAGGCCGGGGGCCACCTGGGCGAAGCGGCCCACACCCATGACGCCCACGACCAGGCCGCCCACGCCGCCGCCGATCATGGCGGCGATCAGCGGCCGCTTGAAGCGCAGGTTGATGCCGTACAGGGCCGGCTCGGTGATGCCCAGGACGGCGGTGAACCCGGTGGAGGCGGCCACGGAGCGGGTGTTGACGTCCTTGGCGCGCAGGGCCACCCCCAGGGCGGCGCCGCCCTGGGCGACGTTGGACACGAGCATGCCGGGGCCGACGAAGGGGTCGCGGTGGGTGGTGGCCAGCAGGTTGATGCCGATGGGAATGATCGCGTAGTGCATGCCCACCATGACCAGCAGCGGAGTGAGCGCGCCCATGAGCGTGGGCACGAGCCAGGGCGCCACCCCGGAGATCGCGTTCACGCCGGCGGCCAGTCCCTGCCCGGCCCAGTTGCCCAGCGGCGCCAAGACCACGAATCCGGTCACGCCCACCACCAGCGAGGTGATCAGCGGCGTGGAGACCATGTGGACGGCACTGGGCATGATCCGCTTGGCCAGCGGCTCCACGTAGGACTGGAGCCAGACCATCAGGAAGATGGGGATGACCGAGGAGGAGTAGGTGCCGGCCTGCACGGGCAGGCCGAACAGGCTCAGGGACGGACCCCCGTCTTGGGCGGCACCGGCCAGGGACACGAAGGTCGGGTGGATGAGCATGGCCCCCAGGGCGGCGGAGACATACGGGTTGACCTGGAACTTGTGGGCGGCCGACACCCCGATCAGCACCGGCAGGAAGTAGAAGGCGGCATCCCCCATGAAGGTGAGGAACTGGTAGCTCATCGACTCGGCGTCGAGCAGGTGGGCGGCCAGCAGGATGGCGGCGATGGCCTTGAGCATGCCCCCGCCCACGATGGCCGGAATGATGGGGAAGAAGGACCCGGCGATCATGTCCAGGGCACGCGCCAGCAGGTTCTTGTCCTCCTGCGGGCCCGCCCCGTCGGCGGGTGCGGTCGCGAAGGACGCCTGGGAGTTGATGTCCTGGTAGACGTCGGCGACGCCGGGGCCGATGACCACCTGGTACTGGCCGCCCTTGGCGACGACGTCGATCACCCCCTTGGTGGTTTTCAGGGCGGCGGTGTCCGCCAGGGACTCGTCCTTGAGAACGAAGCGCAGGCGGGTGGCGCAGTGGCCGAGGCTGGAGACGTTGTCCTGGCCACCGACCTTCTCCAGAATCGTGGAGGCGAGCTGGGAGTCAGCCATTGAGAACTCCTTGGTGCGAGGCGGGAATGCGAGGCGCTCTCAGTTTGCGTTGGTTTTCCGGCTATATGTGGGTCGGGGTCGATTCCTCGAACAGTGTTTCGCCGCGGCGGGATCGAGCAGACGTCGGCGCTGGAACAGTGTTGCGGCCGTGGGACGGGGAGCCGACGGGGCCGTAACGGCGTCGGCGGGTCAGGGGAGGCGGCGACGGCGGGGTGGGAGGTGACGACGGCGAGGAGCAGCGGGGGACGCCGTCGTCGGGTCAGAGGGTTCCGGCGTCGTCGTCCCGGCGGCTCCAGCGGTCGCGCAGCACCGGGTTGGTAGAGCCGCGCCGGAACTCATAACCGTGGACGAGCGCAGTGCGGTGACGCAGATTCGCGTCGTGATCCAGGTTGAAGACCGCCGAGTACAGGGAGTCGAGGAGGAACAGCGTGGACAGGGACATGGCGTAGCCGCCGAGCTTCTCCACCAGGCGCTCGCGGGTGGACACGTGCAGCACCAGGTCGGCCAGATCCGCCAGGCGGCTGCGGCCGTAGGAGGTGATGGCGATGAGTGCGGCGCCGCGACGGGTGGCCATGGCGACGGCCCGCAGAGTGCCCGCGGTCTCGCCCGAGTAGGAGATGGCCAGCGCCAGGTCCTCCTTAGCCAGCGTCGAGGCGGTGTAGAAGCCGCGGTCCGCCAGGGGGTGGACGGTCACCTGCCGGCCGATGCGACTCATCTTGTCGGCGAAGTCGGCGGCGACGTCGGCCTGCACGCCCTGGGAGAAGACGTGGACGGTGCGGGCGGCGGCAATGCGCGCGGCCGCCGCAGTGAGGACGGCCGGGTCCAGCAGCCCGGCGGTGTCGTCGATCGTCTCGTGGTAGAGGACGGTGAGCTTCCCGGCGAGGGACGCGTCGTCGTCGGCCGCGGTGAAGGGGTGGTTGGCGTCGATATCGGTGAAGGCGCTGGACAGGTAGCGCAGTTCATCCAGGTAGGCGTCTCGGAAGTCCGGGTAGCCCTCGAAGCCGAGGCGCTGGCACAGACGGACCACGGTGGAGGGGGCGGTGTGCACCTGCCGGGCGATGGCCCGGGCCGATAGTCCGCGGATGGCGGCACCGAGCTGGAGCAGGTGGTCGGCCACGGCGCTCTCCGCCGCCGAGAACCCGGTTTTGTCCTGCAGATCCTCCCTGATCATTCAGTCATGGTAGCGGGTGGGCGGGGCCGGGGGATGAGTCTCATCGCGGCCTTGACGGCCCCGTTTGGCCGGGTAGATGGAGGACTGGCCGTCTTCCGGGTGTGGTTCCTGGCATGGCGCGGTGGCCGGCAAGGGATGCTCAGGCAGCCCCGGCCGGTGGACGGCTGGTGGACGGCTGGTGTGCTTCGGTTGACGGTTCGTGGGTTTCGACGACGGTTCATCACTTGGCACCAACGGTTCGCCACTTGTTGCGACGGTTCGCGGGGTAGACACACGAACCGTCGCAGTTCCTGACGAATCGTCGACCCGAACACACGAACCGTCACCGGAGATGACGAACCGTCAACCGGAAGGCACGAACCGTCGTCGTAAGAGACGAACCACCGCGAGACGACCCACCCGGACCGCCACGCGCAAGCAGGAGGACCATGCGCCCAAACCCCACACACTCACACCGATAACCCGCGGTGTCCGGGCGTACGTCCGCGGGGGCCGTAGCAGGGATACGGGCCGACGGCGCCTGCGGCGGGTGCAACAAAGGCCGGAGACCTCGCTGTCTCCGGCCCGAATGCGTTGGCCTCGTCCTGCACGTGCAGGGGGCGTGATTGCTCGTGATCGCTACTGACGCGGCGCGTCGGCCGGTCAGGGGTGAGTGGTCACTGCTGCTCGTCGGTGGTCTTCTCGGTGAGGCGGTCGTTGACGGCCTCGGCGATGGCGCGAGCGGTGTTGGCGTCGATGGCGCTGAAGAACATGTGTTGCTCCTTTAGAAGAGTTGAATCGGTGTTGTTTGTACCGCCGAGCTGACCCAATCGGATCGCCCGGGCATTCGGGCCATCCGAGCCGGTTACCTGCTCGGTGGCTGGTGGCATCACGCTATCAACGCCGGTGGCGCACAAATGCGCCCTGATCGCGGTGACCCGCGCCACCGGCTCCATGATCAGGTGTTGTGGGGCTTGGAATTTCAACGAAAAACAGCATCGTGTCGGGGTGCTTGCGCGGCCGTGCGCTTCTGCCCGCACCGGGCATTTCGGGGGACCCGGGTCACCCTGGGGCCGTGGCCGATACTCCGGTGCGAGGCGGTGCGGCGTCGGCCCCGGGACGGCCCCGGAAATGGGGGTGGCGCGGGCCCAGGGCGGTCCGGGACCGGGCGCGGCGCGGGTCTCGGGCGGCCCCGGCGCCAGGTGCGTCGTCGAACCCCGGGCGGCCCGGGAACGGGTCGTGTCGCCGCGACACGTCGGATCGGAAGCCCGCCCGGTGCACGCCGTTTGCGCAGGGCTAAAGCGTCACGTCCTGGGTGGGGCGGGACAGCTCCCCGGCCGCGTGCGCGCGAGCGATGTAGTCGCAGGCGCGGGCGGTGACCGCCATGATCGTCAGCGCCGGCCCCTCCGTGGAGCCGGTGGGGAAGGAGGCGGCGTCCGTGACGAACAGGTTGGGAACGTCCCAGGCCTGGGCGACGCCGTTCAGCACGCTGGTGGCCGGGTCGTGGCCCATGCGGGCCCCGCCCGCCTCATGGATGGAGACCCCCATCATCAGACTCATACGGATCCCGACCCGGAACATGGCGCGCTGGGCGGGGTTGAAGTCCGGCCACACCTGCTTGGAGTGCACCCCGAAGGTCGAGGCCACGAAGTTGGTCCGGTAGCCGCCGGCCTGCATCATCTCGGTGACGTCCCGAACCGCGGCGGCGACCATGGTGCGGTCGTTGTCGTCCGGGCGGCACACGATGTGCGCCGCGGGAATGCCCCACTTGTCCTTCACTCGCCGCGAGAGGGTCACATGGTTGCCGTACTGGGGCAGCATCTCGCCGCCGGCGCCGAAGCCGAACATGGCGGGGGAGTCCTCCGGCACCGGCACCCGCCCGGCCAGCCCCTGGAAGGAGTAGCCGCGCTTGTAGGCCTCGGTCTGGCCGTGCAGGTTCTGGTAGCGGGGGATCAGGAAGCCGCCGGAGTTGCCGTAGAAGGGATCCTCCTCGCACTGTGAGGAGGGACCGAAGTAGCCGGGGCGACGGGCGTCGTCGCCGAAGCCCAGCGTCATGGACTGCTCCATGAGGTAGCGCCCCACCAGCCCGTTGGAGTTCGCCAGCCCGCCCGGGTGGCGGCTGGACCCGGAGTTCAGCAGCAGCCGCACCGACTCGATCGCCGAGGCGCACAGCATGACCACATCGCCGGTCACCCGGTGCTCGCGCCTGGTGCGGGCATCGATGAAAACAGCGCCGGTGGCCAGGCCGGTGCGGGCATTGGTGGTGATGCGGGAGACGACCGCGCCGGTGCGGATGGTCAGGCGGCCGGTCTTGCGGGCCTCGCGGATGCCCGGGGGGACGCGGTCCAGGAAGGGGGCCTGGAAGCGCCAGGAGATCACATGGCGGTCGGGCCACCGGGATTCAACAACCTGCTTGAACTCCTGCTCCATGTCATTGAGGTGTCCGGGGCCCACATACCTGCCGGCGGGAGGGTGCTCCACCCCGGGGTCGGCGTCGCCGTAAACGCCGACCAGCTCCTCCACCCGGTCGTAGTAGGGGGCCAGGTCCGCGTACTCGAAGGGCCAGTCGATGCCGACGCCGTCGAGGCTGGCGGCCTTGAAATCGACGTCGCTCATGCGCTGGAGCACCCGGCCGTAGGCGTGCATGCGCCCGCCCAGCAGCCGGGAGCGCACCCACAGGTAGGGGGCGTCTAGGGGGTAGGTGTAGGGGTTGGACACGTCGTCGACCAGGAACCGGGAGGAGGAGTCGGAATAGAAGGAACGGCGGGCCTGGTTGAACTGGCGGCTGCCGAGCATGCGCTTGGCGCGGGTCATAATGTCCATGCCCATCGGCTTGGGCTTGCCGTACACCGGCGGTGTGAAGTCCTCCTCGGTCAGCTCGCGGCCGGCCTCGAGCAGGAGCACGTCCATGCCGGCGGCGGTCAGCTCGCGCACCGCCGTCGAGCCGGCGGGGCCGGAGCCGATGACGATGGCGTCGAAGCGGCGGTCGATGTTGGGGGATGCGTTCTCCTGGTCCAGGTTGCTCATGTTGTCCACGTCCTTTGTGGGCCCGGATGGGAGCCCGCGGTGGCTCCAATCCGGTGCTGGTTGATGCGTGCAGCGCCCGCTCAGCGGGAGTACCGCCCGCGGCGCAGCGCGCCACGGCGCTGCGGGCCGACTGAAGCCACCGTATGAATCCGCCCCGATGACGGACAATGTCGCGGCCCCGGGCTTTTGCCCCGAGCGGGCGAAAGCCGTTCTCAAGTCGACGAGAATCGGATGAAAGGCCCGGTAATGTGCGGTTTGCCGTCAGGTACAGGACAAGGAGGTGCCACATGGACGATCAGGACGCCCGCGCCCGCGCCGGCCTGCTGTTCGACGCCGCCTGGCCTCCCTACCGCACGCTCAAGGCCCGCGCCCACGACCTGTGCCGCCGCTACAACGCGCTGGACGAGCTGGACCCCGCCCGCGCCGAAATCCTGCCGCAGCTCTTCGCCGGCCTCGGCCCGGAGGCGTACGTGCGCGGTCCGCTGTACGTCAACTGCGGTTTCCACACGACCATCGGCGCGCGCTTCTTCGCCAACTTCAACCTCACCCTGCTCGACGACGTGCCCGTGACCATCGGCGACGACGTTCAGCTCGGCCCCGGCGTCACCATCGTCGCCGGCACCCACCCCCTGATCGCCTCCGAGCGCCGGCACCTGACCTACCCCGACGGGCACAGCGGCGGCGCCGAGTACGGCGACCCCGTCGTCATTGAGGACCGCGTCTGGCTCGGCGCCAATGTCACCGTCATGCCGGGCGTCACCATCGGACACGACGCCGTCGTCGGTGCCGGCAGCCTGGTCACCCACGACGTGCCCGCAGGCTGGCTCGCCTTCGGCACTCCGGCCCGACCGGTCCGCGAGATCACCGACGCCGACTCCGTGCACAGCCCCACCTCCGCCGTCTATGGGCGCCTGAGCTCGCAGCGCCGCCCGGCCGGAGCCGACGGGCATTGACCGCCGGGACGGTGCGCCTGCCCGGCCCGCCCGGCGTACCGCCCCTCAACGCGCACCACCCCTCCCACCCGGGCGGCTTCGTGCAGTGCGCAGCTCGGACCTCAAAGCCCGCCGTGAAGAAAGCAGTACCCGTGTCCGCACAATCCCCAGTCGCCCCCGGCAAGACCATGCCCAGTCCTTACCGGGTCGCCGCCGTCGTCATGATCGGCTCATTCATGTCCGTCCTGGACGGCACCATCATCAACGTCGCCATCCCCGCACTGCAACGCCACTTCGCCGCGCCCGACGGCGTCCTGCCCGCATACTCGACGGTGGCCTGGACCGTGACCGGCTACGCGCTCGCGGTGGCGGCAATCATCCCGCTGACCGACTGGGGCCTGAAGCGCATCGGCGCCCGGTGGATGTACATCGGCTCGATCACCCTGTTCACAATCGCCTCCGTGCTGTGCGCCCTCTCCCCGAGCCTCGCCTTCCTGATCGTCATGCGGGTGGTGCAGGGCCTGTGCGGCGGCTGCATCATGCCCGTGGGCACCACGCTGGTCGCTCGCGCCGCCGGCCCGAACAACCTCGGCCGCATGATGAGCCTGATGGGCATCCCCATGTTGATCGCACCCGTGATGGGGCCGATCCTGGGAGGCTGGCTGGTGGAGGCGGCCTCTTGGCAGTGGGTGTTCCTCATCAACCTGCCCTTCGGGGCGGCGGCCGCCGGGCTTGGGCTGGTCCTGCTCCCGCGCGACGACGAGCGCGGCACCGTCCGCCTGGATGTCCCGGGCGTGGTGCTGATGTCCCCCGGCCTGGCCCTGACCCTGTGGGGCGTGTCGAATGCGGGCGGCGGCGCGGCCGTCACTGCACCGGTGGTATGGGTGCCGCTGGTGCTGGGCCTGGTGATGGTGGCTGCATTCGTGCGCCGGAGCCTGCGCGCCGAGCATCCGCTGCTGGATCTGACCGTCCTGCGCCTTGGCGGATATCGCAATGCCATTGTCCTGGCGATCTTCTTCCAGGCGGGATTCACCGCGGACCTACTGCTTCTGCCCGCCTACTTCCAGCAGGTGCGTGGTCTGGGCGCCATGGCGGCCGGTTTCTTCATCGCCCCTACTGGTCTAGGGGCACTCATCTCGATGCCCATCGCCTCCAACCTTGTGGACCGGCTGCCCGCTGGGCGGGTGGTGCCCTTCGGTATGGCGGCCATGTTCGCCTCCGTGCTTGCGTTGACTCAGGTTGGAGCGGACACGAGTCTGTGGTGGCTGGGGGTCGTGCTTTCGGTGCAGGGCTTGGGGATCGGCGGCACCATGATGCCGGTGTCGACGGCGGCCCTGCAGGCGGTCGACCGCGAGGAGGTCGGCAACGCCACCACGCTGTTCAACATCGGGCAGCAGGTTTTCGGCGCCGTCGGCATCGCGATCGTGTCCGTGCTGCTAGCGCTGTTCCTGGCGGGGACGGATGCGGGCGCGGCGGCGGTGGCCGGCGAGCTGAGCGGGACGGAGTTGGCGGACGGCCTCGCCCAGGCCGCGGGGGCGTTCGGCCGAGCCTTCTGGATGCCGACCGTTTCCATGGGCCTGGCGCTGTTCATGGCCTTCCGCCTGCCCATGCGTCGTGAGCGCGCCACCATCCCGGCCGAGTCCTGAGTTTGTGAGCGCGTCCCGGCCGCGCCCTTCACCGTACGTGTTGGCTTTTCACGTACGCGTTTTGGAGGTTTCCCCGTGCCAGGACATCGAATAACTCTAGAACGCGTACGTGTGACGGAAAGTCGTATGCGAGGCAGCGTCCTCCGGTTGTCTGCGTCGGCAGACGCCCGACTCCGGGTTCGCATCTGTAGGCCGTGACGGTGCGGGGCGTGGTGGCGTCCCCGACCCTCGGCCGACTGTGCTTCGCGCTTGAGGGTACGGCCGCTCGGAACAACAATGCGGAGGCCGTCCACGGGCGCCGCAGGCCACGTTCGGGTGTGGCAGGCTGCGCGCGGGTGCGGGAGAGGCCGTCCTCGGGCCGACCAGAGCACGCCACCAGCCGCACCCCCCAAACACGAAGAGTCCGGAGAGCGCAACCGACCTTGGCACGTAAGTTCTACCGACCTCGGTACGTAAGTTCTACCGACCTCGGTACGTAAGATCTACCGACCTCGGTACGTAAGTTCTACCGACTTCGGTACGTAAGTTCTACCGACCTCGGCGGGTGTGGCGGTGGGCGAAGGCGTGTACCAGGGCACTCACGAAGGCCCGCTGCGCGGGCGTGGCACCGCCACCGTGCCCGCCTGCGGCGCTCTCGAAGTATGTGACTGCCTGTCCCAGCTGCTCCAGGCGAAAGGCCATGGCGCGGGCATGCGCCGGATGCACGCGGTCGTCTGCGGCCGAGGTCACCAGCAGCACCGGCGGATACCGTCGCCCCGCCCGTAGAAGGTGCAGTGGCGAGTACTCCCGCATCCACGCCCACTGCTCCGGGTCATCCGGATCACCGAACTCCGCCGCCCACGCCGCCCCGGCCGACAGCTGGGTGTACCGGCGCAAGTCAGTCAGTGGCACCTCCAGTACGGCCGCCCCGATACGTTCGGGATGCCGGGTCAGTACCTCTCCCGCGAGCAGGCCCCCGGCCGAGGAGCCGTACAGGCAGATGTCCTCCGGGGCGGCGATCCCGCGCTCCACCAGCGCATCCAGCACCGCCACCAGGTCCTCAACCACCCGGTGTCGGCCCGCGGCGGTGCCCGCCAGGTGCCATCCCGGCCCGTACTCGCCGCCGCCGCGCGCGTTGACCACCACATAGGTGCCGCCCCGCTCCAACCACGCCTTCCCGGTGACGGGCTCGTACCCCGGCGTGAGCGACTTCCCGAACGCCCCGTAGGCGTGCACCAGCACCGGCGCCGACGACGCCGTCGGCCGGCCGATCTGGAAGTAGGGCACCCGGGTGCCGTCCGCGCTGGTGGCCACATGTTGACTCACCCGTACGCCGCGCGCGTCGAACCGGGCGGGCGCCTGCCGCACCACCGTCATTCCGGTGAGCTCCCCCGACGCCGTCAACCGGGCGACGGCGAGCGTCGAGGGCGTGGTCCAACCGGACGCCGAGATCCACAGGTAGTCGGTGTCCGCCGGGCGCAACGGCGTGGCGGACACCGACAGCAGCGCCCGTCCCGGACGCAGTTCGGTGCCGTCGGTGGTGTGGGTCGTCGGCAGGTCGGCGGCGCCGGTCAGGTCGATCCAGTGGTGCCCCCAACCGCCCGCCGCTGCCCCCGTGCCGGAGACCCCGTCGCCACGCCCGGGCGGCGTGCACACCTCCAGGCGGTGGGCGACGTCGTCGAGCACCGTGAGCACCAGGTGGCCCGCGGTCCAGGCGGCCGACAGCAGCGTGGATGAGGCGGAGGGCGCGAACAGGACCTCCGCCTTCCGGTGCCCGTCCAGGAAGCCCGCCAGGCCGGCGCCCAGCAGGGTGCCGGCCGGATGCGTGACACCGCCCGCCTCCCAGGGACTGCGCAGCTCGATGGTCAGCCAATCCCGGCCGACGCCGGCAAGGCTGTCCTCCGGGACCTCAAGCCGGATCGCGTCCGCCGGGACGACATCGCCGTCAGCAGTGGTTACCGTGCCGACGCGCGCCCTTCCGTCCAGCGCGGCGCGGGCGGGCCCGGTGCCTGCCGGGCAGCCGGCCTCGTCGGGCAGCAGCCAGATGCGTGTTTGTTGGAAGCTGGGCATGGTGGTCAGCCAGGTCCGCCCCCACGGGTCGCGGGTGGCGAAGGCGGCGACGGCGTCGCCTCCCGCGGTCACCAGCACCTCCGCCTGGTCGGGTGCCTGCCCGCGCCGCAGGCGCCGCACCTGCCGGGGGTAGCCGGCCCGCGACACCGTCCCGGGCCCGAAGTCGGCGGAGACGATGACGGACTCGCCCGCGTCGTCACCCCAGGTCATCGTTCCCTTCGACGCCGGACGGTGGAAGCCCCCGTCGGCAGGTGCGATGAAGCGTCGTGCCTCCAGGTCGTACTCCAGGGTGAGGCTCGCGTCGCCGCCGCCCGGAGACAGCGTGACCAGGGCGCGGCGGCCGGCGCACGGGCCGGTGGTGAGCACCTGCGCCCCGCCCCACACCAAGTCGGCGTCGCCGGTGTACCCGATTTCTGGGGGCCGGGCACCGGGCGCATTCAGGGCGTCCAGGTCCAGTAGGACCTCCCACTGGGCGGGGGTTGGGGCGCGGTCGGCGCGGGAAGGGGCGCCGGCGGCATAGGAGTCCCAACTGGTGCGGCGCCAGAGGCCCCGGGGATGATCGGCGTCGGTCCAGAAGTTGTAGAGCATGCCGGCCCGGTCGGCGACGGCGGGAATCCGGTCCGGGCAGTCCAGCACCGACTTCAGGTCGGCGGACAGGCCTACGAAGTCGGGGGAGGAGCTGTACTCCAGGCGGGTTTGCCGGTTATGGGCTTCCGCCCAGGCCGTCGCCCGCGTCCCGCCGGCCTCGTAGAGCCAGGCGGGGGCGACGCCGTCGCCGGGAGGAGAGTCGCTCGCGGCGCCGGCCGGGGCGAGGGTGCTCACGGGAGTGCGGCGGGAAAGCCGGTCAGGCCTGCTCGGGGTGGATCACCTCGTGTGTGCGGGAGGACTCCACGATGGCCTCCAGGACCGTCAGGCAGCGGATCACCGACTCGTTGGTGATCACCGGCTCGGCGACGCCGTCGACCACGTCGCGGGCATTGCGGTAGAAGTCCATGACGTCCACGTCCACCTCGGGCAGCGGCAGCACCTCCACCGGCGGGGTAGTGCTCGCCAGGGCCTTGTAGTCGAGGATGCGCGGAGCCATCGTCTTGGTCAGGCCGACGCCCGCCTGCACGGGGGTGGCGTCGTCCTCCTCGGCGCCGGTGCGGCGCACCATGCGGCCGTTCATCTCCCAGTCCTCGATGACCACGGTGCCCTCGGCGGACTGCATCCAGAACTTGGCCTCCGGCAGGAAGGAGGTGGTGGACACGTCCACCATCGCCCGGAAGCCGTTGGCGAAGGTCAGGTGCGCGCGGAAGCCGTCGTCCACCTCGTGGCCGAGCGCGAAGGACAGCTCTCCGTGGACGTCTACCACGGGGGAGTCCACCATGGTCAGCAGGCGGTCCACGGTGTGCACGCCCCAGTCCAGGATCATGCCGCCGCCGTGCTCCGGCAGCTGCCGCCAGTCGCCGGGGATGCCGCGCGAGCCGTGGATGCGCTGCTCCAGGTAGGTGGGGGCGCCGATGAGCTGCTCGTCGTAGATCTTCTTGATGACGTTGAAGTCGGGGTCCCAGCGGCGGTTCTGGTGCACCATGAACAGCTTGCCGGCCTCATGGGCGACGGCGGCGACCTCACGCATCTCGGCGGAGTTCATCATGGCGGGCTTCTCACACAGCACGTGCTTGCCTGCATGCAGGGCGGCAATGGCGTAGTCGCGGTGGGAGTCGTTGGGGGTGCAGATGAAGACGATGTCCACGTCCGCGTCGGCCAGGAGGTCGGCGGCGGAGGCGTACACGTGCAGGCCGTCGGCCTCGGCGTCCTGGTTGGCGCGCGGGTCGGTGTCGTAGATGCCGACGACGTCGATGGCGACGTCGTCCAGTGCCCGCAGGTTGCGGGTGTGGTAGACGCCCTGGGTGCCGTAGCCGATGACGGCGAGCTTGTGGGTGGGAGCGGGGCCTGAGTTCACGGCTTCCTCGGACACGGTGACCTCCGAAAGTGTTTGTGCGGCGCAGTTGCGGCCGGCTGCGATCGGTTGCTCGCGGCGACTTCGTTGCCGCCGCCGCGTATACCGCGACAGTAGGCGGGGCACGGGCGCGTGCGGCAGGGCGCAGGGGGCCGCTTCCGCCCGGATCGGCAATAAGGGCGGGGGCTGCGGACGTGGCTCCTGGGCCCGACTACGGCGCCGCGTGCCCGAACACGTCCGCGCCGGAGGCGGCCCGCCGGGCGAAGGCGTGGATGAGGGCGGTCGTGGCGGCCCGCTGGGCGGAGATCGCCGTGCCTGCGTGCCCGCCCTCGGTCTGCTCCACGTAGCCGACCTCAAGGCCCAGTTCCCGCATGCGGTAGGCCATGGCGCGGGCGTGCGCCGGGTGCACGCGGTCGTCGGCGGTGGAGGTGAGCAGCAGCAGCGGCGGATACTCCCGCCCCGGCACCAGGGCGTGGAAGGGGGACAGGGGTCGCATGGTCTTCCAATCGTCGGGATCGTCCGGGTCCCCGAACTCGGAGCGCCACATGGCGCCGGCCAGCAGGCGCGTGTACCGCTCCAGGTCCAGCAGTGGCGCCTCCGCAATTGCCCCGCCAATCAACTCGGGGTGGCAGGTGAGCATCTCACCGACCAGCAGCCCACCCGCGCTGGCGCCGTGTACCACCAGCTGCCCTGCCGAGGTCACCCCGCGGTCGATCAGCGAGCGCGCCACCGCAGCGAAGTCCTCCACCACCCGGTGCCGTTCCCGGCCGGTGCCGGCCCGGTGCCAACCCGGCCCGTACTCGCCGCCGCCACGGGTGCACGCCACCACGTAGGTGCCGCCCCGTTCCAGCCAGGCCTTGCCGGTAAGCGGCTGGTAGCAGGGGATCTGGCTGGTGCCGAAGGCGCCATAGCCGTACAGCAGGGTTGGGCCGGGCGACGGCTCCCGCGCCGGGGACCCCGTCGCAGGCGCGCTCGCAGCCGGAACCGACGCCGTACCGCCGTCGCCGGTGCCTGCATTCGCACCGGTGTGTGGCCGACCGATCTGGAAGTAGGGGACGCGCGTGCCGTCCGCACTGACCGCCACATGCTGGCTCACCCGCACCCCGCGGGCGTCGAAGCGGGCCGGCGCCTGCCGCAGCACCGACATGCCGGTCACCTCGCCCGCGTCGGTCAGGCGCGCGAGGGTCAGCGTGGGCGGGGTGGTCCAGCCCGAGGCGGAGATGAACAGGTAGTCGGTGTCCCGCTGCCGCACCGCCTGCGCGGTCACCTCCAGCAGTGGCCGACCCGGCCGCAGCTCGGTGTGATCCCGGACGGCGGCCGTGAGGCCCCGTCCTGCGCCGTCTCCGGCAGAGACCGGCTGTGCGACGCCGTCCCGTTCGTCCGGGCGGTAGGCGGCCCCGGTCAGGTCGATCCAGTGGTGGCCCCACTCGCGCCCGCCCATGCCCCGGGCCTGCTGCGACGGCGGGGTGCACACCTCCAGCCGGCCGGCGACGTCGTCCAGCACCGTGAGCACCAGGTGATTCGCGGTCCAGGCGGCGGCGGAGATGAAGGAGGACGGCGTCGGGGCGAACAGCACCTCCAGGCCGTCTCGTCTCCCGTGCAGCCACTCCTCCAGCGGCGCCGCCAGCAGCATGCCCGCCTCATAGCGGCGCCCCGCCACCTCCCAGGGCTCGCGCAGCTGGATCGTCACCCAGTCGCGCCCCACCCCGACGGAAGCCGACGGCGGGGCTTCAAGCAGGACCGCGTCCGTCGGCACGATCTCCTCGTCGGCCGCGAGCGCCCGCCGTGCCTCCGCCTCGCCGCCGGGCACGACGGCGTCGTCGGGCAGCCACCACACGCGCGTGCCGCCCAGGGCATCCATGCGCATCAGCCAGGTGCGGCCCCAGGCGTCGCAACTGGCCCGGGCGACGACGGCATGAGGGTCCGCGGTGATCAGTACCTCCGCATCCTGGGCCGCCTGTCCGCGGCGCAGCCGGAGCGCCTGCCGGGGCATGCCCGCCGGTGACAGTGATCCGGCGCCGAAGTCGGCGGCGAGCAGGCAGGTGTTGCCATCTGCGCCCCAGGTCAGGGTCCCCTTGGACAGGGCCTTGTTGAAGCCGCCCTCGGCGGTGGTTAGGAAGCGCCGCTCCTCCAGGTCGAACTCCTGGGTGGTGGTGGCGTCCGTCCCGCCGTCGGACAGGCTCACCAGGGCGCGGCGTCCGGCCAGCGGGCCGGTCTGTAGCACCTGCGCCCCCGCCCAGGCCAGGTCGCGGCCGCGCCGACGGCGCTCGGCGTCCAGGTCGAGCAGCACCTCCCACTCGGTGGCGGAGGCGTCGTCGGGGCGCGGTGGGCGGGAGGGGGCGCCGGCCGCGTACGACGCCCAGGTGGTGCGTCGCCACACTCCGCGTGGGTGGGCGGCATCGGTCCAGAAGTTGTAGACCATGCCCGCCGCCTCGGTGACCGCGGGGAGCCGGTCGGGAGCCTCCAGAATCTCCTGCAGGTCCCGGGTCAGGCGCAGGTAGTCCACGTCGTCGGTGAAGGCGGACATGGTCTCATCCGTGCGCGCCGCCGCCCAGGCCAGGGCGCGCTCGCCGGTGGGCTCGTCCAACCAGGCGGGCACCGGCGGCAGGCCGGGGCCGGCGGTGGCCTGCGACCAGTCCGCCTGCGACGGCGTGCTGCTCCGCTCTGGGGCGGCTGCGGCGTCGGGCGGAGGGGCGGCGTCGGTGCGGTCCACCGCTCCATTGCAGCACATCCCGGGCGGACGCTAACCATCTCCCCGCGGGGTGTGGTGTTGGAATGCGCGGTGACCTCGGCGCACGGGCGGCGTGCCCGCCCGCGGCGGCTCTCCGTTGGCGCTCGTTCCCGTGCGTGGCGGCCCAAAGTGTCCAGGATCGGCACAAACGACGCCGACGTCGCCGACAGCGGTGGGCAGAACGTTGGAATCATGCGGTTTCAGAAACGGTCCCAGTGGTCATCGACGGCCTTTGTGCCGAACTCGGACATTCTGCCCCGCGGCCAAGGCGCCCGGGCACACCACCCACCCACCAGCACCCAACCCACCCGGCCGGCAACACCCAGCACCGGCACACCCGAACCGGAAGAGCCGGTTTACTGTCGAGGACGTCCTGCCGGGCAGCGCTCTGGAGGGCCGGGCCGCGTCGTCACGGGCTAACCCGCGTCTTCGAACTGAGATGAGGCTCGTTTGCTTGTCAGGCGAGCGCGCGAGCGGGCACAATAGAGGGGAGTCACCCGGAGGCAACCGGATGACTCCCCGACGTAAGCGGCTCAGCCGAACCACTTACTGAGGGCATCCACAAGGACACCAATGGCCCGGATCAGTTGAGCGAGTGATTCGAGTATTTCGCTCAGCTTCCGGGCCATTCCCTTGTCCTTGCGGACTTTGGCATGTCGGCCTTTCGGCTTGGACACGGCCCCCACCTCCTCCCGTACCTCATCTTCTTCCCCGGCAAGGACACTGGGTGTTCCGGGAGAAGGTGCCGGAGAAGGCGGGTTCAGTGTAACTTCGAGCACAGACGCATATCGGTGCCGACAACCGCCGGGCGGCCTAATGAGTCGTTCAGACGCCGTCGCGCACCATGCCCGCCCGCATGTGGCACGCTGGGGCCATGCGCAAGGAAGCCTTCCCCCGGACCGACTGGCCCCGTGTCGTGGTCACCACCGACCCTGAGCTGGATGACCTGAACTCCATGATCCGCCTGCTCACCCACTCCGCCGAGATCGACCTGTGCGGCCTGGTGTACGCGGGCAGCAAGTTCCACTACACCGGCGACCCCGCCCGCGGCATCGCATCTCACCGCTGGCCCGCGCCCGGCGCCAGGCTCCACATCGACGAGGCCATCGACGCCTACGCGCAGGTGGAGGACACCCTGCGCGTGCACGACCCCCGCTTCCCGACCGCCGCCTTCCTGCGCTCACTGGTGCGCATGGGCAATATCGCCGCCGAGGGGGAGATGGACGAGGTCACCCCCGGCTCCACGCTCATCGCGGACCTGCTGCGGGACATCGCGCTGACCCCGGACGGCGCCACCGGCGAGGGCGGCGCCCTCCAGGACGCCGCCCGCCCCCTGTTCATCCAGGCCTGGGGCGGCATCTCCACCTTCGCCCGCGCCCTGCGCACCGTCGAGGAGGAGCTCGGCGGGCGGGAGGACTGGCCGGTACTCAAGCAGCGGGTACTGGATCGGGTGGTGCTGTCATCCTTCGGGGAGCAGGACTCGACCCTGGAAGGCTATATCCGCCCGCACTGGCCCGGCCTGGAGCACCGCGAGGTCGCCACCCTCACCTGGGGGTACACCACCCGGGACGTGCTGCTCCCCGCCGACCTCGAACTCGTCGGTGCGCAGTGGACGCGCGAGCACGTCAGTGCCCGGGGCCCGCTGGGGGCCGCCTACCGGGTGTGGGGCGACGGGCGGCGCATGGCCGCCGACTTCGACCCCGAGGACTACTTCGGCCAGACCGGCAAGACCGAGGCGCAGCTGCGCGAGGAGGGCTATCAGGTGTGGATCCCGGTGCAGGAGCCCGGCGCCTTCATCTCCGAGGGCGACACCTCCAACTTCACCCTGCTGATCCCCAACGGCCTGCACTCCTGGGAGGACGCCACCTTCGGCGGCTGGGGCGGCCGCCAGGTCCCCCACCCTCAGCTTCCCGACACGCTCACCTCGGATATGCGTTTCGACCTGCCGGGCCTGCCGCAGCCCGACTACCCCCAGCAGGTGGTCGACCGCGCCGCCGACGGCACCACCCCGCCCGAGTACCACATGACCCGCTGGTGGCGGGCCCTGCAGCACGAGTTCGCCGCCCGCCTGGCCTGGTCGGTGACGCCCCGCTACGAGGACGCCAACCACCCGCCGGCCGTCGTCGTCGAGCACCCCGACGGCGGCAGCGGGCTGGTGCGGCACGTGCGCCCCGGCGAGGTGGTCACCCTGACCGCCACGGCCACCGACCCCGACGGCGATCACGTGCTGCTGCGCTGGTGGGCCTACCCCGAGGCCGGGCCCAACCCGTGCCCGACGCCGCCGCGCATCCGGGACGACGGCGCCGGCACCGCCGTCGTGACCGTGCCCGCCGAGGCGCGCCCCGGCCAGGCCATCCACCTGATAGTGGAGGGCACCGACACCGGTACGCCGCCGCTGACCCGCTACCAGCGCGTGGTGCTGGAGGTCGCCTGAGACCGGTGCGCGCCTCGACGCCCCAACCCGGCCGACGGCGTGGGCGTCCCGGCGCTCAGCGCCCGGTCGGCTCCACCACGAACGTCAAGCGCTGCTCACCCAGCTCCCCGGCACGGACACCGACCTGCACCGTCCCCGGCTCGGCGCCTGCGCGCACAATCGCCAGGGCCCTGCCGCGGTACAGCGGGGTGGTGGTCTCGTCATAGGAGGAGGCGGGTCGAGGGTCGGCCGAACCCAGGGCCGCCAGGCGTCCCGCGCCCGACACCTCCACACTCACCGGCGTGCCGCCGACCATGGCGACGTTCCCGCGCTCGTCCACCGCCTCCAGCTCCAGGAAGGCCAGGTCCTGGCCGCCGGCGCGGAGCCGACCGCGGTCGGCCCTCACCCGCAGGCGCAGCGCGCCGCGCTGAGCGGGCAGCGTGGCGCGGCCGACCTCGCGGTCGCCGACCCTGGCGACTGCGGTCAGGTCCTCCGGGCCGTAGGGGACGATGAAGCGGGCCACGCAGCCATGGGCGACGCCCGCCGGCCGCGTGCCCAGGGAGCGGTCACCCACGAACAGCTCCACCTGCGGCGCATAGGAGTACACCTCCACCTGCGCCCGCGTTCCGGCGGCGACCTCGGGCCACACCCACGACGGCACGGCGTCGGTTCCGCGCCAGGCCGCCTTATGCACCCGTCGGCCCGCCCTATCCAGGGGCCGCACGGCGATCTCCGGGTTCTTGGCCCGAGTCCACACGGTGCGCGCCAGCGCCATCGACCCGTCCGGGTGTCCGGTGATGTCGATGGCGCCGACACCGGCCGTCACATACGGGTAGGGCTTGTCGAATCCACCGGGCTCCTCGCCGTAGGTCCACAGCCCGATGCCGACCTCGCCCAGATAGTCCCAGCCGGTCCACATGAAGTCCCCGATCACATGATCCAGCTCCTCCACCAGGCGCCAGTTGCGCACGATCTCGTGCGGCATGGTCTCGCTGCCCACGATCACCCGCCCCGGATGCAGGACGGCGTCCTTGCGGTAGCGGGAGGCGGCGTAGTTGTAGCCGGCCACGTCCAGGGCGTCGAGCACGCCCGCGCTGGCACGGTCGGCCGCGCGCGTCGCCGCCGCCCGGGACATCAGCGAACCCATCCGGGACACCAGCAGGTTGTAGGCGGTGGACCCGAAGACGGACTGCCGCTTCGGACCGCCGGACTCGCCGCGCGCCCGCTCCTCGTCCTGCTTGCGCCGCTGCCCGGCCGCGTTGTTGTCCGCGACGAGGTCCCGTCCCCGGGCGGTCATCAGGTTGATCATGAGGTTGATGCCCGCCGTCGTCGGCCGGGTGGGGTCCAGGCGGTGCAGCCGGGAGACGATGCGGCGGGCCGTGCGGATGCCGCGCGGGGTGGCGGACTCGCCCACCTCGTTGCCGATCGAGTACATGATCACGCAGGGGTGCAGGCGGTCCTTGCGCACCAGCGCCTCGGCGTCGCCCGCCCACGACTGCTCGAAGTGGGAGGCGTCGTCATGGGGGTTCTTGGCCTGGAACCACATGTCCCACAGCTCGTCCATCACGTACAGCCCCAGCTCGTCGCAGGCCGCCAGCAGGTCGCGTGAGGCGGGGTTGTGGGCGGAGCGGATGGCGTTGAAGCCCTGCTTCTTGAGTATGCGCACCCGCCGGCGCTCGGCGTCGGCGAAGGTCGCCGCCCCCAGAATGCCGGAGTCGTGGTGGATGCAGGCGCCCCGCAGCGCCGTCGGCCGACCGTTGACCAGCAGCCCGCGGTCGGCGTCGACCTCAATGGTGCGCAGGCCGGTGCGGGTGGTGGCCGCATCGAGTACGACGTCGTCACCGGCCTCATTCGCCCCGGTCAGGGTGACCGTCAGCTCGTACAGGTGCGGGTCGGTGTCGGACCAGGGGTGGGCCGCGGCCACCCGCAGCGGCAATTCGACGACGCCTCCGTTGGTGGACACCGAGCCGCGGGCGGCCTCACCGGAGTCGTCGGTGAGGACCGCCGTGACGGTGACGGCGGCGGCGTGGGGGTTGTCGATCTCGATGCGGGCGGTGGCCGTCGCGCTCGTGCCGGTGGGGGAGTGCTCCAGGCAGACCACCGGCAGGGAGGTGCCGCCACGCGTCAGGCGCACCGGGCCGGTGCGCCGCAGCCACACGTGCCGGTAAATGCCGGCGCCGGAGTACCAGCGGGTGGACGGCTGCCGCGAGTTGTCGACGAGGACTTCGATGACTGCCTGTGTACCCGGGGCAGGCGACCCCAGGTCGACCTCGAACTCGGTGTAGCCGCCGCGGCACCCGCCGACGCGCACGCCGTCGAGGAGCACCGTGGAGTTCTTGTACACGCCCTCGAATACCAGGGATAGGCGGTCATCGCCCAGGTCGTCGGGCACGTGCAGTGACTTGCGGTAGCGGTAGGTGCCGCCGGGGAACCAGCCGGCGCCGGAGGTGGTGGCCGTGGCGGCGCTGCGGGGCTCATGGATCATGGCGTCGTGCGGCAGATCGACGGCGGTCCAGGGCCCAGGGGCATCCGGGACGTCGGAGGCGGCGTCGGTCTGGCGGGCCGCGGCGTCGCCGTCGGGCTCACGGCGCAGCTGCCAGCCGGCGTCGAATAGAACGGTGGTGGACATGACGGTGCTCCTTGAACAGTCGGACGGGGTGGGCGAGCGGCCGCGAGGTCGGCGGCATCAGGCGCCGGGCTCCAGTGAGGCGGCGTTCTCGGCGGCGATCCGCCCCAGCCAGGCCAGGGAGGGCTTCGGCGTGCGGGCGAAGTCGCGCTCGCGGTCCACGGCGATCAGCCCGAAGGTCGGCTCCCAGCGGCCCCACTCGTAGTTGTCCAGCAGCGACCAGTGGCAGTAGCCGCGCACATCCGCGCCGTCGGCCACGGCCGCGATCAGGCCGCGCAGTGCCTCGGTGGTGTAGGCGATGCGGCGGGCGTCGTCGGCGGTGGCGATGCCGTTCTCGGTGACCAGCAGGGGCTTGCCGCAGCGCTCCCAGTAGCGGCGCAGGTTGATGCCCAGCGCATCGGGACGGTAGGCCCAGCCGGTCAGCGTGTTGTCGGGCGAGTCGGGGTGCGGGACGGGCCCGGAGGCGTCCACCGGCTGGGAGGTGTAGGCCTGCACGCCGATGAAGTCGTCCTCGGCGGTCGCGTCCAGGTACACGCCCTCCCACTGGTGGAAGACCTGCTCGAATACCTCCTCATTGCCCGGAGTAGGGGTGAAGGCCTGAGCCGCGAGCGCCCAGCCGACCTGCGCGTCCGGCACGCTCTGGCGCAGCACGGCACGGGCGGCGGCGTGCATGGCGATCAGCTTCGGCGCCAGCTCGAGCGACGGGGCGGGCAGGGCGGCCCTCTGGTCGGTGGAGGCGAGGCCGGCCGCGCGCAGCTCCTCGGCGGACTTGCCGATGACGGCGGTCATGCCGCTCATCAGGTTCAGGATATTGGGCTCGTTGATCGTGACGATCCAGTGCACGTCGTGCAGGATCTCGGAGACGTAGCGCACATAGGCGGCGAAGCGGTCGGCGGCGTCCGCACGCTGGATGCCACCGCCGAGCGCGAACCACAGCGGGCAGGTGAAGTGGTGCAGGGTGATGATCGGTTCCAGGCCGTACTCGTGGCAGGCGTCGATCATGTCCCGGTAATGCAGCAGGGCGGCGCGGGAGAACTCGCCGTCGGCCGGCTCAATGCGCGCCCACTCGATGGAGAAGCGGTAGGCCTTCAGACCGCCCGCGGCGGCCAGGCGGATGTCCTCCCGGTAGCGGTGGAAGGAGTCGCAGGCCGAGCCGGATTTCTCCGGCAGCAGGCGGGCGGGTGAGTGCTCCACGGCCCAGAAGTCTGAGGCGATGTTGTCGCCCTCCACCTGGTGGGCGGCGGTGGCGGCACCCCAAATGAAGTCGTCGCGTAGGACGGTCATGGTGTTCCTTTCGTCTTTGAAAAGGTCCAATCGGGCGGTATAACGTGTTGAGGGAGTGCGTGTGTGAGGGATTCGTGCTGTCTAATGGATGTGGGTCACCCCTTCATTCGTGGTGAGTCTTCCAGGGCGCGCCGGTAGATCCGCGCTGTTGTAAAGATTGATCCGGAACCAGCCGCCGCGGCCGAGTTCCGCCGTAATGCGTCCCTTGCGTATCTCCGACGAACGCAGGGTCACCGTGTCATTATCCGCTGTGGCGGGGATGCTGCTGCAATCCAACTCCTCATCGCCGAGGGCGAGTGTCAGACCTCCCAGCCGCGCCGGGTGGGTCTGTGCGCCATCGGGGGTGTGAGCGGCCAGATGCAGTCCCGTCCCGACGTTGCCGAACCGCAGACGCAGCTGTCCGTCCTTCACCTCCATGCCCAGTAGTGTGGGCGCCTCACATAACACGTCCTCGCCGTAAATGATCTTCTCCGCGAGCAGCGCCAGCCGCTCGCCCACGGGCTTTTTCTTCTTCGGGTGAATGTCCAGCTCCATGCCGATATCGGTGATCACCGCCATGCCGACGCCGGGAACGGTATCCGCAGTGTGCTGCTGCGCCTCACGGATGATGGCGTATGGCTCGCCGACGCACTGCATCCAACGGCCGAAGGGCGCGAGTTGGACGAAGAGGAAGGGGAGCTCGTCATTCCAAAGTCTACGAAAGCACCTGATCAGTGCGGGGAACAGTGTCGCATACAGTTCTGGGTGGGCATCGCCGTCGGACTCGCCCTGATAGTACAGAATGCCCCGCACCCCGTAGGGGGCCACCTGGCTGAGCATGCTCTCGTACAGGCCGCAGGGACGCTTCTCATTCTTCGGTCCCATGGGTGGGGCCATGGCTGAGAAGTCGATCTGGGGAGGGGGCGTCATGTCCCCGTACAGGTCTCTAAGAATTTCCTCCAGGCTCCTGCCCTCCATCAGCATTACGCTGGCGGCGTCGGCAAACGGTTCGGTGCGCCAAGAAGCGGGGTCGGTGCGGAAGCGATTCTCGTAGGTCTCCGGGTCAAGGTCCGCCAAGGCCTCCCGGTACTCCTCCAGATACAGTCCGCCTCCGCCCTCCTCGATGGCCTCCTCGCTCATCCAGGCACATGCGGGAGTTCCACCCCAGTTACAGCCGACGATGCCTATCGGAACACCGTATCTCGCCTGTAGTGTCTTGGCGAAGTAGTATGCCGGTGCGGAGAACCACTGTAACTGGTCTGCTGTCGCCCTTCTCCAGAATCCGAAGTTTCTCCCGTAGTCGGCCTCGTTGATTTGATCCGGGTAAGACACCTCCGGGTAGTCGAAGAACCGGATGTCGTCATTGGTGCAGGTCTCCATCTCGTCGGCGAAATCCGCGTCGTACCGCATGTAGAACTCCATGTTGGACTGTCCGGCGGCGAGATACACGTCTCCGACCTGCACGTCGTGGAGGAAAACGGAGTCGTCTCCGGAAGCGATCTGGATCGTCTCCTGGAAGGAGGCCTCCAGCGGGCCGATCTCGGCGCGCCAGCAGCCGTTCGTCGCTGCGCGGCAGCTGGCAGTCATGTTCTGTACGGTTATCGACACCTCGTCGCCGGCCCCGGCCGTGCCCCAGAAGGCGATCGGCTTGCCGCGTTGTAACGTCATGTGATCTTGAAATATCAGGGCGAGTTTCAACAATCTAGGGCTCCTCGTCTCTGGGATCTCGTGAAGGATGATGGGTGGGACTAAAGCGGCCAGGACGTAAAGCCCTCGGCACGGATGCGCCAGGTGCCGTCGTCGGGGAATCCCGGATGCTCCTGTGAGCCCTCCCAGCCGCCGACCATGAGGGCGACGGCGGCGAGCAGCCCGCCGTTCCCGGGCAGGTAGATGGGGATCATCGAACCCATGCCCGGGTTGTTTCCCACGGCGTCGTAGCGGTTCTTCGCCCCCTGTTGCAGGAGAAGGTCCACGGCGTCCCCGGGGTGGCCGAGCCGTGTGGCCGTCATTGCCATCACCGGGTAGTCCCAGCCCCAGGCGGAGTCCCACTGCCAGCCCTGCCGCACCCAGTCGAGGGTGGCTGACATGGCGGTCGCGTCGATGAGCGGCGTGGGCGGCAGGAATCCGAGGGCCTGCAGGAATGACGGGTGGTCGTCGGTGCGTACATCGGGGCTTCCCGCCACGGCGGTATAGCGGCCTGCGACCCGCTCCGGGGCGGGCAAGGCTGCCTGGATGGTGTCCCAGGACTCCTTACGTCCTAGGCCGCGTCGGAGCCGGAAGCGCTGGGCGATCTCCAGGCCGAACCACCAGTAGGCGAGCTCGAAGGTGGGGTCCCGGGTGGTGGCGGCGTCGTAGAACTCCTGGGCGGGCATCACCGGCGGGCCCAAGTGAGCGACTCCGCCGCTGACGCTGGGGAAGGACGCCATGAACTCGGCGGTCTCATCGAGCAGTTCGGCGACGGCGCCCAGCAGGCGGGCACGCCCGGTGGCGGCCTGCGCCTCGGGGCGGGTGCCGTAGGCGCTCCAGCACAGCTCGGCCAGGTACAGCAGGTGCGGCTGCTGCCAGATCAGGAAGGGTCCAATGTCGCCCGGGGCCTCGCGGGCGTCCGGACCTATTTCCTTGGGCCAGCGGGCGCCGCGGCAGCCCTGGGCGGCGGCGGTCTCCCGTGCTACAGGTAACGCACAGCGGTACCAGTCGAAAGATCGCTCCAGGAGTTCGGGGCGTCCCCAGGCGGCGAACTGTGCGGCATGCCACCAGTGCATCTCCAGGTGGAACTTGCCGCGCCAGGTGTTGGTCACCAGGCCGCTCTCCTGCGGTGGGGTGAGGCCGCCGCCGCCGGCTCGCAGCAGGTACTGGGACAGGACGATGCGGCGTTCCAGTTCGGCGGCACGTGAGTCCGTGGAACCGGCCAGCTCCACGGCGGCGCCGGAGTTCCAGTACTCCTCCCAGAAGGCGGCGGAGGAGGCGAGGACCGCGTCGACGTCGTCGGGCGGGGTGGCGGGTGCCGCATACAACTCACTGCCCGGGCCGGATACGGGCGCGAAGGCGGCAACGACACCGAGCGTCGCGGTCCCGCGGGCGGGAGCGAGTACCAGGGTGCGGGCGTCGGTCAGGGCTGCTGCCGCCGGGGCGTCCCAGGTGAGTGTGATTCGGTAGGCGGTGGTGTCGATGCGGCGCTCGACGACGGCACCCCACTGCCCGGCCTCGCGCAGGATCACCTCGCCTTCGGGCTCCTCCCCCCAGAGGGCCGCAGGGGAGAAGCCCGGGTTCGGATCGGGCAGGGACAGGCGCACAACGAGGCCGCCGTCGGCGAGCAGCGGGGAGGACACGCGGGTGCCTACGATCGCGCCCGTTCCGGCGACGGCGGTGACCACCCGCACCGGGGCGCCCTCGTAGTTGAACTGGGAGGTAAGTATCCCGCGCCACAGGTCCAGGTGCGCAGTCAGTCCCGTCAGCGCGTCGTGCTCCAGCTCGGTTATGGCGGGCGCGGCCAGCCCCAGGCGTCCCAGGTCCAGCCGGTGCGGGTTGGAGCCGAGCCACATGCCGGCCAGGTCCGGCGGCTCGGGCGCGACCTTCCCGGAGGCGATCGCCATCATCCGCTGCAGGGAGGGGCGGTCCGGGTAGTGCACCGGGCCGCGGGCGGTGCTGTAGGCGGTCATGGCGTCGGCGAGGGTGTGACCGGATGGGTTGGGCTGCTCGTGCCAGCCCCAGGTGGATTGGGTGGCGCTCTCGACGATCCTGGTGTTCAGGGAGTCGGGAGCGCGCGGGTCGAGTCGGGACGGGTCGTGGGCGGCGGTGAAGGTCTGCAGGCCGGTGGCGTCGGCGCTGAAGGCGAAGTCTCCGTTGCCCAGTGTGAGCACAAGCTCCGGGGAGTCGGCGTGCAGGTGGACATTGTGACGGGATACCAGGGCATGGCGGTCGATCATCTTTGATCCGGGTCCTGTTCTACGGGGTCGTATCGTCGCGTTGATGGCAGCGTGGGCGAGGTGTCAGATGCCGCGAATCACCTCTGCCATGGCGTCCCGGGCGCGCAGCAGGTCCCGACCGGTTATGTCCGCGAATGCCTGCAGGGTCTCCGCCTCCAGGTCGAAGTCCGGGGCTACCACCCACAACTGCTGCAACCCGTCCCAGGCCGCCAGGAACCGCCGCGCCATCGCTTCGGCGGGCTGATCGGTGCGCGCCAGGCCGTGCTGCTGCAGGGCGCCGATGATGATGCCGATGCCGTCGATGGCCTCCGCGTAGTGAGCGGTGAAGTGCTCATGCGCCGCGGATCCCGGAATCTGCGCCTGTCCGGCGAGGTAGGAGTACAGGCGGAGCCGGGCGTCGTCGCAGGCGGTGCCTCGGACCAGGCGAGCGATGATCGCCTCCGCGTCCCGGGCGGTGAGCGCCTGCTCGCCGGCGGTCTTGCCCTCCCGGAAGTCGACGAGTGCGCCCCGTCCTTGGATCACCTCGTCGAAGTAGGCGAGGGCAGCGACCAGCAGGTGGTCGCGGCTGGGGAAGTGGTAGAGCATGGTGCGCTCGGCCATGCCGGCCCTGCGCGCCACGGCCGCGGTGGTGAGGCGTTCGTGACCGACCTCCTGGACCACCTCGTAGGCGGCCCGGGCGATCGCCTCCCGCTTGACGGCCGTCTTGGCGTACGGGCCGCGGGAGCGTTGCGCGGTTGGCATGCTTCTCCTCCAAAGTTGATGCAGACCCAAGTTTCGAAGGTTCCCGCTCTTGCGTCAACCCCCTTGACACCGTTTCAATTTCATACTTCACTTCAGTTTCATTGATCCGTCTTCGTCAATGACGACCGAAGTCAGAAGGAATCTCATGACCGCATCCGCAACCGGAGGGGCCGTTCCCTCCACCGCCGTCGAACCGGGCCGCGAGGAGGCCCGGAAGCCGAGCAACGGCCGGAGGGCCGATCCCGACTACGTCTCCTGGCCCGTCAGGCTCGGCTGGTCCGCCCGCGCGCTGTCGCTCGCCGCCAACGTCATCATCCTGGGGTACTTCAGCCTCTACGCCACCGACACCCTCGGCATGAGTCCCGCCCTGCTGGGCACGCTCATGCTGGCCTCCAAGCTCTTCGACGGCTTCACCGATCTGTTCGCCGGATGGGTTATCGACCGCACCCACACGCGCTGGGGGAGGGCCCGCCCCTACGAGTTCGCCATGCTCGGCCTGTGGATCTCCATCTGGGCGCTGTTCTCCATCCCGGCCGGGTTGCCGACCGGCGCCAAGGCCGCCCTGCTGTTCGTGCTGTACACACTCGTCAACTCCGTCTTTGCCACGCTCGCCCAGGCGAACCAGACTCTATACACTGCGCTCGCCTTCCCCACCCGCGTGGCCATCGGCAAGGTCTCGGCCTTCGCCGGCCTGTTCATCTCCGTGGGTGCCGTCGTCATCTCCGTGATCATCCCGCAGGGACTGGCCTGGGCGGGAAAGGAACCCGGCCGCTGGTCCGTGCTTATCCTCGCCCTGGCGGCGCCAATGGCCGTCCTGGGGATGATGCGCTTCGTCTTCGTCAAGGAGACCGTCGTCCAGCCCGCAGACACCACGGAGAAGGTCACCTTCCGGGAGATCTTCGCCGCCCTGCGCGACAACAAGTGGATCTGGATCATCTTCGTACTGGGCGTACTGCAGAATCTGCTGTTGAACGTCGGCGCCGCCGCCTACTACTTCCGCTACATCGTCGGAGACATCGGCATGCAGTCCTGGATCTCGCTCGCATCCCTGGTGGCGATCCCGGCAGTGATGGCTATTCCGCCCCTGATGAAGCGCTTCAAACTCAGCTCGATCATTATCGCGGGCCAGCTGTTATGCGTCCTGGGCAACTGTGTGCTGTTCCTGGCGGACACCAACATCGCCCTACTCCTGATCGGCACCCTCATCATCGGCATAGGCACACTGCCGCTGTCCTACATGATCGGAATCCTCATCATCGACTGCGCTACCTACAACGAGTGGAGAGGCCACCGGCGCCTGGAATCGATCATGGGTGCGGTCCAGTCCTTCTCCGCCAAGATCGGTACCGGTCTGGGCCTGGCCGCCGCCGGAGCCTTCCTCGGCGCCTTCGGCTATGACGGCAGCCTTGACGCGCAACCGGATTCCGCCGTCTTCGCCATACGCGCGCTGTTCACCTGGATTCCGGCACTGATTGCCCTCCTGATGGTGATCACTCTGCGCTTCTACAAGCTGGAGGACCTGCTGCCACAGATCAATCAGGACCTGGCTGCCCGCCGCGCCGCGGAGGCTACTGCCGCGGGACGTATCGCCGACAGCGACTCCGTCAACTCCACCGACACCCCCACCGACAGACCGTGAAAGGAACGACGCCATGTCCGCCAACAAATACCCCTACCAGGACCCCGCCCTGCCCGTCTCCCAGCGCGTCGAGGAGCTGCTGGGACGCATGTCGACGTCCGAGAAGATCGGCCAGCTGCGGCAGTACTTCTACTTCGCCCCCACCGACGAGGATGTGCTCGAGGAACTGATCGCCGCCCTGCCGTCCGAGCATCAGGAGTACGCCCGCCAGCCCGCGCGCATCCGTGCCGCCCTCGACCGGGGCGAAGTGGGATCCCTGCTGTTCCTCACGGACCCGAGGCTGATCAGGCGGTTGCAGGAGCGCGCGATCGCCGGAAGCCGCTGGGGGATTCCGCTGCTGTTCGGATTCGACGTCATCCACGGTCTGCGCACCATCTTCCCGGTGCCGATCGCCTCTGCGGCCTCCTGGAACCCGGCGGGCGTTGAGGCCGCACAGCGCATCGCCGCCAGGGAGGCCGCCGCCGTCGGCATCCGCTGGACCTTCGCCCCGATGATCGACATCGCCCGCGACCCCCGCTGGGGCCGCATCGTCGAGGGCGCCGGGGAGGACCCCTGCCTGGGGGCCGCCATGGCCGCCGCCCAGGTGCGCGGCTTCCAAGGCGGAGCCGAGGGAACCGCGGATGCGGAGCATCCGGCCTCCGGCACCTCCGCCTTCCCCGCCGACGCCATCCTGGCCGGTCCCAAGCACTTCGCCGGTTACGGTGCGGCCGACGGCGGGCGCGACTACGAGGACGTCGACCTGTCCGACGACGCCCTGCACAACGTCTACTACCCGCCCTTCCACGCGGCCATCGAGGCCGGTGCGGGCAACATCATGGCCGCCTACATGGACCTCAACGGCGTTCCCGCCGCCGCCAACCGCCACCTGCTGACCGATGTGCTGCGCGGCGAGCTCGGTTTCAACGGCTTCGTCGTCTCCGACGCCAATGGCGTCAACAACCTGACCACCCAGCGGCTCGTCCCCGACACCGCGGAGGGCGCCGCCCGCGCCCTCACCGCCGGACTGGACATGGAGATGGCCAACGGCCCGGCCGCATTTGAGCACCTCCAGGCCGGTCTCGATACCGGTCGTGTAGACGAGGCCGCGCTGGACACGGCGGTCCGCCGGGTGCTGGCCGCCAAATTCCGCCTCGGTCTGTTCGAGCACCCCTATGCCGACGCCGACGCGTCCGCCGTCCTGAATGACCCTGCGCACCGGGAGGCCGCCCGGCGGGCGGCGGAGGAGACCCTGGTGCTGCTGGAAAATGACGGTACTCTGCCGCTGACCGCCGGTGATGGTGCCGTGCACCGGATCGCCGTACTCGGGGACCTGGCGGACTCCAAGCGCGATGTGCTCGGCCCGTGGGTGTTCGACAAGGACGTGGAGGAGTCCGTCTCCATCCTCGATGGAATCCGGGCGCGCGCCGGCGAAGGCGTCGCTGTCGAGTACGCCCGTGCGCTGGCGACCGCCGAACGCACCCAGCCCTCCATATTCGACCATTTGGATACCGGCCGCCTGCCCGCCACCCCGGAGGGCTTCGACGCGGATGCGGAACTCGACCACGCCGTAGGCCTGGCCGCAGCCAGTGAGGTGGCGATCGTCGTCGTCGGCCAGAACCAGAACATGATCGGCGAGAAGTCCTCCGCCTCCACCCTCGACCTGCCCGGCCGCCAGGCCGAGCTGCTGCGGCGCGTCATCGCCACCGGCACCCCCACCGTGGTGCTGGTGATGAGCGGTCGTCCTCTGGACCTGTGCCCGGCCGACGGCGCCGCCGCCATCCTCCAGGTCTGGTACCCGGGTACCCGGGGAGGGGAGGCCGTAGCCGCCGCTCTCTTCGGGGACGTCTCCCCGGCGGGACGCCTGCCCTTCACCTGGCCCCGGCACGTGGGGCAGCTGCCGACTTATTACGCACACCGCACCACCTTCGCCCCCGAGGGCGCAGATACCCGTTACTGGAATGATGCCTCAACCGCACCCCGTTACGTCTTCGGGCACGGCCTTAGCTATGCGGCCTTCGCCTACGGGCCGGTGCGCGTGCCCGAGTGCATGGTGGTGGGTGAGACCGTGACGGTGAGCGTGGACGTCACCAACACCTCCCGCATCGACGCCGATGAGGTGGTCCAGCTGTACATTCACCAGCGCTACGGTACGGCCACCCGTCCGGTGCGCGAACTCAAGGGATTCCGGCGCGTGCATGTGCCCGCGGGGGGGAGACGGTGACGGTGAAGTTCCCTCTCGGACCGGATCAGTTGCGCTACTGGTCCACGGCGACGTGCGAATGGGTGCAAAGTGAGACCACCCTTGATGTCGCCGTCGGGGGCAGCTCCGCGGTGCCGTTCAGCGATCGAATAAAGGTAACCGCCCGATGATCAGTAACCCCGCACCACTCGTTGGTCCCGTCCTGACCGACCTGGACGATGCCGCCTGGCTCGCCACACCCACGCCGACCCCTGTGGCCGGAAACCGACCCGCCTATGAACTGCGCACCCACCTGACCGTCTCCGCCGCCGAGGCCGCCGGGCCGGCCCGACTCACGGCCACCGCCCACGGCATCTACGAGGCGTTCATCAACGGCGCGCGTGTCGGCGACGTCGAACTCGCCGCCCCCGGGGCCACCAGCTACCGCAAGACCCTGTACGTGCAGACCTGGGATGTCGCCGGAATGCTGTGCGAGGGGGAGAACGAGTTGCGGCTGGTGGTCTCCGACGGCTGGTTCCGGGGCCGCTGCGGCCCCAGTCGAGTTCCGGACAACTATGGCGAGGTCACCGCCGTAATCGCCGCTCTCACGGTCGGCGGCTCGCCGCTGGCCGGGGATGAAGCCGGGACCCCGGCCCCCGCGCCGGGTGGTCACCGGGCCCGGCTGGGAGGTCGCCGTCGGCGCCATTACGGCCGCGGATCTCATGGACGGACAGACCACCGATCTGCCCCGAATCGGGCGGGAGAAGTGGGAGCCCGCCGCCATCGCCGACACCCCGCTGACCCGCGACCGCACGCGACTGGCAGCATCACCCGCCCCGCCCGTACGGCGGGGGGAGCCGCTGCCCGCGCGGCACATCTCCCGTCTGCCCTCGGGACGACAGATCGTCGACTTCGGGCGAATGCTTAGCGGCTGGGTGCGTCTGAGCGATCTAGGCCCCTGTGGCACGCGCCTGAAACTCACTCACTTCGAGGTGCTCGACGCCAACGGTACATGACGACGAGGCACTTACGGTACGCTCCGCCCTTCCGAAAGGAGCCCTACCCGTTGGGTCAGGTGGACACGATTATTTCGCGGGGAGTCGCCGAGGACGTCGTCGAGCCCCGGCACACCACTCACGGCTTCCGCTACGTCGCCATCGACGGCGCCGATTGGCCCTTGGATCCGGGCAGGATAACCGCGATCGAGGTCCGTAGCGACCTGATGCAGCGCGGTGGCTTCACCTGCTCCAACCGGGACATCAATCGACTGCACGCCAACACGGTGCGGGCCTGGCGGTCCAACTCCTGTGACCTGCCCACCGACTGTCCGCAGCGGGAGCGCTGGGGCTACACCGGCGACTTTCAGGTCTTCGCCCGCACCGCCGCCTTCCTCGACGACGTCGGCGGTTTTGCCCGCAAGTGGCTGCGCTCCCTCGCTGACGAGCAGCGGGAGGACGGCACCATCCCCAACGCCGCACCGGACACGGGAACCGATGACTCCAGCCCGCTGCCGGATCTGTCCGGTGCCGCCGGCTGGGGTGATGCGGCCACCATTGTTCCCCTGGGAGATGTACCGTGCCTACGGCGATGTCGAGGCACTCGCCGAGGCCTATCCGATGATGCGGCGGTGGGTGGAGCGCGTCGAGCGGGTGGCCGCCTCCGACCGTCATCCCACACGGGCCAAGAAGCACGCCGAGTGGCGCGAGCACGACCGCTACCTGTGGGACACCGGTTTCCAATGGGGGGAGTGGACTGAGCCGGGTGTCCAATGGGATCCCCGAGGAGACTTCGGCATTGTGGCCACCGCCTACTTCGCCCGCTCGGCGCGCATACTCGCCGATACCGCCGAGATCCTCGGCAAGCGGGACGACGCCGTGCGATTCGGCGAGTTGTCGGATCGGGTGGCGGCCGCCTGGCGCGCCGAGTTCGTCGATGCGACCCCGAAGTCGGCTCAGTCGGGTATGCGGCTGACCCAGCCGACCCAGGCGAATTACGTGCGTGCTCTCGCCTTCGACCTGGTTGAGCCCGCACAGCGGGAGGACGCCGCCGCGCGCTTGGCCGAATTGATCCGCAAGAACGGCTGCCGACTGTCGACCGGTTTCCTGTCCACCGGCCTGCTCCTGCCCACGCTGGCCGACGCCGGCTACCTGGACCTGGCCTACCAGGTGCTGCTTCAGCCCAAGGAGCCGGGCTGGTTGGTCATGGTCGAGCGCGGTGCCACCTCCATCTGGGAGGAGTGGGATGGCATTGACGCCGAAGGGCGGCCGCACAACTCCCAGAACCACTACGCCAAGGGCGCGGTCAGTACCTTCCTGCACGAGTACGTGGCTGGCATTCGTCCTGCCGCGCCCGGTTACACGGCGGTGGAGATCGCGCCCAGTCCCGGAGGCGGCCTGTCCAACTGCCAGGCGATCCTTAAGACGGCCGCCGGTCTGATTGACATTGCCTGGACGATCACCGACGGCGTCTTCCGGATGCGGGGAGAGACACCGCAGGGAACGCCGACCACGCTGCGTCTTCCCGACGGGGGTGTGGTGGAGACCGTCGGCGGGAGGTTCTCGGAGTCCTGCCCGCTTCCCGAAGCGACTGACATTTCAAAGTAATGCAGCCCGCCCGGTCCGGCCCGAACCGTTTCGACCGACCTCGGCGGTTATATCGACCGACCTCGGTGAGGGGGAGCGGCGGGGTGGGCCGCCAGGTCGACGGCGGTGACGACGACGGCGCTGGGGTGGGCGGCGTCGTGCAGCACCCGCATGGTCACCGGGGCCCCGCCCGCCGGGTCGGCCACGCTGTAGCGCGGCCAGTTGGAGCCCGCCAGGTCTACGCGCAGGCGGTGCCCGGCGGGCAGGTGCACGCCGGTGGACCACATGTCCACATCCACCTCCACGGGTTCGCCGGGGGTGAGCGGGTCGCGGCGCTCGGCCCCGGCGCGGGCGCTGAGCCGCAGCACGCCGTCGGTCAGCAGGGTGGAGGTGCCGTCCGGGCTCACCTCGGTCAGGGCCGCGTGCAGGTGGGCGTCGACGGCGTCCGCCGCCACCCAGGCGCGCAGCCGCACCGGGCCGAGCAGCGTCACCGGCTCGGTCAGCGGCGCGCTGGTGAACACCGCTACGTCGTCGCGCGCCTCGATACTGCGCTGGTCGTGCGGGCCGGCGTTCTCCGGCGGACCCATGAGCATCTGGCCGCCCGCGGTGGGCACCGGCTCGGCCGGGTCGTGCACCCAGGCGGTCCAGCCCGTTGAGGCGTCGTCCCGCTCCGCCTGGCCGTCGGGAGTGTGCAGCACCCCGCCCGCGCCCAGGCGCCAGGCCTGCTCGACGGCGTCGGGGGCGGGCCAGGCGGGCAGGTCGATCCACCGATCCGCCCCCATGACATAGACGCGCACGGGGTCCTCCGGCAGGCGCGCCGCCGCCTGCTCATCCCCGAGGGCCGCCTTCCAGAAGTCCAGGCTCAGTTCCCCCAGGCCGACGTCGTCGGTGCCGCCGCCGGGGAAGTCACGCCCGGCCAGATGCCCGTCAAAGGTCAGGTGCGTCCAGGGGCCGACCACCAGGCGCACGTCTCCGGGACGGCCCCGCGCGGCGGCGCCTGCGGCCATGGCCGTGAAGTTGCGCAGGGTGCCGCCCTGGAACAGGTCGTACCAGCCGGACACGTGCAGCGTCGGCACCGCCAGGTCCGCCAGCCCGTCCACCGGGTAGACGAGCCGCTCCCAGTAGGCGTCGTGCAGCGGGTGGCGCACCCAGTCGACCACGTGCCCGCCGGCCCGGTGCGCCGTAGCCAGGTCCTGCGCGGCCTGTGCGATCCCGACCCGTTCCAGGTAGGGCGTGAAGGCCTCAACCGGTTCGGGCAGCGTCTCCTGTGGGGCGTCCGGGCGCCCGTCGCGCCAAAGCCCGGTGCGCACCTGCTGGCGCGCCCACTCGTACGACGGCCCCTCCAGCAGTACGCCGCCGCGCATGGCCAGGTCGTCGTCATAGGTGGAGGGGGACACCCAGGCGGTCATGGCGGCCAGGTGCTCGGTGTCGGCCAGGGCGGCGGTGAACTGGGTGGTGGTCAGGTAGGAGTTGCCGAAAGTGAGTATCCGCCCGTCGCACCAGGGCAGGGCGGACAGCGCCGCGCGCGTGGCGGTGCCGTCCGCGGCCTCGTCGACGTAGAAGCGGAAGTCGCCGTCGGAGATGTCCGTGCCGCGGCAGGCCTGGGCGACCACCGCGAAGCCCTCGGCGATGGCCCGGTCCAGGCTGACAGCCGCCTGCATGCCCAGCACTCCCGCCATGAGGCCGGGCGTGGCCGGGTCGACGCCGGACACCTCGGACACCATGGGCCGCCAGGCCCCGAAGTAGGGGCAGCGGGTCAGCAGCACCGGGTGGGTGCCGTCGTCGGCGGGGCGTACGACGTCGGCGCGCAGCACGGTCCCGTCCGGCATGGGGAGCTCCAGCACCTCATGGATGGCGTGGGAGGCGGGGCCGTCTGCCTCAGGCAGCTTCAGGGCGGCGCGCACGGAGGCGGGGATGTTGCCGGCCGGTTCGGGCGCCGGGCCACCGGGCGACGGCGATGGCCGTACCGGGGTCCGGTCCGGCTGCGCGGCGGCTTGACTGTTGTCGGACATGATGCGGGCTCCTATTGCGCGGATTCGGCGTCGGCCAGCATGGCCAGCTCCAGGGGATAAACGATCTCGTCGACGGCGCCGGCGGGGGCGGCCGGGCCGCCGTAGCGGCGTCCGGTGCCGGCCCGTGCCCAGGGCGCCCAGCCCGGTGCGCCGTCGCGGATGAAGCGCACCCAGTCGGCGTGCATGACATCGGCCAGTGACTGCGGGCGTGGTGAACCCTGGACGCCGTCGGCGTGCGGGTGGGCCAGGCAGTCGAAGACGAAGGGCACCTCCATGCAGTGGGTGGACAGGCCGCCCGCCGGCGCGGGCAGGGCCGAGCACCAGGAGAAGTCGTACAGCCAGGTGCGGTCGGCCGCGACCGGGTCGGCGCCGCGCCGCCGCACCCACTGAAGTACCGGCAGGCGGAACAGGCCGTTGGAGACCACCTGGCCCACCAGCAGCTCCTCGTCGCCGGCCAGTTCCGGGTAGGTGGCGGCCAGCTGCGTGATCCGCTCCGGGCGCATGCCGGCCTCGGCCAGCAGCTCCGCGGCGCCGCGCCCGGCCATCTCTCCGGCGAGCGCCCGGCCAATGGGGGTGAGCTCGTGGCGCACTCCGCCGCACAGGACCGGCACATTCGCCGCCGCGGTCGCCGCGTCCAGGGTGGCGGCGGGGATGATGTCCCCGTCCACCACCGGCATGAAGGTGCGGGAGATGGCCCGGGGCGGGCGGATGAAGCGCGACAGGTCGGCGGAGACGTCGAACAGCGGGAACTCCCGGCCGAGCTGCTCCGAGACGTCCAGCACCCGTTCCTCCGACACGGAGCGCCAGCCCGCCAGCTCCGGGGTGATGCCGGCGATCTGGGCGGCCCGCTCCCCGATCACGCGGGCGTCGGCAGTGGTCGCCGCCGTCGTACCGCCCGACTCGCAGATCACCCCGTGCAGCAGGCCGCGGGCGCGCGGGGACACCAGCAGCACCAGGGCGGATGCGCCCCCGGCGCTCTGCCCGCCGACGGTGATCCGCTCCGGGTCCCCGCCGAAGGCGGCGATATTGTCCCGCACCCACTCCAGGGCGAGGATCTGGTCCAGCACGCCGCGGTTGACCGGGGCGTCGGAGTCGGGGATCCAGCCGAAGCCGTCGAAGCCCAGCCGGTAGGAGATGGACACGGTGACCACGCCGTCGCGGTTGAAGGCGGCCCCGTCGTAGAAGGGGCTGGCCGGGCTGCCCGCGTAGAAGCCGCCGCCGTGAATCCACACGAGCACCGGCAGGCGGGCGTCCGCGTCCCCGGGTGCGGAGGTGAAGACGCTCACCGCGAGGACGTCGTCCCCGGGGATAGACGGCTCGGGGATGGCGGTGGTCTCCCCGAAGGGACGCCGCTGCGGGGTGGGACCGGGGCGGGAGGCGTCCCGCACGCCCTCCCAGCGTCCGCGGCGCACCGGCGCCAGGAAGCGGCGTGGGCCGGTCGGCGGCTCGGCGAAGGGAATCCCGTAGAAGACGGCGGAGCGGCTGAAGCGGGCGGGGGAGCCGGTGGCCGAGATGATCCGCCGCCAGACCCCGCGCACCGCCCCGCAGGGGGCCGTGACCACCGGGCCAGGGCCGGGCTCGGGGACGGCCACCGGCGTGGAAGCGGGGTGGGCGACGGGACTGGGCGCGTCGGGAGTCGGCTGGTCGGCGGGCATGTCACTTGACCTTCTTGACCGGGTAGATGGCAAGTGCCGCCAGCAGCAGCATGACCATGGCGAAGACGTAGATCATGCGGTACCCGGCGGCGCCGGCGATGCGGGCTACCAGCTGGCCGGCGATCACGGGGGCCAGCATCTGCCCGATGTTCGTGGCCGCGTTGGCCACACCCAGGTCGCGGCCCGCGGCCTCCGGGTCCGGCAGGACATCGATGAACAGGGCCTGGTCCACGGTCATGAAGGCGCCGAAGGCGAAGCCGGACAGGGCCGACATGATCAGCAGGCTCGCAACCGTGGGCCAGACGGCGGGCAGCGCATACAGTGCCATGAGCGCGAAGGAGGAGTAGATGACAAAGGGCTTGCGGCGCCCCAGCTTGTCCGACAGCCGTCCGGAGACGAGCATCATGATGATCATGCCGGGCATGGCCACCAGGCTCAGGATGGGGACCATGGCATTTGCCTCTGCCTGGGTCAGGGCCGGGCGCACATAGGACTGGAGGACGTACAGGTTGAAGGTGGTGGAGGAGGTGTAGCCGAGGAACATGAGCAGCCGGGCGAACCACACCCAGCGGTAGTCGCGGTCGCGCAGGGCGATGGTGAAGCCGATGATGAAGGTCTTGACGTCAAAGCGCGGCAGTTCCAGGTCCTTGGAGGAGCGGTCCTTGGCCAGCAGTACGAAGCAGGCGGCGCCGAAGGCCACCAGAATCGCGAAGATGTAGTAGGCGTCCAGGCCCATCGCGTTGAAGGCGTTGCCAGCGACCAGTGAACCCGCCAGGCCGCCGATCATGGTGCCGATTCCGGAGAAGGCGGAGACCGTCGCCAGACGGTTCTCCGGAGTACGGTCGGCGATGGTGGTGACCAGCGGCGCCTGCATGAAGTTCAGGGCCACCTGGGCCACCACCCAGAATATGGTGATCAGTAGGATGGTGCTGGAGTAGCGCAGTCCGATCATGAGCAGGGCGCCCACGAACCCGCCGGCGCAGATCCAGAAGGAGCGCCGTCCCCAGCGCGAGCGCCACCGGTCGGAGATGACCCCGACGATCGGCTGGGCGAACATGGTGAAGAGGGAGCCGATGGCGCTGACCACGGACATGGCACTCGCGCGGGCGCCGTCGTAATGGTTGTAGATGTCCGTCAGCTCGGCGGCGTCCGCCCCGGTGTAGGTGCCGGAGGCGAGCTGCTGGAGCACCTCTGAGGTGACGTGCGGATAGTCGCCGAAGAACGCCTGGAACTCCACCATCTGCACCTGGTTGGGCAGCAGAATGCCGGGAATGGCGGAGTAGCACGAGAACAGGAACATGCCCGCGATCGTGTAGGCGAACAGGTACTGGTAGAACGGGCGCCCGCCCAGGTACTTCATGGAGGTGCCGGGGCGGGTGGGCTCCTGGATATTGGGGTCCTTGCCCACCTGCGGGACCGTGGATGGTTGGGACATGGGAACTCCTTTGTTCTCGTGTGGATGTTTGCTCAGGCCACCAGGTGGTGGCGGCCGTGAGACAGCTCGAGGGGCGGCTCCCCCTCGCGTCCCGGCAGGGTCACCCGCGCCCGCGCCCCGACCGGGACGACGACGTCGAGTTCCAGGCGGCCCTCGCCGGCGGCGGCCGCCTGCGCGGACACCTCACGGCCGGCCTCGTCCACCAGCCGCCAGGAGGAGGCCGCCCAGCCGTAGGGGGTGCGGTGCACGGCCTCTGCGCGGGTCAGGCCCCCGCCCGGCGTCGGGGCCACCTCGATCACCCGGTAGCCGGGCTCGGCCGGCGCCAGGCCCGCGACGCTGCGCTCCAGCCAGGCCGCCACCGCTCCCAGGGCGTAGTGGTTGAAACTGGTCATGTCGCCGGGGTTGATGCTCCCGTCCGGCAGCATGGAGTCCCAACGCTCCCAGGTGGTGGTGGCCCCCATGGTGACCGTGTACAGCCAGCTCGGGCAGGAGGTCGTCAGCAGCAGCCGGTAGGCGGCGTCGGCGTGACCGGTCGCCGTCAGCGCCCCGGTGAGCACGGGCGTGCCCGCGAAGCCCGTGGACACGTGCCCGCCGGAGGCATCCACCAGCTCGGCCAGCCGGTCCCCGGCCACCTGGCGTTGCTCCTCCGAACCGGTCAGGTCGAAGGTGATCGCCAGGGCGTAGGCGGTCTGCGTGTCGGAGGTCATGTGCCCGGCTCCGTCGGTGAAGCGGGCGCGGAAGCCCTCCCCGATCGCGTCCGCCAGGGCGGTGTAGTGAGCGGCGTCGTCGTTCTTGCCGAGGACGCCCGCCCAGCGGGCGACGATCCGGGCCGACTGGGCGAAGAAGGCGGTGGCCACCAGGTAGGGGTCGGTCATCGCCTGCATGGGGTTGTCCGGCGGGGCGGAGGGGTCCAACCAGTCGCCCAGCTGCATGCCGGAGTCCCACACGTGGTCGGCGGCGGCCAGGGAGTCCACCAGATCCACCCAGGCCCTGGCGGAGTCGTACTGCTGGGCCAGCAGGCCGCGGTCGCCGGTGGCCCGGAACAGCTCCCACGGCACCACGGTGGCGGCGTCGCCCCACACGGCCGCCGGCCGCGGCGGGGTCCAGAGCCCGCCCGGAATCACGGGCACGTACCAGGTGACGGTGCCGTGCGCGGCCTGCTCGATCGCCAGGTCCGCCAGCCATGAGGACAGCAGCCCGGTGCAGCCGTAGTGGAAGGCCGCGGTGGGGGCGAAGGCCTGGATGTCGCCGGTCCAGCCCAGGCGCTCGTCGCGCTGCGGGCAGTCGGTGGGCAGAGCGACGAAGTTGTCCCGCATGGACCACCGCGAGTTCTCATGCAGGCGGTTCACGCGCTCGTCCGAGCAGTCGAAGGCGCCCAGCCGCTCCATGGAGGTGTGCACGACGACGGCGGTGATCGCCCCGGCCTCAATGTCCCGCTTGGCGGCCGCCGCCCCACCCGGCCAGCCGGCCACGTCCGCGTAGCGGAAGCCGTGGATGGTGAAGGCGGGCTCCCACTCCTCCACGCCGTCGCCGGCCAGCGTGAAGCGGTCGGTGGCGGCGGCACCGCGCAGCGGGCGCGTACCCAGTCGGCCGTCCTCCAGCACCTCGGCGTGCCGCAGTGTGATGGTGGTGCCTGCCGGGCCGGCCACGCGGATGCGCAGGCGGCCGGACATGTTCTGCCCGAAGTCGATCAGTACGCGCTCCGGGGCGGTCTCGATCTCCGCCTCCCCGATCGACATCGCCTGCCGCTCCTGCACCGTGACCGCTACCGGAAGCAGCGTCTCCTGCGCGCGCACCGGGGCATCCAGCGGCATGATCAGCTGCTCGGCGTCCGAGGCGCCCACGGCCACCGGCGACCATTCGGCGTCGTCGAACCCGGGCGCCGACCAGCCGGGAGTGAGCAGGCGGGCGTCCACCGTCTCACCCTCATACAGGCCGGTGAACAGGATCTCGCCGGCGCCCGCCCGCCAGCCCGGGCCGGTGGCGACCGTGGTGCGGGTGCCGTCGGCGTGGGTGAGCTCGAGCTGGATGATGGCGGCGACGTCGTCGCCATACAGGTTGCGGTAGCCGCCGTCGAAGCCGATGTGTCCGCGGTACCAGCCGTCGGCCAGCTGCGCGCCGAGCGCGTGGCGGCCGACGCCGTCGCCGGCGGGGGAGGAGTCCAGCAGTTGAGCGGTGACGTCGTAGGCGCGGGCCACCAGGCGCTGCCCGTATACGGTCCAGCCGGGCACCAGCTCGTCGGCGCCGACGCGGCCGCCGTCGAGCTCGGCGCGGATCAGGCCGTGGGCGCTGACATAGACGCGGGCGGCCACCACCGGGCGGTCGACCGTGAACTCGTGGCGCACGCGCGGCGGACGGCGATCGCTCTCGGGGTTCTCCGGCCAGGCGGGGCCGACGGGCAGCGCCTCCCAGTCGGCGGCATCCAGCAGGCCGGCCTCGTAGACGACCGGCTCGGACCATTCGGTGGTGGCGGGTGCCGAGGCCGACGGCGCGGTGGCGGAGGCGGCCACGGCGACGGAGCCGGTCACGCGCACCCGCACCACCGCGCGCTCGCGGGAGGCGAGTGCGGGGGCGGGCCAGTCCACCAGGACGCCGTCGGCGGAGGGAAGCGTGAGTGTTTGCGGGTTACCGAGCGGGTTTCCGGCGGCGTCGGTGCGGGTCAGCTCGAGCTCGGCGTCGGTGCGGGTCAGCTCGAGCTCGGCGTCGGTGGGGGTCCAGCCGGCGGGGGCGGTGGGGATCTCCCAGGACAGGCGCGGTGTGGGGGAGGCGCCGCCCAGGATGTCGCCGGGGAGGTATTGATCGAACTTGAGGTGAGTGGGGGCCGCCAGGTCGCCGACGGGGTCGGGCAGGGCGGCAGCGGTGATGGCGGGCTCGGGGACGGCGGGCCGGGCGGTCGGGAGGACGCCGTCGGGCTTGGAGGCTGCGACCTCGGGGAGTGAGCCCGGCGCCGCGGCTGACGGGAGCTCGGACGCGGTGGCGGGCTGCTGCGGTGCGTGAGGTGCTGGTGTTGTCTGCGTTGACACGATGTGGCTCCGTCTGCGGTGACAAGGGGCGGGCGTTGAAACGACTCAAAGGTTAATTGTAGGGGTGGGGCCGAGTCAATGGGCGAGTGAGCGAAAGGGGGTGAGGAGGTCAAGGGACGCGCGGTCGACTTCCGGGTTGGCGGCAGCCCGGCAGGCGGTGTCCGAAGCGCGCGTTGAAGTCCCCGCAGACCTGAGTGCGACCCTGAGCGGGCGAGCACGTCCTGTTCATCCCGGATACGACCTCCTCACCCCGAATACGACCACGGCCGCCCGAGTACGACCTCCTCGTCCCGAATGCGACCCCGGGCGGGCGAACACGTCCTTTTCAGCCCTAAACCCTCCCGAATGTGGAGGGTATCGGGCGGATGAGGTCGTATTCGACCGGCGTGGGGTACTCGAATACGACCTCGTCGGACCGAAGACGTCCTCGCAAGCCTCAGAACGACCCCGCCCGACCGCCCGAGTACGACCACGTGCGCTCGAGTACGACCTCGCCGCCCCGAGTACGACCTTGGGTGGGCGAACACGTCCTCGTCGGCCCGAGAACGTCCTGCGTGTCGTTCGGACATGTTCGCCCACCCGCGCAAATGGACCCGCACTACTCCCACAGGCCGGGAACGCGGCGGGCGTGCAGCGTCACGCTTGGCGGCATGTGCTCCATGACTCTCGACGTCAGTCGGGCCTCGTCATTGAGGTCTGCGTACGTCACTCGCATGAACGACCAGCCCATGGCGCCGATGGCGTCTTGTCGGAGCTTCTCCTCCCAGAGGTCGTCATTCACGCTGTACTTGCTGCGGCCGTCGAACTCGATCGCCAGCCGCAGATCCGACCAGGCGAGGTCGAGGAAGCGCTGGCCGCCGGCTTCGAGCAGGATTTCGTATTGCAGCTCCGGTGGCGGCAGCCCGAGTGCCACAACCAGCCGCCGGGTCAGGCTTTTCACCGGGTGACTCCGAGAAGGGGCTCGCCATGGCGACGATGGCGCGGGCGCGCACCGCTCCCCGCCGTGGTCCTTCGGCCTCCACCGCCGCCAGCAACTGGGGGCGAACGTGCTCCCACCGGGACTGGGCCTGCTGCGGGTTGAAGCGGTCGGGGCGGCACAGCGCCCGCATGGCCGAATCGACGATCGTGATCGACTCGCGCGCAGGCAGGTCGAAGGCACAGTCGACCGCCGTTCTCAGCAGGGTCGTGACCGGTAGCCCGTTGACCACCTCCACATCTTCGGGCTGCAGGCGGGAGCGACGGCGTCTCAGACTGACGGCACGACCCGCCCCGGAAGGGTGTGGAAGGCTCGCATCCGCGAAGTCGATGGGAGCCAAGGGCTGCCGTGCGCGCTTGGGGTTTGTGGGCACTGCGATGCGAATGTCGGTTTCGCCGCGGCGCAGCCACAGGCCGTGTACGAGTGCCCCGGCCTCATGGGTGAGTACGACCGCGGATCTGGCTGAGTGAACGGCAGCGACGCAGCGGGCCAGGCCAACCTCGCGCTGCTGTGCCCACACTGCCTGCCCGGGAGTCGGAAGCAGGCTGACGCCGGGAGAGATCTGCACGCGGGCGTCCACGGTCCGAGCTCTGCTGGGGCGCCCGGCGTAGGCGAACTCGATGGTTGGTAGCGGAGGCGGTGCGGGTGCGCTGCGACTGAATTGGAGGGTGTTCTTGCACGCAATAGTCGTTGGGGTGAACCCGTCCGATCTTGAGTTTTTGTTGGTACTATGCGGAATTGTCGGTTGGGTTGGAGTTGGGTGGTGCGGCTCCAGTGTGCAACGGGCGCCTCGTTGCACGCTGGAGGCGGCTCATGGCTGCTGGCGGTCTCAGTAGAACCGCGGAATCGTGCGGATTGTGGGATTGGGCTCCGAGGAGAAGTGTGCAATGCGGCGGGCTACGGCGCGAGCGCGCACTGTTCCCCGTCACGGCCATCACCGCATAACCAGGTCTACGCCACATCAAGAGACTTGACTCGAGGAGATCGCAGCTTGTCCACGGGCGGCCGGTCGGTCCTGTGGCGAAGAATCGATGCGGGCGGCAGATAGTAAGCAGGTGGCGCCGGAGATGAATCGGGACCGCTAGCGAGGGTGCTCCCATCACTTGCGGTTGACGCATGCCCTAGGTGTTGACAGCATCGCACGGACGGTCTACCTTTCGTATGTAGAACGGTCTACGAACAACTGAAGGGGCGCTGGCGCCTCCTCCGGGTCGACCGTTCGCGGTTCGCGCCGTCGATGACGGTGTGCGCGTCTAGGGCCCCCGGCGGGGTGATTGCATGAAGGAAGACCAATGACAGAGAAGCCAATGCCGCCCTCTCAACTACGACCGACATCGTCGCGACGGCGTCGCCCGCTCTGGGGTGGCTGGCGTAGAGGGATACGCCGCATGATTACGCCAACGGGGCGTCTGCTGTGGCTGGGGGCATTCCTGTGTTGCGCATTGTCGTTGATGGCCGGCGGTATGCCGGTCGCCCGCGCCGCCGCGGCGCCTCTGGGGAGTGGTGAGTCGTGTGCTACTTCGACTACGGGTGCGGTTATTGTCACTGCCGAGTGCCTCGACGCTACCTACGCCGATGCCGTCATCGAATCGGAGGAGGATGTTACCTCGCCGACAACGTTGCACATTGTGCGGGGCTACTTCGAGGGGACGTCATCGCGGTTCGCCGTTTACCTGCCTCCCGCTGGGCGGTGGCAGGGCCGCTTCTTCCAATACACCTACCCGCTCACCGATGAGAACGCCGCGGATGAGACGATCCTGTTCGGTGTTAACTCCGGCGGATACACCGTCCAAGCCTCCGGCTCAAGCGGCTACAGGCACGCGGCGGCGGCCGCCAAAGTGTCCCGTGAGATCGCCGCCTCCTACTACGGCGACGATGGGCGCCATATATACGGCTACTTGTATGGGCCCTCTGGTGGTTCCTTCCAGACCGTCGGTGCCGTCGAAAACACCACCGGCGTCTGGGACGGCTTTGTCCCCACGGTAATGGGCACGCCCGTGTCCATCCCCAATAACTTCTTCATCCGCGCGATGGGACGATTGGTTCTCGGTGACGTGCGCCAGCAGATTTCCGGCGCCGTACTCAACGGCTCCGATCCGTACGCCGGTCTGAACGATGCGCAGACCCTGATGCTGGAGGAGATGACTGCCCTGGGCGTCCAGCTCGAGGGCTGGGAGGACCCCGACTACCTTCTTGGCTACAGCTTCGATGACGGTCTGCTCGGTTATGTCGCAATGGTGAAGAGGATGGACCCGACCTACGCCGACGATTTCTGGAATGAGTCCGGCTACCTCGGCACCGAAGACTCCCCGTTGGGTGAAGTCGTCAGAGCGGCACTGGTGGATACGACTCTTTCCGTCACTGCTGTGGAGCGCGACGGTGCCGGGTCCCCGGCCGCGCTCATGACGGAGGGTTTTCCCGCTGGTGCCTTGGATGAAGGCCTCGACATGCAGGTACTGGATAACGATGGCGCCCCCGTGGGAGAGCTTGTCGGCACGCTCGACGCTACAACCGGACGCATTCACCTGGATGAGGGGAGCGATGCGGCGGCGTTGGCGGCGCTGGCGGAAGGTACACAGATCGCTGCCGACAACCGCTGGTCGATAGCGGCGCGCTCTTATTACCGCCACCAACTTCCGCCCCAGGAGGAGGGCTTCACGGTATACAACCGCTTTTACGACGACGCCGGTGAGCCGCTCTATCCGCAGCGGCAGTCGCGCATTGCAGGCATGATGGCGAGTTCGATCTCGGGTGGTGCCACCTACTCGGGCCTGTTCCAGGGGAAAGTCATTCTGGTGTCGAACTTGCAGGACGTCGACGCCTACACCTGGCACGCTCCCTGGTATGTCGAGCGCGTGCGTTCAGCCCAGGGCGATGCCGGGGTGGATGAACGGTTGCGGATCTACGTAAACGAGAACGCCGATCACCTTGAAGGCTCGGTAACCGGCGAGAAGTCGACCCGGATCGTCTCCTACGATCCCATGGTGCAACGAGCCCTGCGTGAACTGGTGGCGTGGGTGGAGGAAGACGTCGAGCCGGCGTCTTCCACCTCATACACCGTTGCCGGTGGTCAGGTCGTCCTGCCGTCCACAGCGGCGGAGCGGGCGGGTGTGCAGCCCGTGGTGACTCTTGCTGCCGACACCACCACTGCTGAAGTCGGGCAACCGGTCCGATTCGAGGTGAGTGCCGATATGCCGGCGTCCGCAGGAGAGGTGGTCCGTATCGACTGGGAGTTCACCGGAACCGGTGATTACGTCGAGGCCATGCAGACGTCCGAGGAAAACGTACGTGCGAGTGTCGAGCACGTATTTTCTGAGCCGGGTGCCTACTGGGTCACCGTGCGGGCGACGTCGGCTGCCGCAGAAAACTCCGATTCTTTCGCCCAGGTGCAGAACCTCGCCCGGGTCCGCGTGGTCGTGCGGGAAACCGGGAGCCAGTCGGACCCGACTCCGATGTCGACACCCTCGGCCACCGATGCGGCGCCTACGCCGCTCGCGACCCGCCCCGCAGTGCAGTCGGCCTCCACCATCGCGCCGAGTACCGCAGTGACTGCGAGCGCGACAGTGCCCGGCGCCGCGGTGTCGGCGACCACGACGCCATCTGCGACGAGTGACTTGGCGAAGACATTGGCCCGGACCGGTGTACCGGCAGTAGCGCTGATGGCAGGTGCTGTATCCGTTCTCGCGCTCGGCGCGCTATTGGTGGCTCGACGACGCGCCTGACTGCGTCCGGTCCGGAGGCGTGCAGAGGTCGTTCGCACGCCTCCGGACCGTGCTGTGGGAGTCACAGGTCGGGGCTGCCGCGCGCGAGAACAGGATGGCCCCGGCGAGGCGTCACCGGCGGGCAGGGGGAGGCGCGGTTGTGCTACGAGTCACCAACGTGGGCTCGATGATGCGCCGGGTCGGCTCAGCGCGCCCGTTGATCCGTTCCAACAGTAGGTCGATCGCTGCTTTGCCGGTCTGCTCCCCCGATTGGTCGATGGTGGTCAATGAGACGCGCCGCAAGGCCGTGGCGTGGACATTGTCGTAGCCACTCACGCTCATGTCCCCGGGGACGGTCAGGCCTTGTTCTTCGATATAATCAAGTACTCCGAAGGCGACGGCGTCGGTTCCGGCGAATATGGCGGTAGGGCGATGCCGTCGTGTGAGTGCACGTTCGGCGGCGTCACGTCCCCCGGCTTCCGAGTAGTAGGTCTCAATTACGTCCGGGGTGAGCCCGTGGTTTTCCATCGCTCGGACGAATCCTCGGCGCCTCATCGTTTGCGACAGTAGATAACCGTTCTCAACGCTGGAGAGCGGCATGGCGGTGTGAGCGATCCACTCATGTCCCAGCGACACCAAGTGGTCGACCATGAGCTGTGCGCCATGATGCTCGTCGGTGACGACGGTGTCGAAGAGTTCCGGCTCCCCGTGGAGCGCCACCGTGGTCAGGGGCATGGTCTTGGCCAGTCGATTGAGAGACGCCATGTCGAGCCTGGGGGAGATCAGAATGATGCCGTCGACTTGCAGATCCACAAGCGAATCGATACGTCTGCGGTAGCCTTCAGGTGAAGTGCCGGCGATGGTGAGGATGTCCTGGTAGGGGGTGTCGGCGAGGCGGGAGGCAACGGCTTCGGCCACCTCGAACTGGAAGGGCGATTGGAAGTCCGTGAGTACCAGGCCGATGGTCTGCGAGCTGCCGCGCATGGTGCGCGCCCCGGTGCGGGGGCGATAGTTCAGTTTCTCGATGGCGGCCTCGACCCGCTGCCGCATCTGATCGGAGACCCCGTAGGCGTTGCGGAGCACTTTTGAGACGGCGGCGACCGAAACCCCGGCCTCGGCCGCAACATCCTTGATGGTGGCGCGCTTGCGGGGCTTCGACTGGCCTGATGGTACGGGAGATGCGGACACGTGGGCATTCTAGATGTAGTGCACCGTTCTACATAGCGTGAGATGGTGGCGTGGCTGTCGCGGTCGTTGCGCGAGATGGCAGGTCTGGGGGCTTGAGTGGCCGACTCTCGTGTATGTTGCGTCGCGAGACCATCTCCTTGACAACCGTCTTCGGAGGTTCTATCGTCGTCGTAGAACGTTGCACAGTCCGGTTGTGCAAGGTTCCGGCCGACAGTCGACGCCGACTCGGCCAGGAGTTCGTATCCCATCCGTCCAAGGGAGGACATCATGCGACTCGTCACCCGTCGCTCCATGCTCACCGGCTCCGCTGCTGTAACTATCGGTGCGATACTCGCCGCCTGCACCGGAGGAGCCAACAATACCGGCGGCGGTGCGGCCTCCGGAGGCGCCAAGGACACTCTCACCCTTGGCATGACCGCCGATATCGAAGGCTGGGATCCCAACAATCAACCCGGCTATCAGGGCTGGCCGGGAGAGGCGATTTGGGGGCTGGTGTGCCGTCCGAACGAGTTCGGCGAGCTCGAGCCCAGCCTGGCCGAATCCTGGGAGATCAGCGACGACCGCAGGAGCTTCACGGCGCACCTGCGCCAGGGCACCACCTTCTCCGACGGTGCTACGGCTGACGCCGAGGCCGTCAGAGCGAACTTCGAGTTCGCCGCTACCAATGAGGCCACGCGCAGCCTGTACGAGGGCATCACCTTCGATGTTCCTGATGCCCAGACCATCACGCTCACCTGGCCCGAGCCGCAGCCCCTCATGAATGACCGAATCTCCCGGGTCAAACTCACCTCGCCCGATTTGATCGACTCCGGCAACCTGAACGACAAGCCCGTGGGATTCGGCCCCTATCTGCTTGATGAGGCAGGAACCACCCGCGGATCCGTGTACTCCTTCACCAAGAACGAGGAGTACTGGGAAGCCGACGCCTACCCCTACGCCAAGCTCGTCTGCAAGGTGTACGCCTCCGAGACCGCCGCGCTGAACGCCCTCAAGACCGGCCAGATCGACGGCACCCTGGTTAACGCCCAGTCCTACGACGAGGTGACCGGCTCCGGGTTCGAGGTCAAGGAGATGAACGGTCAGACCACCCGGCTGCTGCTCACCGACCACAAGGGCGAGATCATCCCAGCTCTGGGTGATGTCCGCGTGCGCCAGGCCATCAACATGGTCTTCGACAAGCAGGCCATGGTCGACAACCTGTACGCAGGCCACGGTGAGGTCTCGCACCAGATCTTCCGCCCCGGTTCCACTGCATACCTAGATGACCTCGCCGACCCGTACCCCTTCGACGTAGACAAGGCCAAGTCCCTCATGGTCGAGGCGGGCTACGCCGAGGGTTTCGAGCTCGAGCTGCCCACCATGGATGGCCAGAACCACGACGTGCTCATGCCCTACGTAACCCAGCAGCTCGCCGAACTGAACATCACCGTCAAACAGGTGCCGCTAACCGGAGCCAACGCCATCGGCGACCTGCTCTCGGGTACTTACCCGGTGGTGCTGTGGCAGTTGGGCAATATCGGCGACTCTGTCCAGGACATCGACATCGTGGTACGCGACACCGGCTACTGGAATCTTGAGCATCAGAAGGACGAGTACGTCGACGAACAGTGGGACATCATCTGCACCGGCACCGACGAGGAAGCCGAGGCCGCGCAGAAGGCTATCAACCAGTACGTCATCGACCAGGCCTGGTTCGCCCCCATGGTCAACCCCACCTCCTTCTACGCCCATACCGCCAACGTCGTCATTGACAACGTCTCCG